>NZ_JOGP01000011.1:0-392000 GCF_000719505.1 Streptomyces sp. NRRL B-3229 | reverse complement strand
GCCGAGCTCCCGGTGGACCGGTGTGTCCACGAGCTGTTCGCCGAGCAGGCCGCCCGTACGCCCGACGCGCCCGCGCTGACCTTCGGCGGTACGACCCTGTCGTACCGGGAGCTGGACGAGCGGGCCAACCGGATCGCCCATCACCTGATCGCGTCCGGCGCCGGTCCCGAGACCATTGTCGGGGCCGAGCGGCTGGCGTACATGCTGTCCGACGCACAGGCCACCCTGCTCATCACCCACTCCGCCCTGCCCGAGCTGGAGTTCACCGGCACCCGCGTCCTGGTCGACGCCGACGCGCCCGCGATCGCCGCCCGCCAGGTCTCCACGCCCGAGACGGCCGTACGGCCCGACAACCTCATGTACGTGATCTACACCTCCGGCTCGACCGGTCTGCCCAAGGGCGTCGGCCTCACCCACGGCAACGTGGTGCGGCTGTACCCGGGCATGGGGGAGTCGTTCGCCGGGTTCTCCTCCGACGACGTGTGGATGCTGCTGCACTCCTACGCGTTCGACGTGTCGGTGTGGGAGATGTGGGGCGCGCTGCTGCACGGCGGCCGGCTGGTCGTCGTACCGCCGGACGTCAGCCGGTCCCCGGACGATCTGCTCGACCTGATGGTGCGGGAGCGGGTGACGACCCTGTTCCAGACGCCGTCGGCGTTCCGGGGGATCGCCGCCGCGGCCGCGGCCGGTGACCCGCGGATCGGGCAGCTCGCCCTGCGGCTCGCGGGCTTCGGCGGCGAGCGGATCGAGCCGGCGGAGTTCGCTCCGTGGGTGGCCGCGCGCGGGCTCGACAGCCCGGTGCTGGTCAACCTGTACGGTCCGACCGAGGCGACCGTGCAGTGCGCCTTCCACCCGCTCGGCGCGGAGGACCTCGGGGAGGTGGGCCGCAGCATCATCGGGCGTCCGCTGGCCGACCTGAGCATCCATCTGCTGGGCTCCGACGGCGAGTTGGTGCCGGTCGGGGTGCCGGGTGAGCTGTGCGTCGGTGGTCCGGCGCTGGCCCGTGGGTATCTGGGGCGGCCGGGGCTGACGGCCGAGCGGTTCGTGCCGGACCCCTTCGGTCCTGCCGGTTCGCGCCTCTACCGCACCGGCGACCTGGCCCGGTTCCTGCCGGACGGATCGATCGAGTTTCTCGGGCGGATCGACAGCCAGGTGAAGGTGCGAGGCTTCCGCGTCGAACTCGGTGAGATCGAGACGCGGCTGCGCGAACACCCGTCGGTGCGCGGCGCGGTCGTGACGGTTCACGAGCCCGTGCCGGGCGACCAGCGGCTCGTCGCCTACGTCGTACCGGCCGAGGGCGGGGAGTTGCGCGGCGAGCGGCTGCGGGCCCATCTCGCCCAGGCGCTCCCGGAGTACATGGTCCCGTTGTCGTACACGGCGATCGAGCGGATCCCGTTGACCGCCAACGGCAAGGTCGACGTGCGCGCCCTGCCCGAACCCGACCTCGCCGCCCACTCGTCCGCCGAGTACGTCGCACCCCGGGGCCCGGTCGAGGAACGCCTCGCGGCGGTCTGGGCCGAGGTGCTCGGGCTGGAGCGGGTCGGTGTCGAGGACAGTTTCTTCGACCTCGGCGGCGATTCGATGCGGGTCGTCACACTGGTGGGGGCTCTGCGGGCCGCCGGGCTCGACCTGTCGATCCCGGATGTCTTCCGGCTGCGTACCGTCGCCGCGCTCGCGGCCCGGATCGACGGCCAGGGCGCCGGTGAGGGTGGTGACGGTGGCTCGCTGATCGCGACCGTGGCGCCGTTCGAGCTGATCGGTGACGAGGACCGGGCCGCGCTCCCCGCGGGTGTCGTGGACGCGTATCCGCTGACCCAGGTGCAGACCGGCATGCTCATCGAGCTGATGACGGCCGACGGCGACGACGTGTACCACAGCATCAACTCCTTCCGGATCCCGGACACCCGGCCGTTCGACGAGGAGGCCATGCGGGAGGCGCTCGCCACGGTGGCGGCACGGCACGACATCCTGCGCACGTCTGTGCACCTGACCGGCTGGTCCCAGCCGCTGCAGTTCGTGCACGCCGATGCAGAGATCCCGCTGACCGTGCACGACCTGCGCGGCCTGTCCGCCGAGGAGCAGGACCGTCGGGCGAAGGAGTACGTCGAGGGCGAGCACGCCGCCGGGTTCGAGCTGACGGCCGCGCCGCTGCTGCGGATCGCCGCGCACATCGAGTCCGCCGACGCGTGGCGGCTCACCGCCAGCCACCTGCACGCCGTGACGGACGGGTGGACCCTCAACTCCCTGCTGATGGAGCTGCTGGACGTCTACCGTGCCCTGCGCGACGGGCAGGAGCCGGGCGGGTACGAGGCGCCGGCCGTGCGGTACGCCGACTACGTAGCCGCCGAGCAGGCCGCCTTGTCCGACGCCGGTGACCAGGCCTTCTGGCAGGCGGTCGTGGACGGGCACAGCCCGCTCACGCTGCCGGCGGCCTGGGCCGGGGACGGGGGCCGCGCCGAACGGCACGGCCGACGGGTGACGTTCGCGGATCTGGAGGAGGGGCTGCGCAGGCTCGCCGGTGAGGCCCGGACCTCGATGAAGAGCGTCCTGCTCGCCGCCCACCTCAAGGTGCTCGGCATGATCACCCAGGAGGAGGCCTTCCACACCGGCATCGTGCACCACGGCCGGCTGGAGGCCCCGGGCTCGGACCGCGTGCTCGGCATGCACCTCAACACGCTGCCGTTCCCCCTGGTGAAGGGCGCCCGCACCTGGGCCGAACTGGTGGCGGGCGTGTACCGGCAGGAGACCGAGATGTGGTCCCACCGCCGCTATCCGCTGCCCGCGATCCAGCGCGCCACGGGCTCCACCGGCCGGCTCATCTCGGTGATCTTCGACCACCAGAACTTCCACCAGGTCGACACCGACACCGTCGACGTCCGGGGCAACCTGGGCGACGGCGGCACCGAGTTCCCGCTGAGCGTCGTCGCGAACAACGGGCACATCGCGCTGAACACCACGGCCGACGTGCTCACCCGGGGCAACCTGGAGCGGCTCGGCACCATGTACCGGCTGGTCCTGGAGGCGATGGCCGCCGACCCGCACGGCGACGCCGGGGCCGTCCATCTGCCGCCCGCCGAGCGGGAGTCGCTGCTGGCGGCCGGCGCCGCCCGGACCACCCATCAGGTGTCCGGCACGGTCCACGAGGCCTTCGCCCGGCAGGCGGGCCGCACCCCGGACGCCGGCGCGCTCACCAGCGACGGTACGACCCTGACGTACCGCGAACTCAACGAGCGGGCCAACCGCATCGCGCACCGGCTCATCGCGCTCGGCGTCGGCCCCGACACGGTCGTCGGCGTCACGCTCGACCGGGACGCGGACCTGGTCCCCGCCCTGATCGGCGTGCTGAAGTCCGGCGCGGCCTACCTGCCGCTGGACCCGGCCAACCCGGCCGAGCGGCTGACCTACATGCTCGCCGACGCCAAAGCGGCCGTCCTGGTCGGCCAGAGCGCGCACGCCGCCCGGCTCACCGGCGCGTTCGACGGACCGACGGTCCTGCTGGACGACGCCGACGACGCCGCGCTGCTCGCCGCGCAGCCCGCCCACGACCCGGTGACCCCGGCCCTGGCCCAGCACCTGGCCTGCGTGATCTACACCTCCGGCTCGACCGGCATGCCCAAGGGCGTCGCCGTACCGCACGGCAACATCCTGCGCATGTTCGCCGCCATGCAGGAGCGGATGCACTTCAGCGCCGCCGACGTGTGCACGCAGTCGCACTCCTATGCCTTCGACTTCTGCGTCCAGGAGATGTGGAGCGCCCTGCTGCACGGCGGACGGCTCGTCATGGTGGAGCCCCTGGTGGGCCGCTCACCCGACGACCTCCTCGACCTGCTCGTCGCCGAACAGGTCACCGTGCTCTGCCAGATCCCCTCGGCGTTCCGAGGCCTGGCCGCGCTGGCCGGCGCGGGCGATCCCCGGATCGGCCAACTGGCTCTGCGAGCCATCGTGTTCGGCGGCGAGCGGCTGGACGTCACCGAGCTGCGGCCCTGGCTGGACCGGGTGGGCCTGGAGCGGACGATGCTGGTCAACGAGTACGGGCCGACCGAGATCACCGTGCACTGCACCGCCCATGTACTGCGCCCGGAGGACCTCGACGACCCGGCCCGCAGTGTCCTCGGCCGCAACATCGACGACGTGAGCATCCATCTGCTGGACCCGGCAGGGCACTTGGTGCCGGTCGGCGTGCCCGGCGAGCTCCACGTCGGCGGGCCCGGCGTGACCCGGGGCTACCTGGACCGGCCGGAGCTGACGGCGGAGCGGTTCGTGCCGGACCCGTTCGGTCCGGCGGGGGCGCGGCTCTACCGCACGGGTGACCTCGGGCGGCGGCTGGAGGACGGCACGATCGAGTTCCTCGGGCGCGCCGACAACCAGATCAAGATCCGCGGCTACCGGGTCGAGCCGGGCGAGATCGAGGCCGCGCTGCGCGAGCACGCGGAGCTGCGGGACGCGATCGTCACGGTCCGCGCGAACGAGGAGGGCGAGAAGTCGCTCGTCGCGTACGTCGTCGGGCGCGGCACCGGCGTCGCACCGGCGGCGCTGCGCCGGCACCTGGCGGCCACCCTGGCCGACTACATGATCCCGTCGGCCTTCGTGGTCCTGGACGCGCTGCCGCTGAACCCCAGCGGGAAGATCAACTTCAGTGCGCTGCCCGCGCCGGACCGCACCGCGTTCGCCGGTGCCGCCCATGTCGCCCCGCGGACCCCGGTCGAGGAGCGGCTGGCCGCGATCTGGGGTGAGGTCCTGGACCTGGTCGGTGTCGGCGTCGAGGACAGCTTCTTCGACCTCGGCGGCGACTCGATGCGGGCCGTGCGGCTGGTGGGCGCGCTGCGGGCCGCCGGGTACGACGTGTCGATCCCGGACGTCTTCGAGCTGAAGACCGTCGCCGCGCTCGCCGTGCAGGTGGCGGGCCAGGGCGGCGGGTCACTGGTGCGGGCGGTCAAGCCGTTCGCGCTGATCGGCGAGGAGGACCGCGCGCTGCTCCCGGCGGACGTGACGGACGCGTATCCGCTGTCCCAGGTGCAGACCGGCATGCTCGTCGAGATGCTGGCCACCGCCTCCCCGCACGGCCGCAGCCTCTACCACAACGTCAACTCGTTCAAGATCCGTGACGAGCGGCCGTTCTCCCTGGACGCCCTCCAGCGGGCCGTGGACATCGTGGTGGCCCGGCACGACATCCTGCGCACCTCGATGCACCTGGAGGACTTCTCCAGGCCGCTCCAGCTGGTGCACGCCACCGCGCCGTACCCGGTGCGCATGGTCGACGTACGCGGCCACGAGGGCGCCGAACTGCTCGCCCTGAAGCGCGAGCACCTCAGCCGGGAGCAGCACGTCGTGTTCGACCTGACCGAGGCCCCGCTGATGCGGGTGTCGGCACTGGTCGAGTCCGGCGACGCCTGGCGGCTCAACTTCACCTACAACCACGCTATTTCGGAGGGCTGGAGCTACAACGCCCTGATGATGGAGGTGCTGGAGGCCTACCGCAGCGTGCGCGACGGCCGGGAACCCGCGTCGTACCAGGCACCGGCGGTCCGCTACGCCGACTTCATCGCGGCCGAACTGGCCTCCCTGGACAGCCCGGACGACCAGGCCTTCTGGCGGACGGTGGTGGCCGAGCACGCGCCCGTCGCGATCCCCGCTTCCTGGGCGGCGACCGACGCCGCGCCGAAGAGCCATGGCACGAAGGTGCCGTTCACCGACCTGGAGGAGGGCCTGAAGCGGCTCGCCGGTGAGGCGAGGACGTCGATGAAGAGCGTGCTGCTGGCCGCCCATCTGAAGGTGCTCGGCATGCTGACCGCCGACGGCGCCTTCCACACCGGCGTGGTCTACCACGGCCGACTGGAGGCGCCGGGCGCCGACCGGGTGCTGGGCATGCACCTCAACACGCTGCCGTTCCCGCTGGTCAAGGGGGCGCGGACCTGGCGTGAGCTGGTGGAGGGGGTGTACCGGCAGGAGACCGAGATCTGGTCCCACCGCCGCTACCCGCTGCCCGCCATCCAGCGCGCCGCCGGCAACAGCCGCGACCTGCTGCACATCCTGTTCGAGTACCTCGACTTCCACCACGTCGACACCGACACGGTGGACGTCGCCGAGGGCCTCAACGACGGCGTCAACGAGTTCACGCTCAACGTGATCCCGAACAAGGGCACCTTCCACCTCTCCACCTCCACCGCCGTACTCAGCCGGGACAACCTCGAACTGCTGGGCCGGATGTACCGGATGGTGCTGGAGTCGATGGCCGCCGACCCGGACGGCGACGCCGCCGCGAACTACCTGCCGGACACGGCACCGGCAGCGCGCCGCGAGCCCGAGCCGGCGGCGGGGCCGGACCGGGTGCCGGTCGATGCGCTCGTCGCCTCCCGGGCCGCGGCCGACCCCGACGCGACCGCCGTGGTCGCGGGCGAGGACCGGCTCAGCTACGGCGAACTGGGCGAGCGCGCCAACCGGATCGCCCACCACCTGATCGCCGCGGGCGCGGTCCCGGACGCCCCGGTGGCCGTCTGTCTGGACGCGGGTACCGACCTGGTGCCGGTGCTGTACGGCATCTGGAAGGCCGGCACGGCATATCTGCCGCTGGACCCGGCGCTGCCGGCCGAGCGGATCGCATCACTGGCCACGGCGGCGGGCGCCGCCCTCCTCGTGACCGACGCGGCGCACGCCGACCGCACGGCAGGCTTCACCGGCACCCGCGTGCTGCTGGACACCGAACGGGCTGTCATCGAGGCACACCCGGCGACCGCCCCCGACCGCGTCGCCGACCCGGACCGGCCGGCCTGGGTGTCGTACGGCCCGGACGGCACCGATCCGGTGACGATCACCCACGGGCAGCTGGCCGAACGGGTCGAAGCCGGCCTGGGCGTGCTCGGCACGGCACGGCGGGCGGCCTGGCTGGTGCCCGCTTCCGACCCGGCCGAGCGGCTGCACCTGGCCCTCGCCTCGGGCGCCCGCGCGGTGCTCGCGGGCCGGGACACGACGGCCGATCCGCGGGAGCTGGTCGAGTTCCTGGACCGGCAGCGGATCACCCACGTCCAAGTCACGGCGGACGAGTGGCGCGAGCTGCTGGCGGCGGGCTTCGACAACTACGCCGTCACGGCGCTGGTCGGTGGTGGATCGCTCACCGCCGACCTGGCCGGGGAACTGCTGGACAGGACCCAGCGGTTGATCGCCGTACAGGGTGCCCGCTACGAGGAACTGGACGGCATCCCGGAGCCGGCGGGAGCGCTGCGATGAGCCGGTGAGACGCCGGGGAACGGGGCCGGCTCAGTGGATCTGGATCGCCCCGTTCCCCGTCCGCACCGTCACCGCGTGCCTCGACCCCCGCTCCACGGGAAGGCTGATCCGGGGTGGGGCGGGTCCGCCGCCGTGGGCGTCGACCGAGTAGTCGGCGTCCTGCGGCATCTCCAGGTCCACGCTGCCGTCGCCGGTCGACACCTCGACGCTCGTCGGGGGAGCGGCGAACTCGGCGCGGACGCTGCCCTGGCCGCTGGTGACGGTGACATGGCGGGAGCGGGAATCGGTCACGGCCACGGTGCCGGAACCGCCGTGCAGCACAAGGGTGCCGGCCGAACCGGACACGCTGATCCGGCCGCTGTCGCTGCGCAGGGAGAGCCGGCCGCCCAGGCCGCTCGTGCTGATCTCGCCGCTGACGGACGTGACGTCGACGGCCAGGTTCGCGGGCACGGTGATCCGCAGTCGCAGTGAACAGCCCTCCTGACAGGACGACTTCACGTTCACCGTGCCGCCGGAGGAGGCAATCGCAACCTCGGGGGCGGCCTGTTCGTAGTCGCCGGACGCGTCGACGTGCACCAGGGAGTCCGTACCCGGGCCCAGTGTGACCCCGGCCCGTCCGGCCGCCACCTTCAGAAGGGTGCTGTCCGCCGCGTCGGCTCGCAACGACCGGGAGTAGCCGCGGTCGGCGGAGAGCACGAAGAGCAGCCCGAAGGAGACCGCCGCGACCGACACAGCCAGTACGGCAAGGCCGCCGGCGACGATCCACCGGTGGCCGCGCGGGGGCGCCATGGGCTGCGGGCCGCCGGTCTCGGACTCGACGTCGGGCTCGATCTCAGGCTCCCAGATAGCGCAGTACGGCCTGCACCCGGCGGTGGCCTGCGCCGTCGGCCGGGGGCAGGTCCAGCTTCATGAAGATGTTGTTGATGTGCTTGCCGACCGCACTGTGGCTGACCGTCAGCGCCTCGGCGATGCTCGCGTTGGACTGGCCCTCGGCCATCAGCGCGAGCACCTCGCGTTCCCGGGCGGTCAGTTCGGACAGCGGGTTGGCGCGGTTGCCGCGGGTCAGGAACTGCTTGACGACCTCCGGGTCGAGCACTGTCTCCCCGGCTGCGACGCGTTCCAGCGCGGCCACGAAGTCGTCGACGTCGTCCACCCGGTCCTTGAGCAGATAGCCGACCCCGCCGCTCTGGTCGCCGATCAGCTCCGAGGCGTACCGCTCCTCCACGTACTGGGAGAGCACCAGCACCCCGATGCCGGGCCACTGGGCGCGGATCGCCAGGGCGGCGCGCAGGCCCTCGTCCACGAAGCCGGGGGGCATCCGGACGTCGGTCACACAGACGTCCGGGCGGTGCTCCTCGACCGCCCGCAGCAGCGCCTCGCCGTCGCCGACGGCCGCCGCCACCTCTATGTCCGCCTCGGTGAGGAGCAGCACGATGCCCTGCCGGAGCAGGGCGGAGTCCTCGGCGATCACTACCCGCATTGCATGTCCACCTTGATCAGGGTCGGTCCGCCGGGAGGGCTGGTCACGTGCAGCCGGCCGTCCACACCGGCGACCCGCGCGGCGAGCCCGGCGAGGCCGCTGCCGCCGGCCGGATCCGCGCCCCCGCGGCCGTCGTCGCCGATCGTGACGGTGAGCCGGTCGCCGCTCCGGCGGATCTCCACCCAGGCCCGGTCGGCCTGGGCGTGCTTGGCGACGTTGGTCAGCGCCTCGGTCACCACGAAGTAGGCCACCGCCTCGACGGCGGCCGGCGGCCGGGGCTCCACCTGGACGTCAACGGTGACGGGCACGGGCGCGCGGGCGGCGACCGCCGACAGCGCGGCGGCGAGCCCGCGGTCGGTGAGCACCGGCGGGTGCAGTCCCCGGGCCAGGTCACGGAGTTCGGTGATGGCCTCGCGGGCATCCGCGCGGGCCTGTTCGACGATCTGCCGGGTGCCGTCGTCCCCGGACTTGCGCAGCCGCGACAGGGCCCGGCCCAGCGCCATGCTGACGGCGACCAGACGCTGCTGGGCGCCGTCGTGCAGATCGCGTTCGATACGGCGGCGCTCCGCCTCGACGGCTGCCACCAGTTGTGCCCGGCCCTCCGTCAACTCCTCGACTCGTCGGGTGAGTTCGAGGTCGAGGGGCGGGGCGAGCAGGGTGCGTGCGAGGGCCGTGTCGACGGCGAGCAGCGCGCGGACCAGCAGCGGTGACACGAACACCCCGGCCAGCAGGGCGAGCCCCGACACCAGCAGGGCGCTGTCGAGGGAGGCCACGGTGAACCGCCAGATCACCGCGTGCCCGCCGCCCAGCCGCGCGTAGTACAGCGGCAGGGGCAGCAGGGTGAGCGGGACGGCCCAGGCGAGGGCCACGGTCACGCTGGTCACCAGGGACAGCGGCACCACGGCGACGCAGTAGCCCAGTTGCCGCCAGGTGCAGCGGGCGGTGGCCAGGGTGCGCGCCGAGCGGAGCGGGGAGCGGGAGAGGACGGGGCGCGGCTGGGCGGGTATGCCGAGCGCGCAGGTCGCGGCGTAGCGGACGCGTTCCGCCGCGGCGAACCGGTCCAGGGCCCAGCCCGCCGCCACCATGACCGGCAGGCCGATCAGGGCGACGGGCAGCAGCATGACGCCGAGGGTGAGGACCAGCAGGAGGGTCAGGCCCACCAGTCCCGCCACGGTGTCCCCGGCCAGATGGGCGGCGCCCCGCCACAGCGCGGGCGATACCAGAGCCCGGTGCGGGGCCCGGGGGATCGCCCGGTGCGCGGGGTGTGGAGCGGCCCCGTGGGGAGCCCGCGCCATCGCCCGGTGGGGATCCCGTGGGCCGCGTACCGTCCCGCTCGCCGCCACCGCGTCGCCCTCCACCGTCACCACCCAGCTGTCCGCCGACCCAGACTCTAGTCGCGGGTCAGTCCCACCCGTTGTTGTCCCCGGCGACCATGGTCGCGTCCACGTGCACGGCCGTGGTGGTGATGCCCGTGGTCAGCTCGACGCCGGCGGCGTCAGCGGTGCCGGCGTGGTGCACGGCGGACGTGGCGCCGAACGCGGCGAGGGTGAGCAGGGCCACGGCGGTGGCGGGTGCGAGGCGGCGGGTGAGGTGTGCGACGGCGGTCATGAGAAGTTCCCCCTGTATTTCAGTACATCGGCTGTCCGATGCCCGATTCCATGTGCCGGGGAATTCGAAGCCGTTGTCGAAAGTCGTTGCGCTTTTCAGGCAACCGTTCGATCTCCCCGTTGGAATAGATCCTCACACGGTCCACAGGGGCTGTCAGTGATCCCGGGAGCCAGCTGGCTGCCATGGCAGCCAGCTGCCACCAGTGTGTTCTCCCGACGTCGGTTCGATCAGTCGGACATCGCCACGAGAACCCGCCGGGAACCCGTGAACGGCCGCCGCCCGTGTGCCACGAGGAGGTTGTCGATCAGCAGCACGTCGCCGGGCCGCCAGTCCACGTCGACGGCCGCCTCCAGCGCGCGGTCGCGGACCTGGAGGACGTACTCCGCCGGGATCGGCGCCCCGTCCGCGAACGCCACCGACTGCGGCAGCTGGTCCGCCGGCAGCAGCTTGGCCAGCGCGGCGCCGGTCTCGTCGCCGAGCGCCGCCGGATGCCACTGGTCGGACTGGTTGAACCACACCTCGGCGCCGGTGCGCGGGTGCAGCGCCGTGGCCGGGCGCAGCTGCGTGACGCGCAGGCTGCCGTCGCGCCGCCACTCACCGACCGCCTTCGACGCGGCCAGGAACTCGTCCACGGCGTCCCGGTCGTCGGTCTCGAACGTGTCCTGCCAGCTCTTGCCCAGGCCGACCCCGCCGTGCAGGTTCTGCGTGTAGCGCACGCCGTCCGCGAACCGCTCGCGCACCTCGTCGTCCAGCGATCCGAGCCACAGCTCCGCGTCCACCACCGGCGTCGCGCCACCCGACTCGGCAGCCGTCACGCAGCAGAACATCAGCCGCGCCGGCCAACTGTGCGCGTACGAGAGCTCGTTGTGCATGGAGATGGTGAACTCGGCGGGATACTCCGTCGAGGTGTACACGTTGTCGCCCACCTTGGTGCGTGGCGAATTCCCGTGCACATAAGCGAGCCGGTGGGGCAGCAGACGGTCCATGACCGGGCCGAGCTGCTCCTCGGTGACACCGAAGCCCCGGAACACCAGGGCTTTCTCGCGGTCCAGCAGGTCCTGCATGCCGGATGTGCCGTCGAGCCACTCCACAAGCGCCGCGACACCGGCTCCGCCGCCCGCGGAAATGGAATCCGGGTTGATTTCACACGGTTTCCAGGCTGGATTGATGCCCATCGCCGAGGGTCCCCTTCGAGTCGGTCGGGCCACGCGGACGCGTGACCGGGCCAGGGTGACCGCACCGCCTATACCCGGGAAATATCGGCCGGTCGGCTATAGGCCCTATAGGCCCCCGATAGCGACAGCCCGGACGCTCTGCGCATGACCGACCGAATGACCGACCGCGTGACCCTGGAAACACCGGAAACGGATGTGACGGCCCAGCCGGACACCGCCGTCGTACCACTGCGCCGCAACATGGATTTCATACGGCTGTGGGTCGGGGCCGGGATCTCCCGGTTCGGCACCAGCGTCAGCGTGGTCGCCTACCCGATGCTGGTCCTCTGGCAGACGGGGTCGGCCGCCGCCACCGGCTCCGTGGGCTTCGCCGGAGCCCTGCCCAACCTGCTCGTCCAGCTGCCCGCAGGCGCCCTGGTGGACCGCTGGGACCGACGCCGGGTGCTGATGTGGTGCGACGCGCTGCGGCTGCTGGCCTTCACCGCCGTGGGCGTGGCCGCGTTCGCCGGGCGGGTGTGGGTGCCGCTGGTGATGGCAGCCGCATTCATCGAGGGCACCCTCGGCATCTTCTACCAGCGGGCCGAACAGGCGGCCGTACGACGGGTCGTACCGGACACCCAGCTGCCCGCCGCGCTCGCGCAGAACCAGGCGCGGGGGGCCGCCATCGGACTGCTCGGACAGCCGCTCAGCGGCCTGCTGTTCACCGTCGTCCGCTGGCTGCCGTTCGCGTTCACCGCCGTCGCCAACGCGGTCGCCCTGCTGTGCCTGGTTCTCATCCGCCGGGACCTCAGCGTCGCCAGGACCGAGCCGCCGGCCCGGCTGCACATCGAGATCAAGGACGGCATCGCGTGGCTGTGGCGGCGGCCGTTCCTGCGGATCATGACAGCCGTCTTCGCCGGCAGCAACCTCGCCTTCCAGGTGCTCGGACTGACCCTCATGGTGCTGATCAAGGACAACGGCGGCTCGCCGGCGGTCCTCGGTCTGGTCTCGGCGGTGGCGGGAATCGGCGCGCTGCTCGGCGCGTTCGCCGCGTCCTGGTGGTCGGCGCGGTTCAGTCTCTACACGACGGCGGTCCTCGGGCACCTGGTCTGGCTGGTCCTCATGCCCGCGCTGACGCTCCTGACCAGCCCGGTCGCCATCGGCCTGGTCGCCGGCGGGATCATGTTCGTCGCCAGCCTCTTCAACGTCACCGGCAACGTCTACATGGCCCGCACCATTCCGGACGACCTCCAGGGCCGGGTGACCGGCACCTCCGCCTTCCTCACCTCCGGCGCCAACGCCCTCGGCTCCCTCCTCGGCGGCTACGCCCTCGCCGGCCTCGGGGCGGTCCGTACCGGCGCGGCCGTCGGCGCCCTCGTGCTGCTGCTGACGGTCACGGTGGCGTTCAGTCCGACGGTCCGCGCGGAGAGCCGGGGGGCCCGGGGGGCGGAGGGTTAGGCAAGCTCCGTCAGCCGGCCGGCCTCAGGGTCAGGGCGCCGGTCAGGCCGCGCCACGGGTCGGTGTGGGGGAGGGCGGGGAGCTCGACGCGGGGCGGGAGGGCTGTCAGCAGGACGAGTTCGTGCAGGCGGTACGCCGGCCGGCCCGTTCGGCCCCTCTCGGCCGGTTCGAGCAGCCGCGCGTCGGCCAGCTCCTCCAGGGTCTGCTCCGCCGAGATCTCCGAGGTGCGCAGGCGTCGCGCGGCCGCCTCGGTCACGAACTCCCGGGTGCCGAACACCGCGAGGGCGGGCAGTGCCTCCCGGCTGCGGGCGCTCACCTCGCGCAGGGAGCGCGCGAGCGACTCGCGTACGTCCAGGCTGTCGTAGGTGAGTTCGTCCAGCCGGGACCACGGGTCGGCCAGCCGGGCGGCGAGGCGGGCGACGCGCCAGTGCGGGCGCGCGGCCAGCTGTACGGCGGCGATCCGTACCGCCAGCGGCAGCCCCGCGCAGGAACGGACGATCTCCCGGGCGGCGTCGGCCTCGGTGGCGATCCGCTCCGGCCCGGCGACCGTGGCCAGCAGCCGGGTCGCCTCCTCGTCGGTGAACGGCGCGAGGACCGCCGTGTCGTGGCCCGACGCCCCCGGCGGATGACGCCGGCCGGTGACCAGCACGGCCGCCTCGGGGCTGGTCGGCAGCAACGCCGACAGCTGGCCGTGGCCGGTCGCGTTGTCCAGCACGACCAGGATCCGGCGGCCCGCGCTGTGCGTGCGGTAGAGACGGACGAGTTCGTCGAGGGTGTCCTCGCCTGCGCCGGGGCCGATCGCGAGGGCGCGCAGGAAGGAGCGCAGGATCCCGGCGGGGTCGCGGGGCTCGCCGTCCGGCCGGGTCAGATCGGCGTAGAGCCGGCCGTCGGGGAACCGGTCCCGCAGCGCGTGGGCGGCGCGCAGGGCGAGGGCGGACTTGCCGACGCCCGCCATGCCGGTGACAAAGGCCTGCCGGGTACGGTCGCCCGCCCCGGGCTCCAACCGCGCGCGCAGCCACGCCAGTTCGGCCCGCCGCCCGGTGAAGTCGGGCAGGTCCGCCGGCAGCATCGCCGGCACGGACGCCCGGGGCGCAGCCTCGATACGGGCCGGCACGACACGGGGCAGGGTGCCCTCCAGGACGGCCTGGTGGACGGCGGTGAGGGTCTCGCCGGGGTCGATGCCCAGTTCGTCGGCGAGGATGCGCCGCCCGGACCGGAACACGGCCAACGCGTCCACCTGGCGGTCGCAGCGGTAGAGCGCGGTCATCAGCTGGGCGCGCAGCCGCTCCCGCATGGGGTGTTCGGCGGTCAGACTGGTCAGGTCGGGAACGAGCCGGTGGTGCCGGCCGAGGGCCAGCTCGGCCTCGATCCAGTCCTCGAGGGCGGCCAGCCGCATCTCCTCCAGACGCGGCCGCTCGGCGTCCGCGAGGAACTCGGTCACGTTGCTCAGCGCCGGACCGCGCACCAGGTCCAGGGCTGCCCGCAGCTCCCGCGCGGCCTGGTCGTGACGCCCCTGGGCCAGCGCCGCCCGCCCGTTGCGAGCGTGCCGCTGGAACTCCTCAATATCTAGGGTCACTTGATGGATGCTCAGCTGGTAGCCCCGGGACCGCCGTGTCAACTCCACGTCGGAGCCGAGCCGTTTGCGCAGCCGACTCACATATGTGTAGAGCTGCGCGCTCATCGTGGCCGGAGGGTCCCAGGCCCACAGCATGGTGCTCAGGTGGTCGTCGGAGACGGCGTGGCCGTCGGCGAGGATCAGAGTCGCGAGCACCGTGTGCACCTTCGTGCCCGGCAGTGCGATGACTCTGCCCTCGTCGTCTCTGGCCTCTACCTGTCCGAGTACGCGCAGCTCCACTGTCTCCCCCTGCTGTGTCTGAGACGAACCGACCGTCGGCCCCGGCGAGTTCGAGCACCAGGGGTACGTCAGTACGATTCTGTGGGCAGTTGAAGTCTGAAGTGGTGGCTTGAACCTGTCAGGACGCTGCAACGGCACACTGTGGCCACACGCGGCCTTCATGCCGTCTTCACCTCGCGCCGACGTCGCGGCGGACGTCTCAGCGCAGCAGTTCGGGATCCACCCAGCCCTGCATCAGGGCCAGCGCGCCCGCCTGGAAGCGGGTCTTGGCGCCCAGCTGTGCGGTCAGGTCGGCGGTCTCCCGGCGCACGGTGCGCACGGACACGCCGAGTCGACGGGCGATCGACTCGTCGGTGCAGCCCTTGGCGAGCAGCACGATGATCGCCTGGGAGCGGGCGCTGAGCGGGGTGTCCTGGCCCTCGGTGCCGTAGTCGTCCGCCGCGGACGGCTCACCGAGCGGACGCGAGCTCTGCCAGACCCGCTCGAAGAGCTCGCACAGCGCGCCGACCACCCCGTCTCCGCGCAGCACGAGGGCACCCTTGCCGGTCTCGTCGGGGTCGACGGGGACGATGGCGGTGGCCCGGTCGTAGATCACCATGCGCGGCGGCAGGGTGGGTGCCACACGCACCTGGGCCCCGCCTTCGGCCAGCCAGTGGACGTACTGGGTCGTCTCGCCGTCGTTCTTGATGCTCTCGAGATAGATCGAGCGCATCCGCACCCCCCGCCCCAGGACGCTGCTGTCCAGGGGGCGGCTGGCGGAGATGTTCGCGCTCGACATGGTGGACGAGGGGACGAATCCCAGCACCTCGTCGTCGCAGCCGGTGGCGAGGGATTCGATACGGAGCCGGATCGCGTCGATGCCGGTGAGCAGCTCGGTGTCCGGATGCTGCCGGGACCGGGTGAGGTCCGCGTACTCCGCGACCATCTCGACCAGTTCGCGCCGCCCGCGATCGATCTCCTCGAGCCGGCGCTGCAGTTCGGCCTCCTGCCGGTCGAGCAGATATCTCAGGCCGACCTCGGGTTCCACGGGTCTGAGCGCGTCCGGTTCCTGCCACGAGGGTCTGACGAGCAGCAGCCGGGCCAGCTCGCTCATGGCCTCGGCGACGCGCGGCTCCGGCCAGTCGAGCCGCCGCGCGATGTCGGCGGGGCTGCTGGTCGGCGCCTTCAGCATTTCCTTGTATACAGCCTCAGCAGCGGAGTCGAGACCCAGCGATCTGAGCACGCCTGTTCATCCCCCGTATGTATTCCGTTAAAATCCCCGCGGGAGTGACATATACGGCAGGAGAATTCGCGCCATTGTCCGCCCCCGGAACGAAAGTCTCTGTTACGAGGCGAGTTGCGTCAAGTGGAAATAGCTTTTAGTAAAGCGTGGGCAAACGTTTCTGAATGATTGGGAATCTTTTGGGGCGCACATCTCCGATGAGGTGTGCGCCCCGGGTCATCTTCTACGTAATCGTCACGACCTGCGGGTTCGCCAGCCGTCGGTAGTCCTCGGCGAGGATTGCGACCGACCGGTCGAGTCGCGCGGCGTTGAAGTACAGTTCCCGCTCCGCGAACAGTGCCGAATCGGCCACCACGCTGAGCTCGGGATGGAAGGAGAACGGCGTGATCGAGCCACTGACGGCCGCGCCGAGTTGCTCGGCGACCTCCCGGTCGGCGAACTGTGCTTTGCCGCCACCGCAGGCGCGCGCCAGCTGTTTGAGCCGCACCCGGCGGTCACCGGGTATGACGGCGAGCACATGTCGGGGGGCGGTGGCCGCCCCGGCCACGGTGACCACCATGCACTTGGCGGCGGCCGACAGGTCGTGGCCCCGCAGCTCGCTCGCGCGTACGGTCTGCCCCTCCGGCGGATGGTCCAGCAGGCGGTAGGGGACCTCCTCGCTCTCGAAGAGGGCGATCAGCCGACGGTAGGTGGAGGGAGCAGCCGCGGCCGACGGTGACACAGGGGACGGCGGCGGAACAAGCAGGGTCTCGGTCACGAGTCCTCCAGCGAGGGGTCGACGACGATCTTGGCGTGGCGGTCCGGTTCGCCCAGCTCGGCGATGGCGCCGGCGAGAGAGCCGAGGCCGGTCGTGCCGGTGATGATCACTCCCGCGTCGATCCGGCCCTCGGCGATGTCGCGCAGGGTCTGCCGGTACTCGGCCGGGCTGCCGCCGAACGAACCGCGGATGTCCAGCTCCTTGTTGGCCACCAGACCCGGTTCGACGGTGTCGGGGCGCAGACAGACGCCCACCAGCACGATCTTCGAGGCGGCGGGCGCGCCCTCCACGACCCGGGCGAGCATCCCGGGCGAGCCGACGCACTCGAAGACGACCGCCTCCGGTGGCTTCAGCCCCCGGTACTCGGCCGCCATCCGGTCCATCGTCCCGGTGATCACCCCGAGCGAGGTCCACCGGTCGTACGGCGATTCGAGCGCCGGATCGATCAGCAGGTCGGCGCCCAGCTTCGCCGCCAGCGCCCGGCGCGTGGGGGAGAAGTCGACGGCGACCACAGGCCCGTGCCCCCGGGCCTTCAGTACGGCGACGATGCCCAGGCCCACCGGGCCGAGCCCGATCACCATCGAGACGGCACCGGGTGCGGGTTCGGCCCTGCGCACGGCACGGGTGGCCACCGAGAACGGCTCGGTGAGCGCGGCCGTACGCGGGTCGAGGCCATTGGGCACGGGCAGCGTGAAGGCCTCGGAGAGGATCATGTACTCGCCGAAGCCGCCCGGGAACACAGGTGTGTAGCCGATGATCCCGGTGCCCTGCGGGCCGAAGCCGATGGGTGGCCCGCAGACCACCGTGCCCGTCGGCAGGGCGCGGACGGTGCCGGGCCCGTAGTCCACGATCTCCGCCGCGAACTCGTGGCCCAGCACCACCCCGTCGGCGATGTCGCACGGGGTGCCGCCCGAGCGGCGTACGACATCGGCGAACGCCGCGGGATCCCCCAGGGCATGCAGATCGGAACCGCAGATGCCGCAGGCCAGGGTGCGCACCAGCACCTGGCCCGCCTGCGGCACCGGGTCGGGGACCTCCTCGACGACGAGCGCTCCTGCGCGGGTGATCGCGGCACGCATACGACCGTCCCCCGTCCCCGGCTCAGGCGGCCGGAGCGCCGGCTAGCCGCTCCTCGAGCAGCTGGGCCAACGCGTCGACGGTCGGATGGTCCCAGGCCAGGGTCGGCTCGACCTCGATGCCGAACTCGTCCTCCACGTCACCGCACAGGGCGAGCGCGTAGACGGACTCCAGGCCGTACTCGACGAGCTTGACGTCGGGGCTGATGGTGTCGGCGGGGACCTCCAGATAGAACGCGATCCGGTCGGTGAGCCAGGTCTTGAGGTCCTGGGCGGTGGTGTTCATGAACGCACTTCCTTCTCGGTGCCCGGCGGTTCCGGGTGGTGTCACAGGGAGCGGGCGAACCCGGCGAGCGCGGAGGTCACGTCGGCGGGACGCTCCTGCTGGGTCCAGTGCCCGCAGCCCGGCAGCAGGACGGTGTCCCGCAGTCCGGGCACGGCCCGCCGCAACTCGGCGGCGAGGCGGCCGGGATCGAGGCCGCGGACGACGAAGTCGTGCTCGCCCGCGAGATACAGCGCCGGGACGGTCACCCGGGCGCGGTTGAACGGGGCGGTCAGCTCCCAGTTGGCGGACAGGTTGCGGTACCAGTTGAGGCCACCGGAGAAGCCCGTGGCGGTGAACGCGTCGGCGTACACGGCGAGGTCGTCCTCGGTCAGCCAGCCGGGCAGCCCCGACTCCGGCGGATACAGGTCGAGGAAGCCGCCGCCCTCCGGCACGACCGGTTCGAAGGCGGGCGTGCCCCCCGAGGTCCCGGCGAACAGCCGGCGCAGCGACCCCGGTACGTCCTCCTCCAACTCCCGCTCGGCGAGCCCGGGTCGCTGGAACCACAGCATGTAGAACCGGTCGCCGTACGTCCGTCGCAGCGCGGGCAGCGGGGGCAGTCCGGGGCGCGGCCGGTAGGGGATGCTCATCCCCACCACGCCCCGCACCAGGTCCGGTCGCATCAGGGCGGTGTGCCAGGCGACCTGGGAGCCCCAGTCGTGCCCGGCGACGACCGCCCGCCCGGCACCCAGCGCGCCGATCAGGGCGACGACATCGCCGACCAGGTGATGGATCGTGTACTCGGCCACGTTCGCCGGGCTCTCGGTGCGGCCGTAGCCGCGCATGTCGGGGGCCACGGCGTGGAAGCCGGCTTCGGCCAGGCCGGTCAGTTGGTGGCGCCAGGAGTACGACAGCTCGGGGAACCCGTGCAGCAGCAGGACCAGCGGGCCCTCGCCCGCCTCGGCCAGGTGCACCTGGCGGCCGGCCGCACGGACCGTGCGGTGGGTGATCTCAGCCATGGGTGCCGCCGCCCGTGCCGAGCGCGAGAAGCTGCGCGAGTTCGGCGCCGTCCAGCAGACGCAGCCGGGCGACCGGGCGGTCCGGGTCGGCGAGCGCCGCGTCGATGCCGCGCAGGAAGTAGCCCGCGAACTGCTCGACGGTCGCCGGGTCGAAGAGGTCCACGTCGTAGCGGAAGTCGACGGCGAGCGACCCGGCGCTCTGCCTGATGCTCACGGCAAGGTCCAACTGCCCCTCTGCCTGCGGGAGTTCGTAGGGCGAGAGCAGCAGGCCGGCGTGGCGGAGGGGTGCGGCGCCGTCCCCGCTGTCCTCGCCGTCCAGGAGCAGGCGCAGCAGCGGGTCCGGGGTCGGGGTGCCGATCATGTTGAAGGTGATCCGGCACAGCGACGAACCGGCGCTGGTGCGGGGGCGGTTGGCGGTGCGGGTGAGCAGCTCGAAGGGGTAGCCCACCCGGGCGAGGCCGTTCTTCACCTGTTCGTCGGCGGCGCGGGCCGCGTCGCGGAACGTCGTGCCCGGGGTGAAGTCGGCGCGGAACACCAGGGTGTTGATGAAGTTGCCGACCACCTCGCGCATCGCGGGGCTCAGCCGGGTGGTGGTGGGGCAGCCGACCAGGAAGCCGTTCTGCCGGGTGAACCGGTGCAGGACGCTCTGGAAGGTGCCGAGCAGGAACGAGAACAGCGACACCCCGGACGCCCGGGCCGCCTCCCGCAGCGGCTCCAGGCGTTCCTCGCCGAGATCGACGTGGTGGGTGCGTCCGGCGTTGCTCGGTGCGGCGGGCCGGGGTCGGTCGGTGGGGATCGCGACGGGTGCGGCGCCCTCGCACAGCTCCCGCCAGTACCCCGCCATGCGCGCACCGCGCGGCGACGCGAGCAGCGCCGCCTCCTTCTCGACGTACGTGTCGTACGACCCCCCGGGCGCCGCCGGCGTCGGCTCCGCCCCCTCGGTCAGCCGCCGGTACGTCTCCATCACGTCCCGCAGCACCAGCCAGTTGGAGGTGGCGTCGGTGGCGATGTGATGCCCGGCGACCAGGAAGACGGAGTCGGTCGGGCCGCGGTGCAGCAGCAGGAACCGGAAGGCGCCGCCGGTCTCCAGGGCGAAGGGCGAGATGAGCGCGGCGCGTACGGATTCCCCGAGCGACTCATCGCCCATGGACGGGAGTTGATGCACATCGAGACCGGTGAGCGGCGCTTCGTGCAGCAGCCGTACCGGCTCCCCGTCCACCTCGTCGAACGTCGAGCGCACCAGCTCGTGCCGGGCGGCGGTCTCGTACACCGCCAGTTCGAGCCGCTCCGCGTCGACGGCGGACCGGATCCGCAACGCGACCCCGGTGTTGTAGACCCCGCTGCCGGGCGCGAGCCGACGCAGGAACCACAGGGCCTGCTGGGCGTGCGAGAGCGGATGACGGCTGGCCATGACGATCCTCACTCCGGCGTCGAACGGCCGGTACGACAGGGGTGGTTGAAACGAAGGCGGGGTGAATCCGGGGTCGGTTGAATCGTGGACCGGTCGCAACAGGCCCTAGCGGCCCACGAACTCCGGCGCCCGCCGCTCCAGGGCCGCGTGCAGCCCCCGTTGGTGGTCCTCGGTGGCGAACAGGGCCGCGAACTCCTCCCGTTCGAGGTCGAGGCCGACGCTGAGGGGGTGGCCGAGACCGCCGTCGACGGCGCGTTTGACGGCGGCCAGCGCGGCCGTCGGGCGGCCGGCGAACTCCTGGGCGAGCCGCTGGGCCGCCGGCAGGACGTCGGTGTCGGGGACGACCTCGTCCACGAGACCCAGCCCGAGCGCCTCGTGGGCGGTCAGTCGGCGGCCGGTGAAGATGAGCTTCTTGGCCTGGCCGGGGCCGATCAGCCGGGGCAGCCGCTGGGTGCCGCCCGTACCGGGGATGATGCCCAGCCCGGTCTCCGGCAGCCCGAGCACCGCTCCCTCGCCGGCCACCCGGTAGTCCGCGCACAGCGCGAGCTCCAGTCCGCCGCCGAGCGCGTACCCCGCGATGGCCGCCACCACCGGCTTGGGGATCTCCGCGACGGCGTTGAAACCGGCGTGCAGCAGTCGGGTGTGCGCGCCGGCGGCGGCAGGGGAGCGGCCGGCCATGCCCCTGAGGTCGGCGCCGGTCGAGAAGACCCGCCGGTTGCCGTAGAGGATCACGGCCCGGACCGAGGCGTCCTGGCCGACCACCGCCGCCGCCGAGGTCATCTCCTTGGGCAGCTTCGGGTCGACCCCGCTGAACGCGGGCCGGTTCAGCCGGATCGTCGCCACCGGCCCGTCGATCTCGACCCGCACATAGGTACCGGTACCTGTCACTGTGTCCTCCCCCTTCACCGTTGCTCCCCCTTCAGGCGACCCGGCGGCCGACGAGATCGAAGCCGTACCCCTGCTCATGGCGTGCCGCGAGCTCGGCGAAGACGCGCGGTGCGACCGACTCCGCGCCCGCGACCGGGGGCAGCCCCAGCCGTCCGGCCAGCCGGGACAGCGCCCCCACCAGCCACTCCGGCTCGCCCAGGAACCCGCTCGGCTGCTCCGGGTTGCCCAGCCACACGCCCACGCAGCAGGCGGCGGCCAGCAGCAGCGCGTACCGCTCGGCGATCTCGAAGCTCGCCGGCCCCGCAAGGGGCGTACGGTCGCGCGGGGCCAGCGCGACGCAGTCCTCTCCGACCCGCTCCACCTCGCGTGCCAACTGCCCGCAGAGCGCGCCCAGTACGGGCTCACCGCGCAGCCGTACGGCTGCCTCCGGCAGTGTCGACAGCAGCGGATCCGTGCGGCCCGCCGTGATGCCCAGCCGGTCGAAGTCCAGCTCGGGCAGCGGTCCCGCGAGGCGGAACACGTCGGCGGGTGCGGCCTCCTCGGCGGGCCAGCCGTTGCGGGCCAGCCGGGGCAGCTGGGGAATGAGCGTGGCCTGGCAGACCGTGCCGCCCGCGTGCACCAGCGAGGCCACCGGCAGGTCCCGGGCGTGCTTCTGGAACACGCCGTAGGGCCCCTCCCGCAGGAACGAGCGGGCCCCCAGCACCACCGACAGCGCGTCGACGGTGTCCCGGAACAGCAGCGGCACGAGGAACTTGACCGCCGCCGCGTACACGCTCGTCTGGCGCGGCAGCAGATGCAGCGCCCGGCACACCGTGGTCGACATGGCGTCGGCGGCCAGCACGTCCAGGAACGCGTCGGCGAGGACGGATCGGGCGTGCGGCAGGTCGGCGACCGTACGCCGGTACAGGCGCCGCCCGACCGCGAAGTCCATGACCGTGCGCAGCTGTTGCTCCACCATCCCGACCGCGGCGGACGGCAGCACGGCCCGGGTGACCTGGAAGGCCCGCAGGATCGTCTCCATGGCCTCACCGGGTGTGCCGGTCAGCGAGGTCACGGGCAGCGCGCAGTCCCGGAACTCCAGGCCGCCCAGGTACATGGCGCGCACGCCGGAGGTGCGGAAGCGCGGCAGGAAGCGGAGCCGGTCGCGGGGCACGGTCGCCGGGTCGACCAGGACCATCGAGTGGCTGCGGCTGCCCGGCGCGTCACTGGTCCGCGCCAGTACGGTCACGGCCTCCGCCCGGGCCAGGTTGTTGATGATCTCCTTGCGCCCGTTCAGGACCAGCTCGTCCCGGCGGATCTCGGCCCGGAACGCGGTGCGGCCGACGTCGTTCCCGGTGGACATGTCGGTGTAGGCGGCCGCGATACGGCCGTTGCGGCACAGCACGTCCGCCAGCCAGGCCTGCTGCTGCGGGCTGCCGTCGGACCACACGTTGACCGAGCCGACCAGGTTGCTCGCCCCGTGGCCGAGCGCGAGCGCCCCGTCCCGGCGGAAGAGCGGGCGCAGCAGCCGCCCCAGCTCGTCGGCCCGCGCCAGCCGGCCGCCGAGCCGCTTCGGCACGAACTCGGCGCCGAGCCCGTAGGCGTCGAGGAGCCGCTCGCCCGCCTGGTGCAGGTCGCCGCGCTCGTCGGCGGCGAGGAAGGAGGCGAAGCCGTACGGATTGTCCTGGTCGTCGGGGTCGCCCAGCAGCGCGTCCAGCCGGGCCGGCGTACCGAGGTCGGCGTGGAGCGCAGGAGTCGCCGTGGCGGTGGTCATGCGCTGCCCTTCATGAGGGGGTAGTGCAGGAGGGACGGGAGGGCACCGGAGCCGTGCTGCTCGGCAAGGAACGGCACCAGCCGCTCCAGGACGTCGTCGGCCGGATCAGGTCGGCCGGGGCCCAGCCGGGCCAGCAGCCGCGCCAGTACGGCCTCCAGCCACAGCCCGTCCGCCCACAGCCCGGACCGGTCCGCCTGCGTCTCGCGATTGCGCAGCCACAGGTGTACGGCGGCGGAGGCGGCGTAGCAGTCGGCGTACCGCTCGGCCAGCCGGAAGGCGGCGGCGGGCACGTCGACGGCCGTGGGCCGGTGCGCGGCCAGCCGGGCGGCGAGGCCCTCGGCGGCGGCGCCGACCGCCTCCGCGCGGCGGGCCAGGGACACGGGTGCCTCCCCACGGGCCGCGAGCGCGGAGAGCTCCCGCGTCCCGGCGGCCAGGGCCTGCACCAGGCTGCTGCCGGTGCGCGGCAGCAGGGACAGCCGGTCGCGGTCGAACTCCGGGAGCTCGGCCGCGAGGTCGGTGGCGGCCGCAAGACCCTGCGCGTCGACGGTCCCCTTCTTCCACTGCCGTGCCAGGAGCGGGAAGTGATTCACCAGCGAGTGCAGGTTGACCAGGGTGTTGCCGTCGAAGATGCCGACGATCCGGTGGTCGCGCTGCACCTTCTGGAACCGGCCGTGCCGGAACGTCGGACCGACCAGCAGCGAACGCGCGCCGAGCACCGTGCCGAGCCGCCCGATGACCTGGTCGACCAGCGTGGGCACGAAGAACTTGGTGATCGCCGAGACGGTGGCGAGCTCGCCGGTCAGGGCGTGGATGCTGCGGCCCGAAACCAGCGTGACCGCCTCGGCCAGCAGCACGTCGGCGTACGACTGCGCGAGCATCCGGCGGGTCTGCGGCAGGTCGATCAGCGTGCTGCCGTACGCCTGCCGCTCCAGGGCGTACCCCGTGGCGAGGTCCAGCGCGTTGTCGGCGGCGCCGAGCGAGAGGGAGGCGCACAGGATCCGGGTCAGCTGGAGGCTCTTGAGGACGATCTCGGCGCCGGCGCCCTCCTCGCCGACCAGCGCCGCCCCCGGCACCGGTGCCCCGGCGAACGTCACTCCGCTGATGTCGGCGCCCCGGATGCCGTGCAGCCTGACGGCGGGTAGCGGCCGGCAGACGGCGGGGTCCAGGCGGGCCTTGTCGATCAGCAGCAGGCTGAAGTCCCGGGCGCCGCCCGGCGCCGAGCCGTCACCGTCCCGCTCGCCGGTACGGGCGAGCACGCACACGAAGCGGCCCCGGTTGGCGTTGTTGATCAGCCACTTCTCGCCGCTCACCGAGTAGCCGCCGCCGGTGTCCGGGCGGGCGACGACCTCGCCCGCGAGCAGGTCACTGCCGTGGTCGCGTTCGGTCAGCCCCCAGGACACCACGGCACCGTCCAGGACCGGCCGGGCCAGCGCCTCGGCCTGCTCCCGGGAGCCGCCGACCCAGACGGAGACGGCGCCCAGGAACGTCTTGCCGTGCGCGACGGCCACGGTCAGGTCCCGCCGGGCGATGGCCCGCATCTGCTGGAGCACCTGCTCATAGCCGCCCAGCGAACCGCCGTACGCCACCGGGACGTACGAGGCGGGCAGGCCCAGGAAGTCCAGTTCGCGGCAGATCTCGACCGGGAACTCCTCCCGGTCGTCCAGCGACCCGCACCGGGCGTAAGAGAACAGCCGCCCGTCGTCGTCGGGGTCGCCGAGCCGGTGGTCGAGAAGCGCGGCCGTCCGGAACACCGGGTGGGCGGTGACGGGGGTCGTCATACCGGCGTCGCCTCGCTCCGGTAGCGGCCGGCCGCCGCCGTGTCGAGGTCCTCGAAGACCGCCTCCAGGCCGCCGTCGATGAACAGCTCGCGCATCAGCGAGCGCTGCACCTTGCCACTGGTGGTCTTGCGGACCTGCCCCGGGCGCAGCAGCACCAGGTTGGCGATGCGGACGCCGACACGTGCGGACAGATCGCCCCGCAACCGGGCTGACAGCGCGGCGAGTTCGTCCGGGTCGGCCGGGGCGCGCCGGATCTCCTGCATGACGACGATCTGCTCACCCTCGGAAGCCGAGCCCGGAGCCCCGGCCCCCGCCGCCGGAACCGAGCAGGCGCTGCCGCTCAGCCCCCGGAAACCATCGTGCAGGGACACCAGTTCGCGCTCGATGTCGTGCGGATGCAGATTGCGGCCGTTGACGATCAGCAGGTCCTTGAGCCGGCCGGTGACGTACAGCCGCCCGTCGTGCAGGACCCCGATGTCGCCGGTGCGCAGGAAGCCCCGCTCCCCCTCGACGGTGGACGCCCGGAAGATCCGCTCGGTGACCTCCTCACGACGCCAGTAGCCGGCCGCGACGCTCGCACCGCGTACCCAGATCTCGCCGGCCCTGCCGTCGGGCCGGGTGGCCAGGGTGTCGGGGTCCACGATCCGCAGTTCGAGGTCGTGCACGCGGCCGCTGCTCACCAGCCACGTCCCCGCCGTGCCGGGCGCCACCGGGCGGAACTCCTTGGCGGCCAGCGCGTCGGTGTCGACGGAGGTGAGAACAGGCGCCTCGCCCGGCAGGGTGCCGGAGACGATCAGGGTGGTCTCCGCCATGCCGTAGCAGGGGCTGAAGTGGTCGAGCCGGAAACCGGCCGGGGCGAAACGCTCGGCGAACCGGCGCATCGTGTCGGCGCTCACCGGCTCCGCGCCGTTGCCGGCGCTGACCAGGGAACCGAAGTCCAGCCCGGTCAGCTGCGCGTCTGTCACGCGGCGGGTGCACAGGTCGTACGCGAAGTTGGGCGCCACGATCGTGTTGATCCGTTTGAGGCCGACCAGTCGTAGCCACACATGGGGGCGGCGCAGGAAGTCCATGGGGGACATGAGGTAGGCGGTCGCGCCCTGGCACAGCGGGGTGAGCAGCATGCCCATCAGACCCATGTCATGGTGCTGCGGCAGCCAGGACAGAGTGCGGTGGCCGGCATCGACGCCGAACGCACGGCTTGTCAGACCAAGGTTGTGGTTCAGCGAACCCCAGGTCACCAGGACGCCCTTGGGGTCGCTGGTCGAACCCGACGTGTACTGGACGATCACCGGCCGCTCGTCGGCGGGGGGCTCGGCCTGCCAGTCGGAGGGGGCGTCCGGCAGGCCGAGCCGGTCAGTGGCGACGCACGGGATGTCGTCGAGCCCGGCATGGGCGAGGAGGCCCAGCGCCGTGTCGTGGTTCTCGGAGTCGGTGAGCACCAGGGACACCTCGGCGTCCCGCACGATGCCGTCGGAGCGGGTGCTGTGGCCGCGCTGGGTGCTCGGCTGCGGCGCGGGTATCGCGACCACACCGGCGTACATGCAGCCGGCCAGGACGCTCACGAAGTCCAGTCCGGTGCCGTACAGCAGCATCACCCGGTCCCCGACCGCGCACCGCTCCCGCAGCCAGCAGGCCAGGGCACGCGCCCTGCGGTCGAGTTCGCCGTACGTCAGCGGCTCCTCCAGCGGACCGGAGGCGCCGTGCCGTACGAAGACCACTGCTTCCCTGTCCGGTATCTCGCGGCCGTGCCGCACCAGTCGGCTCAGTAGGTCAACGGGCATGGGGGCGGGATCCTTTCCTGCAACGAGGGTGATGGGCGCATGACGACCCGGTCACTGTGGGACGGCTCAGGGACGGGAGTGTCGCGTGGCCGCGAGCACCTGCTGGAGCCGCAGGTCGGACTGGAGATGTCCGGTGATGTGCGCCAGCAGCTGCTGCTCCTGGTCCTGGAGGTAGAAGTGATCGCCGGGGAGCACTCGCGTCTCGAACGCACCTTGGGTGTACTCCGACCACGCCGTGAGCTCGTCATAGGTGCAGCCGCTGTCCTCGGCGCCGACGTACGCCACCAGCGGGGCCCGGTGCTTCGGGGCGTCCGGCACCGGATGGTAGGCCGCGGACAGGCGGTAGTCCGAGCGGATGCTCGGCATCACCAGCTCCAGCAACAGCGGGTCGTCGATGGCGGCCAGCGACGAGTGGCCGAGCTCGCGCAGTTCCGCCAGGAACTCCGCGTCGTCCGTCGGCTGCTCCTTCTCACGTTCGCGGCGGTGCGGAGCCTCGGAGCCGGACACGAACAGCCGTACCGGCGAGATGCCGTACTCCGACTGGAGCCGCAGCGCGACCTCGTGGGCCACGACGGCTCCCATGCTGTGCCCGAACAAGGCCAGGGGAGCGTCCGCCAGCGGGCGCAGCGCGGCGGCGATCGCGTCAGCCATCGTGTGCACGGACTCGGCGAACGGCTCGCCGATACGGTCCTGGCGGCCCGGATAGCAGGTCGCCAACAACTCGATGTCCTCCGGCAGGGAGCCGGCCCAGCTGCGGTACGCGGTCGGTGCGCCGCCGGCGTGCGGGAAGCACACCAGACGCAGGGTCGGCTCAGGGGTGCCGCGGTACGTGCGGAACCACCGGGCTGCGGGGTCGGTCATGACTGTCCTTCCGGACCGATGGAACAGGCCGCGGACACGACTGCCCCGCCGTGCCAGCCCGTCCAAGCTGCCGTCACGGCCTATATCCGGCCCATATCGCCTACCGCGAGGAAGAGCGCGAGACGATCCCGCTCTGCCGTGGCAAGCGAGCCCGATGCGGCGTGCGTAGAAGTTCCTCAGACTTCATGCACCTGCGGGCGCTGCCGGGTAGCGTTGGCGACCTTGGGGTCCTCTTGTGCTTTGTCGCGGATCCCGTGCTGGGATGCACCTGTATTTCCGCAGTTCAGAGCCTTGTGGTGGAGTTCCGCTTCAACGTCTGACCACGATCAGAAACCTGTGTTCCCCGCCTCCCGGCGGGCGGACACAGGTTTCTGTCCATGGAGGGGGGACCGTGGGGCGGGACGAGCGGGAGACGGTCGCGAGGGGAGCGCGGCTGTTCGAGGCGGCCCGGGCCGTGGTCGTCGACCACGGCAGGGCGGCGGAGGCCGTACGGGCCGCGCTGAAGCCGCTGCACGACGCGGCGGTGAAGCGGGAGCTCGACGCGATCCCCGTGGCCCGGCTCCAGGACGTCACCGAGGGGCGGCTGCGGCTCGGGAGCGTCGAGAAGAACGGCCTGCGCACGGTCGGCGACGTGCTCGAAGCGGGCCCCTACCGGCTCCGGCAGATCCCCGGCGTCGGACAGCGCACCGTCGACCAGATGCTCGGGGCCGCCCGGCGGCTCTCCGAGGCGGCGCACGAGACCGTGGCCGTCCACATCGACGTCGAGCGGCCGGAACCGCGTACCACCGCACTGGTCATGGCACTGCACGTCCTGGTGGAGGCCGGCCCGGACGCCCGGCGTGCGGTCGACAAGGCCGCCGGCATGGCGAAGCGGCTCGATCCGCTGCTCGCCGACGCCGGGCTCGCCGTCAAACGGATCCGGATGCTCCTGGCGGGCCAGGAGAAGAAGGCGCGCGCGTGGGCCGCCGTCGCCGAGATCCGGTCGCTGGTGGACGAGGCGGAGCGGGGGGACCTGCCCGGGCTCCTCGCCCAGGCCTCGGTGGACCTGCTCCGGGGGCCCGCGACCGAGATCGCGGCCTGGGTGGACTTCGAACTCCGCTCCGCCGAGTACTACAGCCTGCTAGCCGAGATCTCCGGGCGGCAGCCCGACCTGGCCGCCGCCGAGGGATTCCTGCCGGACGAGATCGCCGAGCGGGTGCGGACCCAGCACCTCGACGACACCCACCGGCGGGTCTCCCTGCGCGGCTACCAGGCGTTCGGCGCACGGTTCGCGCTCGCGCAGCGCAAGGTGATACTCGGCGACGAGATGGGCCTCGGCAAGACCATCCAGGCGATCGCCGTGCTGGCACACCTCGCCGCCGGGGGACAGAGCCACTTCATGGTCGTCTGCCCGGCGAGCGTCCTCGTGAACTGGACCCGGGAGATCGAGGCCCGCAGCGCCCTGCGGGTCACCGTGCTCCACGGACCCGACCGGCACCTCGCGTTCGCCGACTGGAAGGCGCGGGGCGGGGCCGGGGTGACCACCTTCGACGCGCTGCGCGGCTTCCCCGCCCCCGACCGCGGGGAGGTCGCCCTGCTCGTGGTGGACGAAGCGCACTCCGTGAAGAACCCGAAGGCCAAGCGGTCCCAGGCGGTCGCCGGGTGGGCGGAGCGGTGCGAGCGCGCCCTCCTGATGACCGGGACCCCGATGGAGAACAGGGTCGTGGAGTTCCACCACCTGGTCCGGATGCTCGACCGCGACCTTGCGGACTCCCTCGGTGAGGGAGATGCCCTGGCCGGGTCGGCCGGCTTCCGCAAGGCCGTCGCCCCGGTCTACCTGCGCCGCAACCAGGAGGACGTGCTGACGGAACTCCCGAGCCTCCAGCACACCGACCAGTGGGAGGAGCTGAGCGCGTCGGACGCGGAGGCCTACCGGGAGGCCGTGGCCGCGGGCAACTTCATGGCGATGCGCAGGGCCGCGTACATGGCGCCCGAGAAGTCGGCCAAGCTGGACCGGCTCCGGGAGATCGTCCAGGAGGCCGGGGAGAACGGGCAGAAGACGGTGGTCTTCTCCTACTTCAAGGACGTCCTGGGCGTGGTGCAGGAGGCAATCGCGCCGGGGGACTCGGGCGGCGTCCCGCTGTTCGGCCCGTTCACCGGCAGTGTCCCCGCCGGGCGACGGCAGCGGATCGTCGACGAGTTCACCGCTGTCCCGGGCCCCGCGGTCCTCGTGGCGCAGATCCAGGCGGCGGGCATCGGCCTCAACCTCCAGGCTGCCTCCGTCGTCGTCATCTGCGAACCCCAGATCAAGCCGACCATCGAGCACCAGGCCGTGGCCCGGGCCCACCGCATGGGGCAGGTCAGACCGGTCCGCGTGTACCGTCTCCTCGCCACCGGGGGCGTCGACGAACGCCTGGTGAGACTGCTGGAGACCAAGACCCGCCTCTTCGACGCCTACGCCCGCCGCAGCGCCGTGGCCGAGGCGTCCCCGGACGCGATCGACGTGTCGGACACCGAACTGGCCCGGCGGATCGTCGAGGAGGAACAGGCCCGTCTGGGCCTGACGGCCGAGAGGCTCACGACCGCCGAGTGACGCGGCGGGGGCGGTGGTTCCAGGGCCCCCGAGTGACGCGGCCGGGGCGGTGGCACCAGGGCCGCCGTCACGCCGGCCGGCGCACCACCGACCGGCAAGCCTCCACATACCCCCGCACCAGCTCCCGCCCCCCGTCCTCCTTCCGCCAGGCCAGCGCGTACGTGCTCGGGCCGATTCCGCGCACCGGGCGGGTGACCACCCCGCCCAGGGTGATCAGGGGCGCGTTGCCGGCGGCCACGAGGCAGACGCCCAGGCCCGCGACGAGGGCCTCGTACGTCTCCTCCGTGCCCGCGATCTCGGCGCCGACGCGGGGCGGACGGCCGGACCGCTCGTCGACGGCCAGCCAGAAGTCGCGCAGCGGGCCCGCGCTCACCGGCAGGGCGAGGAACGGTTCGTCGGCCAGGTCGGCGAAGTCGATCGACTCGCGGGAGGCCAGCGGGTGGGTGGCGGGCAGGGCGACCAGGCGGGACTCCTCGGCGACCGGCGTCCACGCATAGCGCTCCGGGTCGGGCAGGGGCAGCCACACGAAGGCGACCTCCGTCTCACCGTCCGCCAGACCGGCGGTCGGGTCCTGCCAGCCCATCTGCCGCAGCCGCAGGACCGCCTCCGGATGCGCGGCCGTGAAGCGGGAGCGGATCGCCGGGAGCAGCCCGCCGCGGCCCGGGCTGGTGCTCATGCCCACCACCAGCGTGCCCCGGCCCGCCGCCCGCGCCGACGCCATCGCGGTGTCCGCGGCGGCCCACGCCTCCACCACCTGCCGGGCGTGCGGCAGCAGCGCCTCGCCGGCCTCGGTGAGGCGCACGCCGTGCCGGTCCCGTCGGAACAGCTCCACGCCCAACTGCCGCTCCAGCGAGCGGATCTGCTTGCTCAGCGCGGGCTGCGACACGTACAGGCGGTCGGCGGCGCGGGTGAAGTGCAGGTCCTCGGCCACCGCCAGGAAGTAGCGCAGGTCCCGCAGATGTACGTCGGTCGTCATGAACATCGGCTATCACCAAAGGTCTTGGACGGGCAACCGGCCTTCGCGGCAGGGTGGTTCACGGCAGGAGCTGGATCACGAGGGAGTCGTCATGAACAAGGTGTGGCTGATCACGGGCGCGAGCAGCGGCTTCGGGCGGGCGCTCGCCGAGGCGGCGCTGGCCGACGGCGATGTGGTGGTGGGCGCCGCCCGCAGGCCCGGGGCGCTGGACGACCTGGTCGCCGCCCATCCCGACCAGATGGAGGCGCTGGGCCTGGACGTGACCGACACGGCCGCGGCGGAGGCCGCCGTACGGGGCGTGGTCGCCCGGCACGGACGGATCGACGTACTGGTCAACAACGCGGGCCGTACGCATGTCGGCGCCTTCGAGGAGACCACCGAGCACGAGCTGCGCGAACTCTTCGACCTGCATGTCTTCGGCCCGGCGGCCCTCACCCGTGCCGTGCTGCCGTCCATGCGCGCGCGGCGGTCGGGCGCGATCGTGCAGATGAGCAGCATGGGCGGGCAGTTGTCCTTCGCGGGCTTCTCGGCGTACAGCGGGACCAAGTTCGCCCTCGAGGGCATGTCCGAGGCGCTCGCGGACGAGGTCCGGGAGTACGGCGTCAAGGTGCTCGTCGTGGAGCCGGGGGCCTTCCGCACCTCGCTGTTCGAGGCGAGCCGGGCGGGGGTCAGTGCCGACAGCGGCCTCTACGCCAAGGTCAGCCGGACCCGCGAGGCCGTCTCCGGCGGCGACGGCACCCAGGCCGGCGACCCCGCGAAGGCGGCGGCGCTGATCCGCGCCGCGCTCGACGCCGAGGAAACCCCGCTGCGGCTGCCCCTCGGTGACGACGCGGTGACCGCCGTACTCGACCACCTCGACGGGGTACGAGCCGACGTCACCGCATGGGAGAAGAGCACGCGGGCCACCGGGTTCGACGACTGAGTCTCAGGTCGACCGGCGTACTTTCGACCGCAGCCGTGAGCCGCAGCCGTGAGCCGAAGCCGAAGCCGAAGCCGAAGCCGAAGCCGAAGCCGAAGCCGAAGCGGATGGCGATGTCGATGTCGATGTCGATGTCGGTCCATCGCACCACGGGATCACCACGCCTCGTCCTCCCACCCCTCGTCGTCCGGGCACGGCTCCGGATCCGTGACCCAGCCGGCCGTGAGGACGAGGCGTGAGTGGCGGTGTACGGCGAGGAAGGCGAAGGGGCGGTCGAAGACGGCTCGTACCTCGGTGGTGATCCAGCGCGGCTTGGGCGGCGCCGATCCGACGGCCCCCAACGCCGTGACCGCGGCGGACCGGAAGCCCTTGGCGGCGAACCTCGCCCTCGTGGACTGCTGGGCGGAGCCGATGGCCAGGGGCGCGGCGCTGATGCCGGGGAAGTGGCCCTCCCGTGTGTCCCGTGCCGTCGTGAGGCCGAACAGCCGGTGCAGTCCCAGGAGATCGTGCTGGGCCTGGAGGTCGAAGGCCACGGTCTCGGCGGTCAGCAGCGGTGGCAGCGGCTGCGTACTGGGACTTCTGTACACGCGCAGCCCCGGTCCCGGCTCCCCGTAGGGCAGTCGGAAACCCGGCACCACTCGCCGGCGGTCGGCCAGGAGACCGACGCCCGCCCTCAGCACCTGCCCTGCCGTCATGTCCTCCTCGCCCAGCAGGAGATGAACGTCCACGGCCGTGTCGCCCAGCACCTTCAGCTCGGTGACATGGCCGTCGGGTGTCTCGGCCACGCCGACCCGGTCCAGGAGTTCGCTCGTGCGGGACAGGCCCCGCAGTACGCGATCGGCCCAGGGGCCCGTCTCCGGTGCCAACTCCACCTCATCGAAGGGCCGCAGCCAGGTGGTCCGCAGCGCGAGCGCGCTCGCCAGCACCAACTGGGTGTCCTCCCCGACCGCGACGGGCATCCGCTCGATCAGCCCGTCCGTCCGCTTGGCGGCCCATGCGTCCAACTCCAGCTGATCGACCGCCGGATCTCCGCTGAGCCTCCCGTGTGCGTCGGCCGGCAGCCCGGCCGCCCACGGCTCCCGCAGCTCCACCGTCCGCGCGGTCCACAGGCCGAGGGCGGATTCCAGCCCCCGTACGGTCGTCAGCCCGCGCAGCAACTCCCGTGCCGCGGCGGCGCATTCCTCCGCCTGGAGACCGACGGCCCCCGCCAACTCGGCACGTGCCGCCCCGTGTGCCCCGTCGGCCAGCAGGGCCAGCAGCGGCCACACCCCGACCGGTGAGAACACGGTCCCCTCGTCGGCCGGTGAGGCCGTCCCGCCGGCGGTCCGTTCCTCCCGTGCCTCGGCCCACCGCACCGCGAGCCGGTTCACCGCCCTGGTCGTCGTCCCCGTGATCGCCATTCCGCCCCCGCCCGCCCCCCGCATACGATGCGCCCAGTCGTACGTCAGTTCCCCGCCGCTGTCTGAACCAGGAGCACGGTACCCGTGTCCATACCCCCGCCCCCTGGGCCGCACCAGCCCGACCCCGCCCAGGGGCCCCAGGGACCCCAGGGACCGTCCCCCGCTCCCGACCCGTACCGGCCGCCGCCGGAGGGACAGCAGCCGTACGGGCCGCCGCCCCAGGGACACCAGCCGTACGGGCAACAGCCGTACGGGCAGCAGCCTTACGGGCAGCAGCCCTACGGACAGCCCCCGTACGGGCCGCCGCCCCAGCCGTACCAGCCGTACGGCCCACCCCCGGGCACCCCCGCCGCCACCCCCTACCAGACCTGGGGTCAGGGCTACAGCCCGTACGCCCGCCCCTCCCCCGTGAGCGGTCTCGCCATCGCCTCGCTGGTGCTCGGGGTGCTGTGCTGTGTCCCGGCCGCCGGGCTCGTGCTGGGCGTGATCGCGCTGGTGCAGATCAAGAAGAAGGGGCAGTCCGGCAAGGGGATGGCGATCGCCGGTTCGATCCTGTCGGGGCTCGGACTCGCCCTGTGGGTGGCGGCGCTCGCCACCGGCGGCCTCTCCGGGGCGTGGGAGGGGTTCAAGAAGGGCGCGACGGAGGGCGCGGCCTTCTCGGTGGTGAAGGGGCAGTGCTTCGATGCGCCGGGGGAGACCCTCGACGGCCTCACCTACGACGTCGACGAGGTGCCCTGCGCGGGTGAGCACGACGGCGAGGTGTTCGGCGAGTTCGAGATGAGCGGGTCTGTCTTCCCCGGCGACGCCGCCGTCTCCGACGCGGCCGACGAGAGGTGCTACCCCCTCCAGGACGCCTACGTCATGGACACCTGGTCGCTCCCCGACGACGTGGACGTGTACTACTTCGGCCCGACCCGGCAGAGCTGGCGCCTCGGCGACCGCGAGATCAGCTGCATCTTCGGCAACACCGACGAAAAGGGCACTCTGACCGGCTCGCTGCGTGTCGACGCGACCACCCTCGACGACGACCAGCTCACCTTCCTGATGGCGGTCAACGCCGTCGACAAGACGTTCTGGGAGGAGCCCGAGGAGCAGCCGGAGGACGACCTGCCGGGCTACCGGAACTGGGCGCGGGACGTCCACGACACGCTCGACGACGAGGTCCGCCACCTGCGGGCGCACACCTGGTCGGGCGCCCCGGCCAAGCCGGTGGAGGCCCTGATCAAGGACATGGAGAAGTCCCGCGGCGAGTGGACGAAGGCCGCCGCCTCCGATGACGTGGACACCTTCTACACGCACTACGACGCGGGCTACGCCTTCGTCGACGGCTCCACGACCGTCACCGCCCGCAAAGCTCTGGGGCTCGCCACCGACCCGCCGTACGACGACGATGATTCGAGCGGCGAGGGCGGCGACTCAGGAAGCTCGGAGCTCAATGTGTGAACCCGGCCATAGCGGGGAGAAAGTGCCTGCGTAAAGCCCACCAGCGGAACATGTCATCACATCGAGTGATTCTCTGGCCTTTGCTTGCATGGGCCAACCCACGGTTGCCAGGCTGTTGCTGTCTGTACAACCTGATGGGAGCGGCCAGTGACATTCGGTGAGCAGCCGGCGTACCTGCGCGTCGCGGGTGATCTCCGCAAGAAGATCGTCGACGGTTCGCTGCCACCGCACACCCGCCTGCCGTCCCAGGCGAGGATCCGCGAGGAGTACGGCGTCTCGGACACCGTCGCCCTCGAGGCGCGCAAGGTGCTGATGGCCGAGGGTCTGGTCGAGGGCCGCTCCGGGTCCGGGACCTACGTCCGCGAGCAGCCCGAGCCCCGCCGTATCGCCCGCTCCGGCTACCGCCCGGCCTCGGGGGCCACCCCCTTCCGCCAGGAGCAGGCGGACGGGGAGGGGCGCGGCACCTGGGAGTCCAGCAGCCGCCAGACCGAGGCCTCCGCCGCCATCGCCGAGCGGCTCGCCATCCGGCCCGGCGACCGCGTGATGTGCACCAAGTACGTCTTCCGGGAGGCCGGAGAGCCCATCATGCTCTCCACCTCCTGGGAGCCGCTCGCGGTCACCGGGCGCACCCCCGTGATGCTGCCCGAGGAGGGCCCCCTCGGCGGCATGGGCGTCGTCGAGCGGATGGCCGCCATCGACGTCGTCGTGGACAACGTCACCGAGGAGGTCGGTGCCCGCCCCGGCCTCGCCGAGGAACTGCTCGCCCTGGGCGGTGTCCCCGGCCATGTCGTCCTCGTGGTCCACCGCACCTACTACGCCTCGGGGCGCCCTGTGGAGACGGCAGACGTGGTCATTCCGGCCGACCGCTACCAGGTCGCGTACCACCTTCCGGTGAAGTAGCGCCCCTCCGGTGAGGCAGTCTCCTGCCGGTCAAAGGGCGCCCTTTCGGTGAAGTAGCGTGCGCCCCAGGGCGGTTGCCCCGGGCAGGCGCTCAACGGGCCCGTAGGCGAACGCCGTTCGAATTCGGCCGTTCTCGCAGGTCGACACCGCCGTCCCGATGGCACCCCAGACCGGAGGCACCGCCGCCCACCGGGGGCGCGTTCGGTGTCGCGCGCCCCGGGTCCGAGGAGTCCGTCCTGGCTGGTTGCGTACCTCTTTGTGAAAACGCGTGTTCGCTGCGTAAAGGTTGGGCGTAGGCTCGGGCATATGCGGAGTGCGGTTTCCTTATCGGGTGGGGCTCGACGCAGGTCGGGAAGGAGCGGTGGGGCGCAATGAACGACGGCACGATCACTCTTCCCTGGCTCGTCATACGACAGGACGACAACGGCAATCGCTACCGCGTGGGCAGGTACGCGACCAGGGCGGAGGCCCAGAAGATCGCCGACAGTCTCGACGCCCGCGGCCACAAGCAGCTCTACTGGGTCGAGCGCATCGGTCAGAACGGCGGCAGTTCGGCCGACTGACCGCGCTCCCGTAGGCTCCGGCGCATGACGGAACGGATCGTGGTGGTGGCGGCCGCCCTCTACGACGGCGACCGCCTCCTCGCGGCCCGCCGCAGCGCGCCCCCGGCCCTGGCCGGCCGGTGGGAGCTGCCGGGCGGCAAGGTGGAGCAGGGGGAGGCGCCGGAGAAGGCGCTGCTGCGGGAGCTGCGCGAGGAGTTGGGTGTGCAGGCGGAAATCCTGGACCGTATCCCGGGCGAGTGGCCTCTTACGCCCCCGTACGTCCTCCAGGCATGGCGAGCCCGTCTGCTCCCGGCTTCCGTCGATCCGCGGCCCTTGCAGGACCATGACGAGCTCCGCTGGCTGACACCGGACGAGCTCTGGGACGTCAACTGGCTCGACCAAGACGTAGAGGCGGTCGGGGCACTGGAGACACCCAGGGGCGCGGGGAACGGCGCGACAAGCCACGAAACGCCCGCACCCGCCCCTCAACGGACCCCCCCGAGTTCTTAGGCCCCCTGTCTTCAGCCATTCGCACGGTACCGCCCCCGAAGAATCGGGTATGTGCCCCTTAACCCCACGAAAGCGGACATGGGCTGGCCCGGGATGTGATCGGCGTGATCGACACCGAAGGCGACTGCGCCGAGTGGATCTTCCCAGCAGACCCCGGCGCCGTACGTGCCGCCCGCGCCGCGGTCCGCGAGAGGCTGCGGCACTGGGGCCTCGACGTCCTGGCCGACGTCGCCGCCCTACTGGTCAGCGAGCTGGTGACGAACTCCCTTCGGCACGCCACCGGCCCCATCGGCGTCCGCCTGGTCCGCCCCGGCGCGGTCGACGGCGTCCTCCTGGTGGAGGTCTCCGACCCCCTCCCCGACCCGCCCCGCGAACGCGTCGCCGAACTGGACGACGAGAGCGGTCGTGGCCTCCAGCTGGTCGCCCACGCCGCCCACCGCTGGGGCACCCGCCCCGGCGGGAGCGGCAAGACGGTCTGGTTCGAGCTCTCGCTGCCATGAGGAACGTATGTACGACATCCCGTCCCCTGTCCAGCGACCGGTTCAGGCCGGTGGCAGTTGTCGGCGGACGTGATTCGATGCCGTGTCCGCTGGTTAGAAGACTGGAAGTGTTGTCGCAGCCCGGACCGAAAACCGTCGGGATCGTGCTGTGATCGTGAACACCGTGTTGTGCGGCGCCGTAGTGCTGGATACTGCGGGCAGCCGCCCCCGGTGACCGGTACCGGACGCGGTGAGCTGGAGGGGACGGTTCGCGTGAGCGAGATACCAGCGAAGGCCACGGAGTCGAAGGACCCGTCGGACGGCGCGAGGACGGAGGCCGCGGAGGATGCCGTACGGGTCCGTCCCGGCGAGCTGCCGTCCGGTGACGCCATGTGGCAGAGCAGCCCGCCCGGTTCGATCTACGACTACATCAAGGTGGCGTCCTTCTCCATAGGCCCCGACGGGCTGGTCGACCAGTGGAGCCTGCGCGCCGAGCAGCTCTTCGGCATCCCCGCCGGGCGCGCGGTCGGCATGGACCCCATCGAGGCGTTCATCGACCCGGACCTGCACGAGCAGGGCCAGCGCAAGATGGCCGAGATCCTGGACGGACGCGAGTGGACCGGAGTGGTCCCCTTCCGCACCCCTCCCACGGCCGACACCGAGCACGCCCGCGAGGGCCTCGCCGAGGTCTACGTGATGCCGACGCGGACCGAGGAGGGCGAGCGGGCCGCCGTCTGCATCGTCGTCGACGTGCGCACGCTCCGGAGCATCGAGACCGACCTGGCCGCCTCGCAGGCGATTTTCGGTCAATCTCCTTTCGGCTTCGTGCTGATCGACCCCGACCTGCGGGTTCGCCGTGTCAACTACCGGTTCGCCTCCCTGTTCGGCGGCACGCCGGACGACCATCGCGGCAAGGGTGTCCACGACTATCTGCCCCGCCCCGAGGCCGAGCGGGTCTCGGCGACCCTGCGCCGGGTCCTGGAGACCGGCGACTCCATCACGGACATGCACGTCACCGGCTTCCTGCCGGGTTCCGACGAGCGACGGCACTGGTCCATCAACCTGTACCGGGTGCGCAGCGGATCCGGCCGGCCCATCGGCATCGCCTGGCTGGGAACCGACATCACGGCCCGCCGCGCCGCCGCCCGTGAGGCCGCCGCCGCACGGCGCAATCTCGCCCTTCTGAACGAGGCGGGCGCCCGCATAGGCAACTCCCTCGACCTGGAGACCACGGCCCGCGAACTCCTCGACGTAGTCGTCCCCGGCTTCTGCGACCTGGCCACCGTCGACCTCTACCAGGGTCTCCTGGCCGGCGACGAGACCCCGCCCGGCCTCGCGGACGGCAGCGCCGAACTGCGCCGCGTCGCCTTCGCCAGCGCGGTCTCCGACGCCCCCTTCCTCGGCTCCGGCGCCCCCGTCTCGGTCGGTGCGGTCCACCACTACCCGTTCAACTCACCGTGCGCGGACGCCCTGCGCACCGCCCGCCCGCTGTACGTCCCGGCCGAGGAGGGCGGCCTCGTGCAGTCCACGCTCGCCGTGCCGATGGTCGCCCACGACACCGTCGTAGGCCTCGCGCAGTTCGCGCGGACGAAGGGCAGCGAGCCGTTCGGGGACCGGGACCGGGACCTGGCGGTGGAGCTGGCGGCGCGGGCCGCGGTCTGTATCGACAACGCGCGCCTGTACCGGCGGGAGCACGAACGGGCGCTGATACTGCAACGGTCCCTGCTGCCGCCCGGCGACCCGGTCGCCTCCGGCCTCGACATCGCCTGCCGCTACCTGCCCGGCAACTCCTCCGCGGACCGGCCCAGCGAGGTCGGCGGCGACTGGTTCGACGTCATAGAACTGCCGGGGCACCGCACCGCGTTGGTGGTCGGCGACGTGATGGGCCGCGGCCTGCGCGCGGCGGTGGCGATGGGCGAACTGCGGTCCGCCGTGCGGACGCTGGCCCTGCTCGACCTCGAACCGGCCGAAGTGCTCTCCGCGTTGGACGAGATCGCCCGCGGCCTCGGCGCGCCCGGCGGTGTCCAGCAGGCCACCCGCGCGGCCCGCCGCCCCCGTGAGGCGGACCTGTCCGAGGTGTACCTCGCGACCTGCGTCTACGCCGTCTACGACTCGGTGACCAGGCGCTGCACCTTCGCCAACGCGGGCCATCTGCCCCCCGTGCTGGTCGAACCCGGCGAGGACGCGCTGATGCTCGACGTGCCGCCCGGGATGCCGCTCGGCGTCGGCGGCGAGCCCTTCGAGGAGGTCGAGGTCGAACTACCCGAAGGCGCCCTGCTCGCGCTCTACACGGATGGACTGGTCGAAAGCCGCGATCACCCCCTCGACGAGGGCCTCCAGGCGTTCGTCGGGGCGCTGACCGACCCCTCCGCGCCCCTGGAGGACGTCTGCGACCACGTCCTCGCCACCCTCGACAGCCACCACGGCGAGGACGACATCGCGCTCCTGATGGCACGTGTCCAGGGCCTGCCCGTCGACTCGGTCGGCGACTGGACGCTGCCGCGCGAGCCGCGCAGTGTGGGCCGGGCCCGCGAGTACGCCCGCGCCCGGCTGCTCGGCTGGGATCTGGAACCCCTGGTCGACACCACGGAACTCCTGGTCAGCGAACTCGTCACCAACGCCCTGCGGTACGGCGAGGGAGAGATCCGGCTGCGCCTCCTCCTGGACCGGACCCTGGTCTGCGAGGTCTGGGACTCCGGGCTCGTCCAGCCCCGCCGCCGACGCGCCCGCGACACCGACGAGGGCGGCCGCGGTCTGCAACTGGTCGGCCTGCTCAGCGCGGCCTGGGGCTCCCGCCGGACCCCGCGCGGCAAGACGGTGTGGTTCGAACTCCCGCTGCCGGACGGGGAGAACGGCATGGTGGATCCGGCGGAGGCCCTGCTGAGCCTGTTCTAGGCGGTGTCGCCGTCCCCTTCGGCGTGGCCGCGCAGTCGCACGTCCTGTTCCGCGAGGTCGCGGGCCTCGCGGGCGAGGTCGTCGACGCGCGGTGGGTCCTCGGTCCGCCGTGCCTCCGCCAGGAGGACACGGGGCCGGGCACCGACCGCCTCCCGGTGCACGGCCACATAGTCCTGAGCAGAGGCCACGGACTCCCCGGCCACCAGCATCGCGGCCACCGCGAGCACCCCGGACCGGCCGTCCGCGAGGGGTGCGGTGGCGTGCACGATCCGACGCAGCACGCCCAGCGGGTCGTACGGCCGTCCGGACGTCGTCTCCTGTCGTACGGCGGCCAGGACCGCGTCGGCGTGCACGAGCCGGGCGTCCGCCGCACCCTCGCGCCGGGCACGGTCGCGGACGGGGGCCAGCACCGCCTCCGCGCCCGTGAGGGCGGCCGGGATCAGCCGGGCGGCCTCGGTGCGCGCCGAGCGCAGCCGGGCCACGGCCGACACCAGCACGTCCGCCCGGCAGATCGCGGTCTCCGCGGCGCGGAGCCGGTGGACCGCCTCGTCGAGCCGGTCGGCGGCGATGGCCTGGTGGGTCTCGCCCAGGTGGACGGTGGCGGTGACCAGGCTGTCCTTGGCCAGCTCGACGTAGCCGGTGACGGAGCCGTCCACGGGCGCGGTGTCCGCCTCCGCCGTGCGGGCGGTCAGGTCGCGGAAGCGGGTCTCGGCCAGGGCGAGGGCCGCGTCCGGGTCACGGTCCAGCGCCCGTAGCGCGCGCAGGCTCTCCGTGCCCTCGGTCAACCGCCGCTCGGCCTCCTCGCACCGCCCCACGACTCCGGCGAGCGCGGCCGCCTCCTCGGGCACGCCCTCGTCGTAGCGTCGCCGGATCGCGCACGCGGTCCCGAGTTCGGCCTCCGCGGCCTCGGCCACCCGGACGAACGGGACCACGGTCTCGCGCCCGAACCCGGCCTCGGCGAAGGAGAGTTCCTCGCGGAAGGCGTACAGGTGGTTGTCGGCGTCGACGAGCGCGGCGCGGGAGCGGTCGTCCAGGCCGGCCGGCGCGGGAGGGGCCGCGGGGGAGGGGTACGCGCCGACGTGGGTCGTGCCGGGGGCCGCCGGTGTCGTACGACTGCGGGTGCGGCGTATCCGGCGTACGGAACCGTAGGCGGCGAGCACCGTCACCACGGCGAGGGCGGCCACCGGCAGGACGAGATCGCCCGCGGAGGAGCTTTCCTCGGCCGCCGCGGCGCTGGTCCGCGCGCCCGCGACCGGAGGGTCGTCGTCGGCCGTCATCCACGGCAACACCAGCCACAGGACTCCGGCCACCACACCCAGCAGGGCGTGCGCCACCCGCACGGATATGTGCGAGCGGCTGCGCCGGGGGCGGCCGCGCATCAGGGAGGGCGTCACATTTCGGAGCGTATGGGCCGGAAAGCGGGGGCGCGAGCGGGGTGAGGTGGGCGGGGTAGACGGCCGTGGGAGCGCCGCGAACCTGGTGAGGGGGTTGGAGCCCGTGGGACAGTGAGCGCGTGATCTCGGTGTTGACGGTCCTGGGGGCCGTGGTGGTGGGGGCACTGCTGGTGCTGGGCGCCGTTCAGGTCGCGACCGGCTGGGCGCCGCGTGGCGTCCGGGACGAGACGCCACGGCCGCGTCTGTCGGGGGCCGCCACCTTGGTGCACGGGGCCGGCCTGGCGGTGTTCCTCTTCCTCGGCCCGCTGGGCAGCGCGGTCCCGGGGCAGCCCGCGATCCCGTTGCTCGGCCTGGCGGCGGGAAACATCGCGGGCGCCGGGCTGCGGTGGCTCGCCCGGCGCCCTCCTCGTGCCGCAGTTCCTCCTACGGCCTTCTCCTGATCTTCGACCCCAGCCACACCAGCGGGTCGTACTTGCGGTCGACCGCGCGTTCCTTCAAGGGGATCAGCGCGTTGTCCGTGATCTTGATGCCCTCGGGGCAGACCTCCGTGCAGCACTTGGTGATGTTGCAGTAGCCGAGGCCGTGTTCGTCCTGGGCCGTCTTCTTGCGGTCCAGGCCCGACTCCTCGGCCGCGTCCAGCGGGTGCATGTCCAGCTCCGCCACCCGCATGAGGAACCGGGGCCCCGCGAACGACGGCTTGTTCTCCTCGTGGTCGCGGACGACATGGCAGGTGTCCTGGCACAGGAAGCACTCGATGCACTTGCGGAACTCCTGCGAGCGGTCCACGTCCTCCTGCATCATCCGGTACTCTCCGGGACCGAGGTCCGGCGGCGGGACGAACGCCGGGACCTCGCGCGCCTTCTGGTAGTTGAAGCCGACGTCGGTGACCAGGTCCCGCACGACCGGGAAGGCGCGCAGCGGAGTGACGGTGACCGTCTCCTCCTCGGTGAAGACCGACATGCGCGTCATGCACATCAGCCTCGGCCGCCCGTTGATCTCCGCCGAGCACGAACCGCACTTGCCCGCCTTGCAGTTCCAGCGGACCGCGAGATCGGGCGCCTGGGTGGCCTGGAGCCGGTGGATGATGTCCAGGACCACCTCGCCGTCGTTGACGTCGACCTTGAAGTCCTCCAGGCCGCCGCCCCGCACATCACCCCGCCACACCTTGAAGTGGGCCGTGTAGCCGCTCATTCGTACAGCTCCTCTTCGGCGAGGTACTTGACCAGCTCCTCCTTCTCGAAGAGGGCGAGCAGGTCGGCGCGGATGGGGTCGGTGGTCTCACGGGTCAGGTCGATCTGGCCGCGGACCGGGTCCGTGGCCGCCAACCCGCCCGTCGGGTCGGTCAGTCGGCAGATCAGATTCACCCGGCGCCATGTGCGCTCCATCGTCGGATGGTCCTCGCGGGTGTGCCCGCCCCGCGACTCGGTCCGCTCCAGCGCCGCCCGCGCCACGCACTCGCTGACCAGCAGCATGTTGCGCAGGTCCAGCGCGAGGTGCCAGCCCGGGTTGAACTGCCGGTGCCCCTCGACCCCGGCCCGCCGGGCCCGCACCCGAAGCTCCGCGAGCTTCTCCAGGGCCTGCTCCATCTCGCCCTCCCGGCGGATGATGCCGACCAGGTCGTTCATGGCCTGCTGGAGCTCCTGGTGCAGGGTGTACGGGTTCTCCGGAGGACCGGTGTCGGGTTCGACGCCCTCCGCCGAGAACGGCCGCAGCGCCTCCGCGGCCGCCGCGTCGACCTGCACCTCGTCCACCGGCGGCCGGTCCGCCGCGAGGCCGGTCGCGTACTCCGCCGCGTGCCAGCCCGCCCGGCGCCCGAACACCAGCAGGTCGGACAGGGAGTTGCCGCCCAGCCGGTTGGAGCCGTGCATCCCGCCCGCGACCTCACCGGCCGCGAACAGCCCCTGCACCCCGCGCGCCGCCGCCGTGTCCGAGTCGACCGCGATCCCGCCCATCACGTAGTGACAGGTCGGCCCGACCTCCATCGGCTCGGCGGTGATGTCGACGTCCGCCAGCTCTTTGAACTGGTGGTACATCGAGGGGAGCCGGCGGCGGATGACCTCCGCGGGCATCCGCGTGGACACGTCCAGGAAGACCCCGCCGTGCGGAGAGCCCCGGCCCGCCTTGACCTCGGCGTTGATGGCCCTCGCCACCTCGTCGCGCGGCAACAGCTCAGGCGGGCGGCGGTTGTTGTCGGGGTCCTCGTACCAGCGGTCGCCCTCTTCCTCCGACTCGGCGTACTTCTCCTTGAAGACGTCCGGGACGTAGTCGAACATGAACCGCTTGCCCTCGGAGTTGCGCAGCACCCCGCCGTCGCCGCGGACGGACTCGGTGACGAGGATTCCCTTCACCGAGGGGGGCCAGACCATGCCGGTCGGGTGGAACTGCACGAACTCCATGTTCAGCAGGGGCGCTCCGGCCAGCAGCGCCAGCGCGTGGCCGTCGCCCGTGTACTCCCACGAGTTCGACGTCACCTTGAAGGACTTGCCGATGCCACCGGTCGCGATCACCACGGACGGGGCTTCCAGGACGAAGAAACGACCCGTCTCACGGTCGTAGGCGAAGACGCCGGAAACACGGCTTCCGTCCTTCAACACCCGTGTGACCGTGCACTCCTGATAGACCTTCAGACGGGACTCGTAGTCGCCGGTCTCCTTCTTGTCCTCCTGCTGGAGGGACACGATCTTCTGCTGGAGCGTGCGGATCAGTTCGAGGCCGGTGCGGTCGCCGACATGGGCGAGGCGCGGGTACTCGTGGCCGCCGAAGTTGCGCTGGGAGATCCGGCCGTCCTTGGTGCGGTCGAACAGGGCGCCCCAGGTCTCCAGCTCCCAGACCCGGTCCGGGGCCTCCCGGGCGTGCAGTTCGGCCATCCGCCACTGGTTGAGGAACTTGCCGCCGCGCATGGTGTCGCGGAAGTGGACCTGCCAGTTGTCGTGCGAGTTGGCGTTGCCCATGCTGGCCGCGATGCCGCCCTCGGCCATCACAGTGTGCGCCTTGCCGAACAGCGACTTGCAGATCACGGCCGTACGGGCACCGCGCTCGCGGGCCTCGATGGCGGCCCGCAGTCCGGCGCCGCCCGCGCCGACCACGACGACGTCCCATTCCTGCCGGTCGACCACGGACATCAGAAGAACCTCGGATCGTCGAAGACACCGGACGCGACCAGATAGACGTAGAAGTCGGCGAGCGCCACGCTCACCAGCGACGCCCAGGCGAGCTGCATGTGGCGCGCGTTCAGTTTCCCGACGAACTGCCAGGCCTTGTAGCGCACGGGATGCTGGGAGAAGTGCCTGAGCTTGCCGCCCACGATGTGCCGGCAGGAGTGGCAGGAGGCGGTGTACGCCCAGATCAGCACGATGTTGACCAGGAAGACCACGGTCCCGAGGCCCATGTGGCCCCACTCGTAGTTCTCGTCGCGGAACGCGAGCACGGTGTCGTAGGTCAGGATCCCGGCGACCACGATCGCGGCGTAGAAGAAGTACCGGTGGATGTTCTGGAGGATCAGCGGGAAGCGGGTCTCACCGGTGTACTTCTTGTGCGGCTCGGCCACCGCGCAGGCCGGCGGGGACGCCCAGAAGCCCCGGTAGTAGGCCTTGCGGTAGTAGTAGCAGGTCAGGCGGAAGCCGAGCGGGAAGATCAGGATGATGATCGCGGGGGAGATGCCCCACCAGCTGCCGAACAGCTCCCAGTTGGGGCCGTGCCGCATGGGCTCGCAGCGCTCGGCGAGACAGGGGGAGTAGAACGGCGAGACGTACGGGGCCGCGTAGTAGTCCGTGTCCGCGAAGGCCCGCCAGGTCGAGTAGACGATGAAGGCGAGCAGCCCGGCCGCGGTGGCCGCCGGCGCCAGCCACCAGCGGTCGGTGCGCAGGTGCGGGGCGTCGATCGCGGCGCGCGTGCCGGTGCGCACGCCGCCGCGCACGGGATGGGATTCGGTGTCGGGGGGTTCCGTACCAGTGGCCAACGCTTGACTCCGGTCGGGTTCAGGGGGCCCTGCGGTCGCGGGCACCGAGGCCCTCGTCGTCCGAGTCCGTCCACAGGGCGTTGTCGTAGGGGGTGTCGGAGATGGAGACGAGATCCGGGCGGCGCGCCTTGGCGAGCGCCGGGTCGGTCTCCCTCAGCAGCGCGAGGCTCTCGCGCAGACGGTCGGCGTCGATCCGGACGCGGCGCATCTCCAGACCGCCGCTGCCCAGCTGCTGCTCCAGCCGCTTGACATACCGGAGCACTTCGTCGAGAGCGCGCTGGGCCGATGCCAGTTCGTCGTTCACGGACATGACGTGACCTCACTTCCGTGGGCGGGGTTGCCCTGCACGGGAACGGTCATGCGCCTGCGAGTGTTGCGCGTCACACCTGCCGGTGTGAAGGGACGTGCACCGATTGGCGGATCGTGCGCCTGAGTGCGCGCCCCTCGCGCGCCGTCGATTGCGCCGCACGGGTGGGCTTCCCGGTTCGTGTCGCCGTGTCGCCGTCCGTTGCCGAACCCTTTCCTCTTCAGTGGCCGCATAGATGTGATCAGCTCCATATACCGCCAAAAGTGATCATAACGCCCGCGGCTCCCGGAGGTAAGCAGAGATGTCCAACGACGGCGTCGGACTGCGCGCGGTCATGCGCTCGGTCGCCTTCCTCACCGCGGGAGCCCTCGCGGTGCCCGCCCTCGCCGGGTGCAGTTCCGAGGACCCGGCGAGCAAGCCGCTCGCGGAGCAGGACATCGCGCCCGCGGCCCGCGACCAGGTCGCCGACGGCGGCACCCTGCACTGGGCCGTGGACGCCGTGCCGGAGACCCTGAACACCTTCCAGGCGGACGCCAACGCGACCACCACCACCGTCGCCCAGGCGGTCCTGCCGTCGATGTACCGGCTCGACGCGAACGGGCGGCCGCAGGTCAACCCCGACTACCTGGAGTCGGCGAAGGTCGTGGAGACCGAGCCCAAGCAGGTCGTGCTGTACAAGCTGAACCAGCAGGCGGTGTGGAGCGACGGCCGCGAGATCGGCGCCGCCGACTTCGCCGCCCAGTGGCGCGCCCTGTCCGGCAAGGACTCCGCGTACTGGACCGCGCGCAACGCCGGCTACGAGCGCATCGAGAAGATCGAACGCGGCGCCAACGACCTCGAGGTCCGGGTCACCTTCGCGCGGCCGTACGCCGACTGGCGCTCACTGTTCTCGCCGCTGTACCCGAAGGACGTCATGGGCACTCCGGACTCCTTCAACGACTCCGCCCGCAAGAAGCTCAAGGTCACCGCCGGTCCGTTCCGGCTCAAGAAGGTCGACCGCAAGGACGGCGAGGTCACCCTCGCCCGCAGCGAGCGCTGGTGGGGGCACCCCGCCAAGCTGGACGAGATCGTGCTGACGGCCGTCCCGCGCGACGAGCGGACCGGGGCACTGGCCGCCGGTGACGTGGACCTCGCCGAGATCGACCCCGAGTCCCTCGGCCGCATCACCCTCGCCGCCCGCGCGGGCGCCAAGACCGGCAGCACCCCCCTGGCCGGGCCGGGCGGTCTGTCCGCCCACGGCTCCGGCAGCAACCTCGGGGCCGCGGACGCCCTGCGCTCCTGGGCCGTGGCCCACGAGGGCGACGAGGAGGCCGGCGACGACGAGGCCGGCGCCCGCACCCGCGACAAGAAGCGCGAGGCGGCCCTCGCCTACGAGCGGCAGCAGACCGCCCTCAAGGGCTTCGAGGTCCGCAGGTCCCTGGAGCCCGCCTACACCCAGCTCGCCCTCAACGGTGCCTCGGGTCCGCTCGCCGACGAGCGGGTCCGCCGGGCCGTGGCCCGCGCCCTCGACCGCAAGGCGCTCGCCAAGGCCGTCCTCACCCCGCTCGGACTGCCCGCCGAACCCGTCGGCAGCCACCTCGCGCTCTCCGGCCAGGACGCCTACGCCGACAACAGCGGCGCGCTCGGCGGACAGGACACCGAGGGGGCGGAGGCGCTGCTGGCCGACGCCGGCTGGGTGCACGGCGGACCGGTGAAGAAGGAGAACGGAGAGAAGGGGGAGAAGGCCGCCGGGGCGGAGGGCGAGAAGTCCGGGAAGGAGCCGGGGAAGAAGTCCGAGAAGAAGTCGGGCGACGAGTCCGGCAAAAAGTCCGAGAAGTCTGAGAAGTCCGAGAAGAAGTCCGACAAGGAGGACGCGCAGGACTCCGAGGACTCAGCCGAATCGGCCGACTCGGCGGATTCCAAGAGCGACGACAAGGACCCCGAGGACCACGCGAACCGGAGCGACGGCGCTGCCCGTCACCTCGCGCAGGACGGCAAGCAGTACGCGAACAAGCTGCGGCCGGGCGGGGCGCCGGCCGGGGCCTACGCCCCCAAGGGCACCCCCGCCCCGGCGGGCGCGGCGACAAAGGTGCTGGCCAAGAACGGCAAGGCGCTGGCGCTGCGGTTCGTGCTGCCGTCGGGCCCGGGGTCCGAGACCCTGCGGACGGTGGCCGACCGGATCTCCTCGATGCTCGCGAAGGTCGGCATCCGCACCGAGATCTCCAAGGTGTCCGACGAGAGCTATTTCAAGGACCACATCGCGTCCGGGCAGTACGACCTGGCGCTGTACTCGTGGCCCGCCTCCGCGTTCCCCGCGACCGACGCCCGGCCCATCTTCGCCAAGCCGGTGCCGGCCGCCGACGGGTCGCTGAACGTGGAGCAGAACTACACCCGGGTCGGCACCGACCAGGTGGACCAGCTCTTCGACCGGGCCGTCACCACCCTGGACGCGTCGGAGAGCCGGAGCCTGATCCGCAAGGCCGACTCCCGGATCTGGGCGGCCGCCGGATCCATTCCGCTCTACCAGCGGCCGCAGCTGACCGCCGCCAAGAAGAACCTGGTGAACGCGGGTGCCTTCGGTTTCCAGACGCCGGTCTACGAGGACATGGGCTTTCTGAAGAAGGGCGTGAAGCCCGCGTCCGGACCGTCCGGGAACTGAGCCCGGCGAGCCCCGACCCGGCGGGCACCGTACGATGGGGTGAGGCCGTGGCGTGTTCAGCCCGGCAGGGTCCGCGTAACACAGACGTACGCGTCGGCCTTCCTCACACTCCAGGAGTACGCCTTCATGGCCACGCGCCACGACATCCGCAACGTAGCCATCGTCGCCCACGTCGACCACGGCAAGACGACCATCGTCGACGGAATGCTGAAGCAGGCCGGTGCCTTCGCCGCCCACCAGCTCGAAGGCGTCGACGACCGCATGATGGACTCGAACGACCTGGAGCGTGAGAAGGGCATCACGATCCTCGCCAAGAACACGGCGGTGAAGTACCACCCCAAGGACGGGGGGGACGTCATCACCATCAACATCATCGACACCCCCGGTCACGCCGACTTCGGCGGCGAGGTCGAGCGGGGTCTGTCGATGGTGGACGGTGTCGTCCTCCTCGTCGACGCCTCCGAGGGCCCGCTCCCGCAGACCCGCTTCGTGCTGCGCAAGGCCCTCCAGCAGCGGCTGCCCGTCATCCTGTGCATCAACAAGACGGACCGACCGGACTCCCGTATCGACGAGGTCGTCAACGAGACCTACGACCTCTTCCTCGACCTGGACGCGGACGAGGAGCAGATCGAGTTCCCGATCGTCTACGCCTGCGGCCGTGACGGCATCGCCTCGCTGACCAAGCCCGAGAACGGCACGGTCCCGGCGGACTCCACCAGCCTGGAGCCGTTCTTCTCCACGATCCTCCAGCACATCCCGGCCCCCACGTACGACGAGGAGGCCCCGCTCCAGGCGCACGTCACCAACCTGGACGCCGACAACTTCCTCGGCCGTATCGCGCTGCTCCGCGTCGAGCAGGGCGAGCTGCGCAAGGGCCAGACCGTCACGTGGATCAAGCGTGACGGCTCCATGTCCAACGTCCGTATCACCGAGCTGCTGATGACCGAGGCGCTCACCCGCAAGCCCGCCGAGGTGGCCGGCCCGGGTGACATCTGTGCCGTCGCCGGTATCGCGGACATCATGATCGGCGAGACCCTCGCGGACCCCGAGAACCCGATCCCGCTCCCGCTGATCACGGTCGACGAGCCCGCGATCTCCATGACCATCGGCACCAACACCTCGCCGCTGGTCGGCCGTGGCGGCACCGGCAAGGGCGCCGACAACAAGGCGGCCGTCAAGGACCGCAAGGTCACCGCCCGTCAGGTCAAGGACCGCCTCGACCGCGAGCTGATCGGTAACGTCTCGCTGCGTGTCCTCGACACCGAGCGTCCCGACGCCTGGGAGGTCCAGGGCCGTGGTGAGCTCGCGCTCGCCATCCTGGTCGAGCAGATGCGCCGCGAGGGCTTCGAGCTGACCATCGGCAAGCCGCAGGTCGTCACCAAGGACGTCGACGGCAAGGTCTACGAGCCGGTCGAGCGCATGACCATCGACGTGCCCGAGGAGCACATGGGCGCGGTCACGCAGCTCATGGGTGTCCGCAAGGGCCGTATGGACAACATGTCGAACCACGGCTCCGGCTGGGTGCGCATGGAGTTCGTGGTGCCGTCCCGCGGTCTCATCGGCTTCCGGACCGAGTTCCTGACGCAGACCCGCGGCACCGGCATCGGGCACTCCATCCACGAGGGCTTCGAGCCCTGGTTCGGCACGCTCCAGACCCGCAACAACGGCTCCCTGGTCGCCGACCGCGCCGGCGCCGTCACCGCCTTCGCGATGACGAACCTCCAGGAGCGCGGTGTGCTGTTCACGGAGCCCGGCACCGAGGTGTACGAGGGCATGATCGTCGGCGAGAACTCGCGCTCCGACGACATGGACGTGAACATCACCAAGGAGAAGAAGCTCACGAACATGCGGTCCTCCTCGGCCGACTCGTTCGAGGCGATCGTCCCGCCGCGCAAGCTCTCCCTGGAGCAGTCCCTGGAGTTCTGCCGCGACGACGAGTGCGTCGAGGTGACCCCGGAGGCGGTCCGCATCCGCAAGGTCAACCTGGACGCCCGCGAGCGCGCCCGCGCCGCGAGCCGCGCCAAGCACGGCTGATCCGAACGCAGCTGAGCCCGGTTCTCCGAGTGACGGGGAACCGGGCCTTCGGCGTGCCGTCGAAACGGGTGCCGGAACGCAGGTAAGAGGCCTGTCCGTGACCTGTGCGATACCGTCCGGTAATCGGTAATCAGCCCATCGTGTTTCGGACATGTGAACAGAAATCCATTGCGTTATGTCCGTTTTGACGGTCTGTCGGTTCACGTGTCAAGCGCGACCAGGTGTCAATCTTTGCAATTTTTCCTCAAAATATGGCCGGTAGGGAGATCCCTATGCCTTCCGCCCTTGACGCGCGTTGAACACTTTGGCGAAAGTTCCCCCAAACCACAGAACCTGCCGGTATCTGTGCTGCGCTCAACTCTCCAACCCCCCGGGGGAAGTACACACATGACCAGTCCAGTCGCCTTGGACCCCGAGCTCGAGTCGAACGCCGAGCCTGTCAAGGCCGAGCCGAAGCTCGAGGGTCGTTCTCCCGGCCAGTTGATGTGGCAGCGCTTCAAGCGTGACCGTACCGGGGTCGTCTGCGCCGTGGTAGTGATTTTGTACTTCGTGATCGCGCTGGCCGCCCCCCTGCTGACCAAGCTCAGCGGGACCGACCCGTACACGCTGTACGGCCAGGACCCGACCTACGCCGACAAGCCGATCCTGGACCAGTTCGGTCTGCCGCTCGGCTACTTCGGCGGCGTCTCGGGCTCCCACTGGTTCGGGGTGGAGCCGCAGTACGGCCGTGACCTGTTCGCCATGCTCATGTACGGCATGCGGACCTCGCTGTTCATGGCCCTCGGCGTGACCGTCCTGCTGATGGCCACCGGCGTCATCATCGGCCTCATCGGCGGCTACTTCGGCGGCCGCACGGACTACTGGATCGGCCGGGTCACCGACTTCTTCCTGTCCTTCCCCCAGCAGCTGTTCTTCATCGCCTTCATGCCCGTGGTCACCGCGTTCTTCGTCGACCCGCGGGAGGCGACCCCCACGTACTTCCGCGCACTGGCGATGCTGATCGTGCTGTGGCTGCTGGGCTGGATGGGTATGGCGCGTCTGGTCCGCTCGACCGTGCTGTCCCTGCGTGAGCGGGAGTTCGTCGAGGCCGCCAAGGTCTCCGGTGCCTCCCCGTGGCGGATCGTCCGCAAGGAGATCCTGCCGAACGTGGTGACGCCGATCCTGGTGCAGTTCACGTACTCGCTGCCCAGCACCATCCTCACCATCGCCTTCCTCTCGTTCGCCGGTGTCGGGTTCGTCGAGCCGACTCCGGACTGGGGACGACTGTTCGCCGCCGCTGCCAACTACACCGAGCAGGACCCGGCGTTCCTCTTCTTCCCCGGCCTGGCGCTGGTGATCTTCGTTCTGGCCTTCAACCTCCTCGGAGACTCGGTCCGGGACGCCTTCGACCCCAAGTCCGGGCGGTAACTCGTCCATTGGTGGGGGGTGACTGCCGCCCCCGCGTCGGCCTACCAGCCGCGTCAGGCAGTACTCATGGATAACAACCGACAGGTAGGTAATCGCCTCATGAAGCCCATCAGCTCGCGCAGAGCGCGTGCAATCGTCGTCGCCCTCGCGGCCGGTTCCCTGGCTCTCACGGCCTGCTCCAAGAACGATGGCGGTGACTCCGGCGCCGACTCGAAGAAGGACCAGAAGGAGGCCTCCGTCCAGTCGAAGGCGGTCACCTACGCCGACGCCGCGGGCTCCACGGGTCCTGCCGCAGAGGTTGCGGGCGCCAAGGCCGGCGGCACGATCAACGTCTACCAGGAGGCGGGCCTCTCGCACCTGGACCCGGGCCAGATCTACGTCTCCGACGCGGGCCAGGTCGCCAACCTGCTCTTCCGTCGTCTGACGCAGTTCAAGGAGGACGACAAGGGCAACGTCTCGGTCGTCGGTGACCTCGCCACCGACTCGGGCAAGTCCTCGGACGGCGGCAAGACCTGGACCTTCACGCTGAAGGACGGCGTCAAGGACCAGAACGGCAACGCCATCACGTCCGCCGACGTGCGCCACACCGTCGAGCGCCAGTACGCGAAGTTCATCTTCGACGGCCCGACCTACCTTCAGACCTGGCTGAGCGGCTCCGACTACCGCAAGGCGCTCCCGGACGGCGGCTTCGGCAAGAAGCACCTGCCGGACTCGGTCCTTGCCACCCCGGACGACAAGACGGTCGTCTTCCACTTCGACACCGCGCGCCCGGACCTGCCGCAGACCCTGGCCATGGCCGGCTACGCCATCGTCCCGGCCAAGGGCGACACCAAGGAGAAGTACGACAAGGCCCCGGTCGCCACGGGCCCGTACAAGATCGTCTCCAACAAGGTCGGCAAGGAACTCGTTCTCGCGAAGAACACCAACTGGGACCCGAAGACCGACTCGGTCCGTCACCAGTACGCGAACGGCTTCGACTTCCAGTTCGGCATCACCGAGTCGACCCAGACCAAGCGTCTGATCGCCGACCAGGGCGAGGACAAGAACGCCATCCAGCTCACGGGCGGCGTCGAGGCCACGCAGATCCAGGACGTCATCGGCAACGCGGCCGTCAGCAAGCGCACGGTCAAGGGCTACCAGCCCTACGTCATGCAGCTGACCTTCAACCTGGACCGCGTCAAGGACCTCAAGGTCCGCCAGGCCATCACCTACGCGGTCAACTCCAAGTCGCTCATCGCCGGTGAGGGCGGTGCCTACGGCGGCGACGTGGCGCCGAACTACTTCGCCCCGACCCTGCCGGGCTACGAGGCGAGCTACGACCCGTACGGCCGCCTGAAGATGCCGCAGGGCAACATCGCGAAGGCCAAGGAGATCCTCAAGGGTGTCCCGGCCGCCGAGAAGAAGGTCGTCTTCGCGTACTCCAACAGCGAGGCCGGCCAGAAGCGCAAGGTCGCCATCGAGGACGCCCTGACCAAGGTCGGCTTCAACGTGGTCTCCAAGGAGGTCGACTCCGCGAGCTACTACGAGCAGATCGGCAAGCTCAACAACCCGTACGACCTGTACATCACGGGTTGGGGCCAGGACTGGCCGTCCGCGGCCACGGTGATCACGCCCATCTACGACGGCACCCAGGTCGCCGACGGTTCCTCGAACTACTCGCACGTCAAGGACCCGAAGGTCGACGAGCTGATCAAGAAGGCTCTGACCCAGGACCCGACCGCCGCTGCCGCCACCTGGAAGGAAGCCCAGCACTACCTGCTGGAGAAGGTCCTCCCGGCCGCGCCGCTCTGGTACACCAAGCAGTTCCAGCTCTCCGGTTCGAACATCGGCGGTGCCCGCTACGGCTCGGTGTCCAGCCTCATCGACATCACCCGCCTCTACGTGAAGTCGTAACTCTCTACGGCTGATCGCGGGGGTGCGCACCAGGCGGAGCGCACCCCCGCACCTCCGTGAAACCTCCCACCGTCTCCGCAGAGAGCAGCCCTCCCGCCATGTTTCAGTTCATCATCCGGCGCACAGTCGGTGCCTTCGTCACCCTGATCCTCATCGGCGCCGCCACGTTCTTCCTGTTCGTCGCCGCGCCCTCCGACTACGCCTCACTGGCCTGTGGCAAGGACTGCTCGCCCGCGAGACTCGAGGACATCCGTCAGGCGCTCGGCCTCAACCTGCCGATCCACCAGCAGTTCTGGGACTTCATGTCCGGCATCGTCATGGGCCGTGACTTCCCGACCGGACACTGCAGCGCGCCCTGCCTCGGCCAGTCGTTCTACTCGGGCGACATGGTCTGGTCCACGATCATGGACCGCTTCCCGACGACCCTCACGCTCACCGCCGGCGGTGCGGTCGTCTTCGTCATCGTCGGCATCGGCGCCGGCATGATCGCCGCCTACCGGCGCGGCACCATGATCGACAAGGTCGCCACCAGTGTCTCCATGGTGCTCAGTTCGTTCCAGATCTACGTGCTCGGCCCGCTCGTCCTGCTGATCTTCGTCTACAGCACGGGCTGGATGGACAACCCGGCCTACCACCCGATCACCGACGACCCGTGGAAGTGGTTCACCGGTCTGCTGCTGCCGGTGCTGGTGATGTCCACCATCTTCACCGCGCAGTACACGCGTATGGCCCGCTCCTCGATGATCGAGCAGCTCGCCGAGGAGCACGTCCGCACCGCCCGCGCGAAGGGCATGTCGAACAGGTACGTGTTCTTCCGCTACGCCTGGCGCGGTTCGATGATCCCGATCGTCACGGTCCTCGGCATCGACATCAGCGCGATGCTCGGCGGCGCCGTGGTCACCGAGCTGACCTTCTCCCTCCAGGGGATCGGCCGTCTCGCCGTGGACGGCGCGGTCCACAAGGACCTGCCGCTCACCATGGGTGTCATGCTGTTCGGTGCCTTCTTCATCCTGATCGTCAACATCCTCACCGACATCGCGTACGCCTACATCGACCCGCGCGTCCGGCTCTCCTAGGAAGAACGAACCACCGTGACCACACTGACCAAGACCGAGGACGCGCCGGCCCCGACCGGTCCGGAGAGCTTCCTCTCGGTGCGTGATCTGAAGGTGCAGTTCTCCACCGAGGACGGCATCGTCAAGGCGGTCGACGGCCTCTCCTTCGACGTCGAGCGCGGCAAGACCCTGGGCATCGTCGGCGAGTCCGGCTCCGGAAAGTCCGTCACCAACCTGACGATCCTGGGCCTGCACAACCCCCGCACCAGCACCGTCGACGGCGAGATCGTCCTCGACGGCAAGGAACTCGTCACCGCCACCGAGCGGGAGCTGGAGCAGCTCCGCGGCAACAAGATGGCGATGATCTTCCAGGACCCGCTGACCGCGCTGTCGCCGTTCTACACGGTGGGCCGCCAGCTGTCCGAGCCGTTCATGAAGCACCGCGGCGCCTCCAAGAAGGAAGCCAAGGACCGGGCCGTCCAGTTGCTGGAGAAGGTCGGCATCCCGCAGCCCAAGGCGCGCTTCGACGACTACCCCCACCAGTTCTCCGGCGGTATGCGCCAGCGCGCGATGATCGCCATGGCGCTGATGTGCGACCCCGAGCTGCTGATCGCCGACGAGCCGACCACCGCGCTGGACGTCACCGTGCAGGCCCAGATCCTGGACCTGCTCAAGGACCTCCAGCAGGAGTTCGGCTCCGCGATCATCTTCATCACGCACGACCTCGGCGTCATCTCCAACATGGCCGACGACCTGCTGGTGATGTACGCCGGCCGGGCCGTCGAGCGCGGTTCCGTGCGGGAGGTGCTGGGCGCGCCGAAGCACCCCTACACCTGGGGCCTGCTGAGCTCGATGCCTCGCCTGGACGGCGACATCAACGAGGCGCTGGAGCCGATCCCCGGCTCGCCGCCCTCGCTGCTCAACCCGCCCTCCGGCTGCCCGTTCCACCCGCGGTGCGCCTTCAAGGACGAGGTGCCGGGCACGCTGTGCACCGACTCACGTCCGCCGCTGGGCGAGGGGCGTGCCTCCGCGTGCCACCTGACGGCCGAGCAGAAGCAGACCATCTTCATCGACAAGATCCAGCCCCGGCTGCGCTAGGGAGATCCGAGACATGAGCGACAACCTCACCCTCCCCGCCCAGCAGGGTTCCGCCGGCACCTCGACCGAGCCACTCCTCAAGGTCGAGGGCCTGACGAAGCACTTCCCGATCTACGGCGGCTTCCCGATCAAACGCAAGGTCGGCGCAGTCCAGGCCGTCGACGGAGTCGACCTGACGGTCGGCGTCGGCGAGAGCGTCGGCCTGGTCGGCGAGTCCGGCTGCGGCAAGTCGACGACGGGCCGGCTGATCACACGGCTCCTGGAGCCCACGGACGGCAAGATCACCTACGCCGGTCAGGACATCACGCACGCCTCGCGCCGCCAGCTGGCGCCGGTGCGGTCCGAGATCCAGATGATCTTCCAGGACCCGTACTCCTCGCTGAACCCGCGGCAGACCGTCGGCTCCATCATCAAGTCGCCGATGGAGGTCAACGGGATCGAGCCGGAGGGCGGCCAGGAGAAGAAGGTCCGCGAGCTCCTCGAGCTGGTGGGCCTCAACCCCGAGCACTACAACCGCTTCCCGCACGAGTTCTCCGGCGGTCAGCGCCAGCGCATCGGGGTGGCCCGCGCGCTGGCCCTCCAGCCGAAGCTGATCGTGGCGGACGAGCCGGTCTCCGCGCTGGACGTGTCGATCCAGGCGCAGGTCGTCAACCTGCTGAAGAAGGTCCAGGACGAGCTGGGCATCGCGTTCCTGTTCATCGCCCACGACCTGGCCGTCGTACGGCACTTCTCGCAGCGGGTCGCGGTCATGTACCTCGGCAAGGTGGTCGAGGTCGGCGACCGGGAGTCGATCTACAACCACCCCCGGCACCCGTACACGCACGCCCTGCTCTCCGCGGTGCCCGAGGTCGACATCGACGGCACGGGTCCGAGCCGGGAGCGGATCCGGCTCTCCGGTGACGTGCCCTCGCCGATCCTGCCGCCGTCCGGCTGCCGCTTCCGCACGCGGTGCTGGAAGGCGCAGGACAAGTGCGCCACGGACGAGCCGCCGCTGGTCCAGATCTCCGGCAACAAGGTCGGCCACCTCACGGCCTGCCACTTCCCGGAGGACCCGACCATCGAGGCCCGCGACGAGGACGTCGTGATGGACCCGGCGCTGATCGCCCTGGAGGACGCGGCGGAGTCGGACGCGGTGCCGACGAAGGACTGACGCGGCCGGGACATCCCGGTACGACCCCACGGCCGGGGACGGAGACACCAACTCCGTCCCCGGCCGTTGGCGTGTGCGATGACCAGGGCCGGCCGCGCGGTGCTCGGGCATCCCGGTTCACCGACCTCGCCCCCTCCAGGCAGCCCGGTGTCACCGGTCCCTGACCCACCGTCTCCTCGCTCCCGCGAGGCCCCTGTGCCGTCACCCCTCTCTCCTCATCCCACCCCCAAAGGCCTACTCAGGCGTGCGAAATGTCGTTCATGATCCGATATTGGCCGGTAACGGATCATCTTGAGGAGGCACTCCATGCGTGGAGGCACGCACGCCAAATGGGCCGCATGCGCGGCGGCGGTAGCGCTCGCGGCGACGGCCTGTGGGGGCGGGGACAGCGGCGGCGGCAGCGGCAGCAGCGACGGCGGCGCGGTGCTCAGCTCCTCCTGGGGCGACCCGCAGAACCCGCTGGAGCCGGCCAACACCAACGAGGTGCAGGGCGGCAAGGTCCTCGACATGATCTTCCGCAGCCTGAAGAAGTACAACCCGGAGACGGGCAAGGCCGAGGACATGCTCGCCGAGAAGATCGACACGAGCGACTCGCAGAACTTCACCATCACCGTCAAGGACGGCTGGACCTTCAGCAACGGCGAGAAGGTCACCGCCAAGTCCTTCGTGGACGCCTGGAACTACGGGGCCTCCCTCAAGAACAACCAGAAGAACGCCTACTTCTTCGGCTACATCGACGGCTACGACAAGACGCACCCCGAGGACGGCAGCAAGCAGACCGCCGACACCCTCTCCGGCCTGAAGGTCACCGGCACCAACACCTTCACCGTCAAGCTCAACCAGAAGTTCTCGACCTTCCCCGACACCCTCGGCTACCCCGCCTACGCCCCGCTCCCGCAGGCCTTCTTCACCGACCACGCCGGCTGGGTGAAGAAGCCGGTCGGCAACGGGCCGTACACCATCGACTCGTACACCAAGGGCTCCCAGATGGCCCTGAAGAAGTGGGACGGCTACAAGGGCCCCGACAAGGCCCAGAACGGCGGCGTGACCCTCAAGGTCTACACCGACAACAACACCGCCTACACCGACCTGATGGCCGGCAACCTCGACCTGGTCGACGACGTCCCCGCCGCCCAGCTCAAGAACGTCAAGAGCGACCTCGGCGACCGCTACATCAACACTCCCGCCGGCATCATCCAGACCCTCGCCTTCCCGTTCTACGACAAGAACTGGAACAAGGCCGGCATGGAGAAGGTCCGCACCGGACTGTCCCGGGCCATCAACCGCGACCAGATCACCCAGACCATCTTCCAGAAGACCCGTACCCCCGCCACCGACTGGACCTCCCCGGTCCTCGGCAAGGAGGGCGGCTTCAAGGAAGGCCTGTGCGGGGACGCCTGCGACTACGACCCCGCCGCGGCCAAGAAGCTCATCCAGGAGGGCGGCGGACTCCCCGGCGGCCAGGTCAAGATCACGTACAACGCGGACACCGGCTCCCACAAGGAGTGGGTCGACGCGGTCTGCAACTCCATCAACAACGCGCTCGGCAACGACAAGGCCTGCGTCGGCAACCCGGTCGGCACCTTCGCCGACTTCCGCAGCCAGATCACCGCGAAGAAGATGAGCGGCCCCTTCCGGGCGGGCTGGCAGATGGACTACCCGCTCATCCAGAACTTCCTCCAGCCGCTCTACTACACCAACGCCTCCTCCAACGACGGCAAGTGGAGCAACAAGGACTTCGACAAGCTCGTCAACGAGGCCAACGCCGAGACCGACACCGCCAAGGCCGTCGAGAAGTTCCAGGAGGCGGAGGGCGTCGTACGGGACAACATGGCCGCCATCCCGCTCTGGTACCAGAACGGCAGCGCGGGCTACTCCGAGCGGCTCTCCAACGTGAAGCTCAACCCGTTCAGCGTGCCCGTCTACAACGAGATCAAGGTCGGCTGAGCCCGCCATGGGACGGTACGTCGTCCGGCGTCTGCTCCAGATGATCCCGGTGTTCATCGGGTCGACCCTGCTGATCTTCCTCATGGTGAACGTGATGGGCGACCCCATCGCGGGCCTGTGCGGGGACAAGCAGTGCGACGCGGCGACGTCCGCCCAGCTCAAGAAGGAGTTCGGCCTCGACAAGCCGGTCTGGCAGCAGTACCTCACCTACATGGGGCACGTCTTCACCGGCGACTTCGGCACCGCGTTCAACGGCCAGAAGGTCACCGAGCTGATGGCGACGGCGTTCCCGGTGACCATCCGGCTCACCATCGTCGCGATCCTCTTCGAGATCGTCATCGGCATCACCCTGGGTGTCGTCACCGGCCTCAAGCGCGGACGGCCGGTGGACACCTCGGTGCTGCTGCTCACCCTCGTCGTGATCTCCGTCCCCACCTTCGTCACCGGCCTGCTGCTCCAGCTGCTGCTCGGTGTCGAGTGGGGCTGGATCAAGCCGTCGGTGTCGACGGACGCCACGTTCGGTGAACTGATCGTGCCCGGTCTGGTCCTCGCCTCGGTGTCGCTGGCGTACGTGACCCGGCTGACCCGCACCTCGATCGCCGAGAACCGCCGCTCCGACTACGTCCGCACGGCCGTGGCGAAGGGCCTGCCCAGGCAGCGCGTCATCGTGCGGCACCTGCTGCGCAACTCGCTCATCCCGGTGGTCACCTTCATCGGCACCGACATCGGCGCCCTGATGGGCGGCGCGATCGTCACCGAGCGCATCTTCAACATCCACGGCGTCGGCTACCAGCTCTACCAGGGCATCCTGCGCCAGAACACCCAGACCGTGGTCGGCTTCGTGACCGTCCTCGTCCTGGTGTTCCTGGTGGCCAACCTGCTCGTCGACCTGCTGTACGCCGTCCTCGACCCCAGGATCCGCTATGCCTGAGCCCCAGCAACCAGAGGGAGCGATCGCCGGGACCGGTATGGGCGGGGCGATGGACCTCGCGGTGAGCGAGGCGACCACCCTGGAGGGGGGCCGCCCGGACGGCTCGGGCCCTTCGGGTAAGCCCCGCTCCCTGTGGTCCGACGCCTGGCGCGACCTGCGCCGCAACCCCGTCTTCATCATCTCCGGCCTCGTGATCCTCTTCCTGGTCGTCATCTCCCTGTGGCCGTCGCTGATCGCGTCCGGCAACCCCCTCAAGTGCGACCTCTCCAAGGCCCAGGAGGGGTCCCAGCCGGGTCATCCCTTCGGCTTCGACGGCCAGGGCTGCGACGTCTACACGCGCACGGTGTACGGCGCCCGTACGTCGGTGACGGTCGGCGTGTGCGCCACGCTCGGGGTGGCTCTGCTCGGCTCGGCCCTCGGCGGCCTCGCGGGCTTCTTCGGGGGGGCCTGGGACTCGCTCCTGTCCCGCCTCACCGACATCTTCTTCGCGATCCCGGTGGTCCTCGGCGGCCTGGTCCTGCTGTCGGTGGTCACCAGCAGCACGGTGTGGCCGGTGATCGGCTTCATGGTGCTGCTGGGCTGGCCGCAGATCTCCCGCATCGCGCGCGGCTCGGTCATCACGGCCAAGCAGAACGACTACGTCCAGGCGGCCAGGGCGCTGGGCGCCTCCAACTCCCGGCTCCTGCTGCGGCACATCACCCCGAACGCGGTGGCCCCGGTGATCGTCGTGGCGACCATCGCGCTCGGCACGTACATCTCGCTGGAGGCCACGCTGTCCTACCTCGGCGTGGGCCTGAAGCCGCCCACGGTCAGCTGGGGCATCGACATCTCCGCCGCCTCCGCGTACATCCGCAACGCCCCGCACATGCTCCTGTGGCCGGCCGGAGCCCTGGCGATCACCGTCCTCGCCTTCATCATGCTCGGCGACGCGGTCCGCGACGCCCTCGACCCGAAGCTGAGGTGAGGGGCGTGGGGTCGGGGGTGGGAGAAGCAGTGGCGCCTCTGCCGCTCCGCCGCACCGCGCCACGCCCCTCTCGCCCACCGTCCGTTCCTCCACCCCCGGGGTCGCGCCACACCCCACCGGAAGCCGAGGTGAGTCGCCGTGCTGCTCGAAGTGCGTGATCTGCATGTGGAGTTCAGGACCAGGGACGGGGTCGCCAAGGCCGTCAACGGGGTCGACTACGCGGTGGACGCGGGGGAGACCCTCGCCGTGCTGGGGGAGTCCGGGTCGGGGAAGTCCGTGACCGCGCAGGCGATCATGGGGATCCTCGACACGCCGCCAGGAAAGGTCACCGGCGGGGAGATCGTCTTCCAGGGCCAGGACCTGCTCACGCTCAAGGAGGACGAGCGGCGCAGGATCCGCGGCGCCGAGATGGCGATGATCTTCCAGGACGCGCTCTCCTCCCTGAACCCGGTGCTCTCCGTCGGCGACCAGCTGGGCGAGATGTTCGTCGTGCACCGGGGGATGTCGAAGAAGGACGCCCGCGCGAAGGCCGTCGAGCTAATGGACCACGTGCGGATCCCCGCGGCCAGGGAGCGCGTCAAGGACTACCCGCACCAGTTCTCCGGCGGCATGCGCCAGCGCATCATGATCGCGATGGCCCTCGCCCTGGAGCCCGCGCTGATCATCGCCGACGAGCCCACCACCGCCCTGGACGTCACCGTCCAGGCCCAGGTGATGGACCTGCTCGCCGAGCTCCAGCGCGAGTACCACATGGGCCTCATCCTGATCACCCACGACCTCGGTGTCGTCGCGGACGTCGCCGACCGGATCGCCGTCATGTACGCGGGCCGGATCGTCGAGCAGGCGCCCGTCCACGACATCTACAAGGCCCCCGCCCACCCCTACACGCGCGGTCTCCTCGACTCCATCCCCCGTCTCGACCAGAAGGGCCAGGAGCTGTACGCGATCAAGGGACTGCCGCCCAACTTGATGAACATCCCTCCGGGTTGCGCGTTCAACCCCCGCTGTCCGATGGCCCGGGACGTGTGCCGGACGGATGTACCACCCCTGTACGAAGTGGACGGTGCCGACGGCATGGACGGCATGGACGGCAGGCGGACCAGTGCCTGCCACTTCTGGACGGAGTGCCTCCATGGTTGAGCCGATCCTGGAAGTGGGTGGACTGGTCAAGCATTACCCGTTGACCCAGGGCGTCCTGTTCAAGAGACAGGTCGGTGCCGTCAAGGCCGTCGACGGGGTGGACTTCACGCTCCACAAGGGTGAGACCCTCGGCATCGTCGGAGAGTCCGGCTGCGGCAAGTCCACCGTCGCCAAGATGCTGGTCAATCTCGAGCGGCCGACGCAAGGGTTGATCAAGTACAAGGGCGAGGACATCACCAAGCTGTCCGGCAAGGCCCTCAAGTCGGTCCGCCGCAACATCCAGATGGTCTTCCAGGACCCTTACACCTCGCTCAACCCCCGGATGACGGTCGGCGACATCATCGGGGAGCCGTACGACATCCACCCCGAGGTGGCCCCCAAGGGCGACCGCCGCAAAAAGGTCCAGGACCTGCTGGACGTCGTCGGCCTCAACCCCGAGTACATCAACCGCTATCCGCACCAGTTCTCCGGCGGCCAGCGCCAACGCATCGGCATCGCACGCGGGTTGGCCCTGCGCCCGGAGGTCATCGTCGCCGACGAACCGGTCTCCGCCCTCGACGTCTCCGTCCAGGCCCAGGTGATCAACCTCCTCGACCGGCTCCAGAGCGACTTCGAGCTGTCGTACCTCTTCATCGCGCACGACCTGTCGATCGTCCGGCACATCTCGGACCGGGTCGGGGTGATGTACCTCGGGCGGATCGTGGAGATCGGCAAGGACGCCGAGATCTACGACCATCCCACGCACCCGTACACCCAGGCGCTGCTGTCCGCGGTGCCGGTGCCCGACCCGGAGGCCCGTGAGCACCGCGAGCGGATCATCCTGGCGGGCGACGTCCCGTCCCCGACGAACATCCCGTCCGGCTGCCGCTTCCGCACCCGCTGCTGGAAGGCACGGGAACGCTGCGCCATGGAAGTGCCGCTGCTGGCGGTCCCGGCGGAGTTCCGGCACACGAGCGGACCGGCCGCCCATGACTCGGCCTGCCACTTCGCCGAGACCCTGTCCCTCGGCAACTCCGCGCCGGGCAGGGCCGTGCCGCCCGAGGAGCCGGAGTAACACGGAGGCAACTTCGCCGACCCGGTCTCGATATACGGACACGTCAGGCTGAGGAACGTACGGCCGTGCGGGTGCCGTAAACGGGCCGGGGCGCGCCATGTCGCCCCGGCCCGTTGCCGTGCCTACCGCAGGCCCAACGACCGCTTCAGGAAGTCCAGCTGGAGCAGCAGCAGGTTCTCGGCGACCGTCTCCTGCGGGGTCATGTGGGTCACCCCGGACAGCGGCAGCACCTCGTGCGGGCGGCCGGCGGCGAGCAGGGCCGAGGAGAGCCGCAGGGAGTGGGCGACCACCACGTTGTCGTCCGCGAGGCCATGGATGATCATCATCGGGCGGTGCGGCTCCACCGCGTCGACCAGGCCCTCGTCGTCGACCAGGGAGTTGCGCCGGTAGACCTCGGGCTGCTCGTCCGGGTGGCCGATGTACCGCTCCTGGTAGTGCGTGTCGTACAGGCGCAGATCGGTGACCGGGGCGCCGACCACCGCCGCGTGGAACACGTCGGGGCGGCGCAGGGCGGCGAGGGCCGCCAGATAGCCGCCGAAGGACCAGCCGCGGATCGCGACCCGGTCCAGGTCGAGCGGGAAGTCCTCGGCGAGCGCCTGGAGCGCGTCGACCTGGTCCTGGAGGACCACCGCCGCCAGGTCGTCCCGGACCGCCTTCTCCCAGGCGGGGGAGCGGCCCGGGGTGCCCCGGCCGTCGGCCACGACGACCGCGAAACCCTGGTCGGCGAACCACTGCGAGGTGAGGTGGGGATTGTGTGCGGCGACCACCCGCTGACCGTGCGGACCCCCGTACGGGTCCAGCAAAACCGGAAGGGGGCTGTCACCGGCGTAGTCCTGCGGCATAAGCACGGCGCACGGGATCCTGCGTGCGCCCCCCTCGATGAGGGTCACGCGCGGGGTCAAACCGGGATCTTCCGCATATGACGTGACAGTCGCCGTCTCCTTGCCGTCGCGCAGCACCCGCGCCCGGGCGCCCGGCCGGTCGAGGCTCGCGGACACCAGCACGGTCACGCCCCCGGCGCGCACCGCCGAATGCACGCCGGGCTCCTGTGACACGCGCTCCACACCGAGCTCGTTCACCCGATAGACGTGCACCTCGCCGGTCTCCGGTGACTCGGCGCGCGTGCCGGCCGAAGCCGAGACCAGCACGTCGTCCGCGGTCACGTCCAGCACCGCGCGGATGTGCAACTGAGGCCCGGTCAGCGGCCGTTCGCCGACCGCGAGGACCCGCGCGCCCCCCTCGTCGGCGATCCGCACGAGCTGCCCCGAAGGACTCCAGCAGGGCACCCCAGGGAAAAGATCCAGCCAAATCGGATCTTCGTCCGCGTGCACCATCCGGGTCGTGCCGGACTCCGGGTCCACCGCCAGATACAGCTGACTGCGCTGGTCGCGCGCCTGTACGAGCAGCAGTGGCGCACCCGCCGCTGACCAGTGCACATGGGCCAGATACGGATACCGCGCACGGTCCCAGGAGACCTCCGTGCGCGCCCCGCCCAGGTCGATCACGAACAGCCGTACGTCCGCGTTGGGGGTGCCCGCCGCCGGGTACGGGACGTGTTGTGGATCACGCTCGGGATGGGCCGGATCGGAGATCCACCAGCGCCGCACCGGCGTGTCGTCCACCCGTGCGACCAGCAGCCGGTCCGACTCCGGCGACCACCAGAAGCCCCGGGTGCGGCCCATCTCCTCGGCTGCGACGAACTCCGCCAGACCGTAGGTGACTTGATCCGACTCCGGTCCGGCGAGCACCCGGTCGTCCGCGCCCTCGGCGCCCACGATCCGCAGGGCGCCCCGCGCGACGTACGCGACGTGCCGCCCGTCGGGCGCCGGACGGGGGTCGATCACCGGTCCGGGCACGGGCAGTTCACGTGCCGTGCCGGCCCGCAGCTCCGCGGTGAAAAGCCGCCCTGACAAGGCGAAAGAGGCCAGCTCGACGGCCGCGTCGGTGGCGTAGCCGACCACGCCCGCGCCGCCCTCGCGGCTGCGCTCGCGCCGGGCCCGCTCCTCGGGCGACAGACGCTCCTCGGCGCCGCCCAGGAGGGCGCGCGGGTCGGCGGCCACGCGCTCCCCGCCGTCCGCCGTGTCGAGCACCCACAGTGAATTGGCCCGGTCCGTACCGGAGTTGGAGCGCAGAAAGGCGACACGCGACCCGTCGGGCGCCACGGTGAACGCGCGCGGCGCGCCGAGAGTGAAGCGCTGGGTGCGGGCGTGGCGACGGGGAAAGGAGTCAGGCTCAGTCGTCATGACCCGACCATATTGGCCATGCGCCCCCTTGTGCGGCCGTGCGCCGACCGATGCGCAGCCACGGATAGTTATGATCACTACCGCATAGTGGGTATGAACCTGCTGGCTGACGTATGGATTTATCTGCCCCCTGGTCCGACCCCCCGCGTCCCTGGGATCTTTGGAGGTGAGCCGCCGTGGCACTCTCGATTTCGGCGGTGGTGCTGCTGGCGATCGTCGTCTTCCTTCTGATCAAGAAGTCGGGTCTGAAGGGCGGACACGCGGTCGTGTGCATCCTGCTCGGCTTCTATCTCGCGGCTTCCTCGATCGCCCCGACGATCAGTGAGCTGACGACGAACATCGCGGGCATGATCGGCAGTATCAAGTTCTGACCCGTCCTCCGCGACCCGGCTGCGCGGGACTGTCGGTGGCCCCTCGTAGGCTGGGGCCATGACGGAACAGCCCGCTCGGCGTCTGCTCCTGGTGCACGCGCACCCGGACGACGAGTCGATCAACAACGGCGCGACCATGGCCAGGTACGCGGCCGAGGGCGCTCGGGTGACCCTGGTCACCTGCACCCTCGGCGAGCTCGGCGAGGTCATCCCGCCCGGGCTGCGCCACCTGACCGGCGCCGCGCTCGGCGAGCACCGCCGGGGCGAGCTCACCGCGGCCATGGGCGAGCTCGGCGTCGCGGACTTCCGCCTGCTCGGGGGCGCCGGGCGCTACCAGGACTCCGGAATGATGGGCCTCCCGGACAACGACGACCCCGCCTGCTTCTGGCAGGCCGACGTCGACACCGCCGCCACCCACCTCGTCGAGGTGATCCTGGAGGTCCGCCCCCAGGTCCTCGTCACCTACGACGAGCACGGCGGGTACGGCCACCCCGACCACATCCAGGCCCACCGCGTCGCGATGCGAGCCGTCGAGCTCGCCGCCGACGCCGGGTGGGAGATCCCGAAGGTCTACTGGAACCGGGTCCCGCGCACGGTCGGTGAGCAGGCCTTCGCCCGCCTCCAGGACGACCTGGCCGCTCTTCCCTTCAGCAAGGCCGGCGTCCTCGACGACGTGCCGGGTGTGGTCGACGACGAGCGGATCACCACGGAGATCGACGGCACCGCGTACGCCGCCGCAAAGAGCGCCGCCATGGCCGCGCACGCGACCCAGATCGATGTGTCGGGGGCGTACTTCGCACTCTCCAACGAACTCGCGCAACCCCTCTTCACCACCGAGTACTACGAATTGGTGAGAGGGGAACACGGCAGCACCAGGGAGAGCGACCTGTTCTCCGGGATCGAGGGCACGTCATGAGCGACCGGACGTCGATGCTGGCCCAGCCCCTGCAACGCCCGTCCGCCGGCCGGGCCGCCGCCTACCTCGGCCTCTTCGTGCTCGGCGCGCTCGTCGGGCTCGCCGGGGCGCTCGTGCAGGGCGGCTGGTTCCCCTGGGGCCTGCTGCTCGCCCTGCTCGGCGAGGCGGGACTGCTGCTCGGCGGGGCCCGCGCCGCCGACAGCCGGGCCGGGGCCGTCGCGCCCGCCGGTGGCTGGATGGTCGCCGTCATCTTCCTCACCACCAGCCGTCCTGAAGGCGACTTCGTCTTCGCCGCGGGCAGCGGCTCCTACCTCTTCCTGCTCGGCGGCATGGCAGTTGCTGTGATCTGCGCCACCCTTGGGGCGGGGCGGCAACCGGGCGGCGGTCCCGTCCGACTTGGCAAGTGACGTACCACTTCTCCGCATCGGATGCGTGCGAGTCCCGTGTGGGTTTCCCCGGCGGTCGTGGGATACGGGCCAGAAGTGGCCAGTATGGTGGTGCGCGCCGCCGACGCCCGAAGCAGTGAGGTCGAAACGGGCGGCGGAGCCAACCAGGAGAACCTGCCTTGAGTCGTGAAACTGACAGTCCGTCCTCCGGGCCCAACGGGCGCGGCGGAGCCGCCTACCCCTCGGGTACGCCGCCGTACGGGACGCCCCAGGTGTCCGACGGCGGTCCGGACGCGGGCCGTTCGGGCGCGCAGCCGGAGGAGCGCAAGACCGAGACCACGCTGACGACCCGGATCCGGATCAACATCCCGGGGTCGCGGCCGATTCCGCCGGTCGTCGTGCGCCAGCCCGTCGCTGAGACGGACAGCTCCGTCGACCGGGGTGCGGAGACCGAGGCGCCGGCCCCGAGTTCCTCCTCGACCACGGGCACCTTCGAGCTGCCCGCCGAACCGGCCGCGCCCGCCGAGGAGAAGGCGAGCGACTGGTTCGCGCCCCGCAAGTCCGGCCCCGCCAAGGGCGGTCCGGGCGGCGGCGGGACCAACGGCGCCGGTCTGCCGGGCGGTTCGGGTGCGGGCGCACCCGCAGCGCCGGGCGCACCCGCAGCGCCGGGTGCGGCCGCGGGTGCCGGTGGTCCGGGTGGCGCTGGTGGTGCCGGTGCGTCAGGGCCGCGCCACGGCGGTTCGGGCGCGGCGGGCGGTGCACGTCCTGCCGGCCGGCCCGGCGGTGTGGTCGGTTCCATGAGCGTGCCGGGCGGCTCCCGCTCCGGCGGTACGAACGGCGCCGGCCTCCCGGGCGCGACGGGCGGCCCGGTGGCCCCCGGCCACGGCGGCGGCACCGGTTCCTTCGACGTGACCGAGGCCCTCAACGCGGGCCCGCTGGGCCCCGGCCAGCGCGGCCAGGAACCCCGCCGCGACGACCTCCCGTACTTCGCGGAGAACGGCAACGGCACGGCTGCCGGCCAGGACGCCCTGAACGGCCAGAGCGGCTACGGCGGCCAGGCCGGTCAGGACGCCCTGAACGGCCAGAGCGGCTACGGCGGCCAGGCCGGTCAGGCCGCGCCGAACGGGCAGGGCGGCTTCGGCGGGCAGAGCGGCCAGGGCGGCCCCGCCGGTCAGAGCGGCTTCGGCACGCAGGGCGGCTCCGGCGGCCCGGGCGGTCAGAACGGCGGCATCGACTACGGCGGCCAGGGCGGCCGGATCGACTACGGCGGTGGCTTCGGCGGACCGGAGGGCCCCGGTGGCCCGGGCGGACCCCAGGGCCCCGCGGGCCCCACGGGCGGTCCGGTCACCGGCGACGGCCCGGTCGTACCGCCCGCCGGACCGGACCCCTTCGCCAGGGCCGAGTCCTTCTCCGGGCCTGACGGCTTCGGTGGCGAGTCCTTCAACGGCGCCGACGGCTTCGGCGGCCAGGGCGGCCCCGCCGGCCAGGGCACTCCCAACGGTCAAGCCGGCCCGGGCACCTCCCGAGGCCCCGGCGGCCCTCGTGGCCGCAGCGGCCCCGGCGCCCCCAACGGCCCCGGCGCTGCCAACGGCATCGGCGGCCGCCCCGGCGCTCCCGCCGGTCCTGGCGGTCCCGGCGGGCCCGGCGGTCCTCCGACGCTCGGTGGCGCCCCCGGCGCGGCCCCCGGCACCGGCATGGGCCCCGGTGGCGGCCTGAGCGACGACACCGCGATCCTCACCCCGCAGAAGCCGGCCCCCGGACCGGGCGCCCCCGGCTACGGCAACCCGGACAACGTCTCCGGGCACACCGTCACCAGCGGCATCCCGGTCGTGCCGCCGGGCACGCAGGGTCCGGGCGGTGCCGACACCCGTACCGCCCCGAAGGCACCCGACACCGCCTCGCAGAACACCGCGGCCTCGTCGAAGAAGAAGAAAAAGAAGGGCCGCAGCAAGCTCGCGATGGTCGGCGGCACCGTGGTCCTCCTCGGTGTCGGCGCCTACGGAGCCGGTCTGCTGATGAACCGTTCCGACGTCCCCAAGGGCACCACCGTGCTCGGCGTCGACATCGGCGGCGGCACCCGCGACGACGCCGTCAAGAAGCTCGACGACTCCCTCGGCAAGTCGGTCGACGCACCCCTGAAGCTCTCGGTCGACGGCAAGACCATCGAGCTCAAGCCGGACCAGGCGGGCCTCCAGCTCGACGACCAGGCCACGGTCGCCGCGGCCGCGAAGAGCGACTACAACCCCGTCTCGGTCATCGGCTCCCTCTTCGGCAACCACCGGGTCGTCGACCCGGTCATGCCGGTCGACGAGGAGAAGCTCCAGGCGGCCCTGGAGAACGCCTCGGGCGGTGCCGGCTCGGCCACCGACGGCACGATCAAGTTCAAGAACGGCAAGGCCGTCGCCGTCTACGGCAAGGCCGGCAAGGGCATCGACGTCGCCAGGTCGACCACCGCGGTGGAGGAGGCGTACCGCACCCAGGTGGAGACCGGCACGTCCGGCACGGTCACGCTCCCGACGACCACCAAGCAGCCGTCGGTGTCCAACGCCGAGGTCGACCGGATGATGAAGGAGTTCGCGGAGCCCGCGATGTCCGAGCGCGTCACGATCAAGACCGACGCGACGCACAGCATCGCCTTCGGCTCGCTGTCCCTGCCGAAGATCCTCGGGTTCAAGGCGGTCGGCGGCAAGCTCGTGGAGACGTACAACCTGGAAGCGCTCAAGGAGGCGTACGGCACCACCTTCGCCGGCGTGCAGATCAACGGCGCCAGCGGCAAGCGTGACGTCCTGCCGCAGGACGTCGCCTCCGCACTGGGCAAGGCGCTGCGCGGCAAGACGGCGGCACAGCGCGTCGTGGTCATCGACACGAACCCGAGCTGAGCCCGCACGCACCAGCGGAGACCGCCCCGGAGTGCCGCTGACATGACATCTGTCATGCGGCACTCCGGACGGCCGACACTGCCCGCCGCCGTACCCGCGAGGCCACCATGGCCGTATGACAACGACAGCCCCGGTGGTCGCCTTCGACCAGGTGAGCAAGGCATACGGCGAGGTACGCGCCGTGGACGGACTGACCCTGACCCTGCGGCCTGGGGAGACCGTGGCGCTGCTGGGTCCCAACGGCGCCGGCAAGTCGACCACCCTCGATCTGCTGCTCGGCCTGAAGCAGCCCGACGGCGGCAGCGTCCGTCTCTTCGGCACCACCCCGCGTGAGGCGATCGTCGCGGGCCGGGTGGGCGCGATGCTCCAGAGCGGCGGCCTGATGGACGAGGTCACGGTCGCGGAGCTGGTCCGGCTCGCCTGTTCCCTGCACCCGAGGCCTTACAAGCCCAACGACGTCCTCGCCCGTGCCGGCGTCGCCCAGATCGCCGACCGCAAGGTCAACAAGCTCTCCGGCGGCCAGGCCCAGCGGGTCCGCTTCGCCCTCGCGACCGCCGGCGACAGCGACCTGATCGTCCTGGACGAGCCGACCACCGGCATGGACGTCACCACCCGGCAGGCCTTCTGGGCCACCATGCGCGAACAGGCCGACCAGGGCCGTACGGTCCTCTTCGCCACCCACTACCTCGAAGAGGCCGACGCCATCGCCGACCGGGTGCTGGTGCTGCACCGGGGTCGCCTGCTGGCCGACGGCACCGCGGCCGAGATCAAGGCGAAGGCGGGGGCCCGCAGGATCGCCTTCGACCTGGAGGGCGTCATCGACGAGGGCCCGCTGCGCGACCTGCCCTTCCTCACCGCGGTGGACATCTCCGGCCAGACTGTCCGCATCCAGTCCACCGACGCCGACGCGACCGTGCACGCCCTCTACGGCCTCGGCCTCTACCCCCGCAATCTCGAAGTCGCCGGGCTCGGCCTGGAGCAGGCCTTCGTCGCCATCACCGCCGCCGAGGAGGCCAAGCAGTCATGAACAGCCTGATCAAGCTCGAACTCACCCGGGCCCTGCGCAACCGGAAGTTCCTGTTCTTCTCGGTGATGTACCCCTCGCTGCTGTTCCTGATCATCGCGGGCAACGCCGACAGCACCAGCAAGGTCGACGGCACGGGCCTGACCCTGCCGACCTACATGATGGTCTCCATGGCCTCCTTCGGCGCCCTGACCGCCGTCCTGATGGGCAACAGCGAGCGCATCGCCAAGGAGCGGGAGGGCGGCTGGGTACGGCAGCTGCGGCTGACGACCCTCCCGGGGCGGGGCTATGTCCTCGCGAAGACGGCGAGCGCGGCCGTGGTGAGCCTGCCCTCGATCGTGATCGTGTTCGTCGTCGCCGCGGCCGTGAAGCACGTACGCCTCGACGCCTGGCAGTGGCTCGCCCTCACCGGCGCGATCTGGGCCGGCAGCCTGGTCTTCGCCGCGCTCGGCGTCGCCATCGGCTACCTCGCCACCGGTGACGCGGTCCGGCCGATCACGATGATCACCTACTTCGGCCTGTCGATCCTGGGCGGCCTGTGGATGCCGACGACTACGTTCCCGCAGTGGCTCCAGGACATCGCCAAGTGGCTGCCCACGCACGCGTACGCTGCCCTCGGGCAGGCCATCGAACAGAGCCGCGCCCCGCACGCACAGGACATCGCCATCCTGGTCGTCTCGTTCGCCCTGTTCGCGGGCGGCGCGGCCTGGCTGTACCGGAAGGACACGTTGAAGGCGTGAGCGGCACCGGCGTCGGCATCGGGCAGCGCCCGGAGACCCGCAAGCAGATGATGGTCAAGATGCTGTGGACGGGCATCTGGCTGGTCTACCTCAGCGCGCCCGTCTCGGACCTCCTGCACGGCGGCCACAGCGTCATGGCCGTCGTCCTCGGCTGGCTCGGCCTCGCGGGCTTCGTCGCCTGGTACCTGGCCCTGCTGTTCCGCACCGGCCGCCGCAACGCCCAGGAGTTCGTGCTCGGTTCGCTCGCGGTCCTGGCCGCGGAGTCGACCGTCCTCGTCCTCACCCTGGGCCGCGAGTGGCTCGTGCTCTTCGTGTACGTGTCGATCGCGTCCGGCGCGGCCCTGCCGCTGCGGCTCGCCCGCCTGACGATCCCGGCCGTGTCCGCCGTCATGGCGGGCCTGGCCCTGGTCGTCGCCGACGGCACCGACTACATCGGCGCCCTGCTCATCCCGGCCCTGCTCGGCGGCTTCGCGATGACCGGCGTCCGCGAACTCGTGCGGACGACCATAGAGTTGCGCGAGGCCAGGGCACGGGTCGCGCAGCTCGCCGCCAACGAGGAGCGGCTGCGTCTGGCCAGGGACCTGCACGACCTGCTCGGTCACTCCCTGTCCCTCATCACTCTCAAGAGCGAGCTGGCGGGCCGGATGCTGCCCGCCCACCCCGACAAGGCCGCCCAGCAGGTCGCCGACATCGAACAGGTCAGCCGCCAGGCTCTGGTGGACGTCCGCGAGGCCGTCACCGGCTACCGGCGCCCCCGCCTCGCCGCGGAACTCGCCGGTGCCCAGGTCGCGTTGACAGCCGCCGGAGTCACCGCCGCGATCCCCGCCGAACCGGACCTCACCGGCGTCCCCGAGGACAGCGAGGCGGCCCTCGCCTGGGCCCTGCGCGAGGCGATCACCAACGTCGTACGGCACAGCGGGGCCCGGAGCTGCACGGTCGAGCTGCTGCGCCGCCAGACCCTCGACGGACCGATGCTCGAACTCGCCGTGGAGGACGACGGATCGGGCGGCTCCGGCAAGGGGCACGGCAACGGCCTCAACGGCCTCACCGAACGCCTGGAGAAGGCCGGCGGCACCCTGGAGGCCACCGGCACCCGGCACGGCTTCCGGCTGGTCGCCCGCGTGCCCGCCGGTGCCGCGGCCGACGTAGGATCCGCCCCATGACGAGCCGCACGATCAAGGTCCTGCTCGCCGAGGACCAGTCGATGGTCCGCGAGGCGCTGGCCGCACTGCTCGGCCTGGAGGACGACATCGAGGTCGTCGCCCAAGTCGCCCGCGGAGACGAGGTCCTGGCGGCGGCCCGCGCCCACGACATCGACGTGGCCCTCATGGACATCGAGATGCCGGGCGCCACCGGCATAGAGGCGGCGGCCCAGCTCCACAAGGAGCTCCCGGCGGTCAAGCTGGTCATCCTCACGACCTTCGGCCGCCCCGGCTACCTCCGCAGCGCGATGGAGTCGGGCGCCGACGCCTTCCTGGTCAAGGATGCCCCGGCGGCCCAACTGGCGGAAGCGGTACGCAAGGTGCTGGCGGGCGAGCGGGTCATCGACCCCACCCTGGCGGCAGCGGCCCTGGCGGAGGGCGCGAACCCCCTGACGGACCGCGAACGTGAGGTCCTGCGGGCAGCGGCCGACGGCTCCACCAACGCGGAACTGGCCAAGGAGCTCCACCTCTCCCAGGGCACCGTCCGCAACTACCTCTCGACGGCCATCCAGAAGCTGGCGGTCCGGAACAGGGCGGAGGCGGTGAGGATCGCGCGGGAGAAGGGGTGGCTCTGATCGCCGCCCAGGGCAACTGACTCAGGGGCGCGGGGAACTGCGCGACAAGCCCCCACACAGCCGCACCCGCCACACAACCGCTAGTTCAGCCTTGCTCGCGCGGCCTGCGCCTGTCGTCGCAGACGATCCGCCGCCACCTCATCCACCGCCGCCACCACCCCCGCATACGCCTCCAACTCCCCGGCCCCCTCGACGAAGTCACCCCGCTGCACCAGCAACTGCGCCCGCTCGTACCGCAGTCGCGCCGGATGCGAGGGCAGCAGCAACGCCAGCTCCACGGCCCACAGCCCCACATCCGACCGCTCCGGCCGAGCCGTGGCCCAGGCCCGCACGTTGTTGAGGATGCGCTGCACCACCTCCAGCGGATCGGCCGGACGCAGCATCGACGGGTCCAGCGAAGCGCCCGTCGCCCCCGCCACCAGCACCTCGGCGTCGGAGCCCGCCAGCACCCGCCCGCCGTCGAAGGGATCCGCCAGCACCTGCTCCTCCGGCGGCCCGAAGCCCACCACGAAGTGCCCCGGCAGACCCACCCCGTACACCGGCGCCCCCGCCCGCCGGGCCACCTCCATCCACACCACGGACAGCAGGATCGGCAGCCCCCTGCGCCGCCGCAGCACCTCGTGCAGCAGCGAGGACTCCAGGCGCTGGTAGTCCGCGGCGGAGCCGCGGAACCCGCACCGGTCCCCGAGCAGCTCCCGCAGCGCCACCGCCCACGACCGCGGTCCACCCGGCCGGAACGGCAGCCGCCCGGCCAGCTCGTCGAGTTCGATCTGGGCCGCGTCGATCCCGGCCTCGTCGAGGGTCCCGTCCGCCTGCGCCGCCACCAGCAGGCACAGCGCGGACAGATCCGGCCGCTCGGACCGCGCCTCCTCGGCGAACCGCCGCCTCAGCTCGGCGGAGCGTTCGGACGGGGGCGGGTGCGGCGGCGGGTACGGGGGATTCGGGGGACGCATAGCTGGCTCGTGCCCTTTCGCGGCGATCGCTACTACCGTGCGGCGCCGGAGACATCCGGCTCGCGGTAGTGGTGGTAGGCGTGGTGCGCGCTGAACCCCATTCGCTCGTAGAGCGCCCGTGCCCCGGCGTTGTCCGACTCGACCTGGAGCCACGCGGCCGACGCGCCCTCCTCCAGCGCCCGCTGCGCCAGCGCCGCCATCACGGTCGAGGCCAGCCCCCGCCGCCGTAGCGCGGGATCCACCTCGACCGCGGCGAATCCGGCCCAGCGGCCGTCGACGACACACCGCCCGATCGCGGCCGGTGCCCCTCCCGTCTCCGCAGGGACCGTGGCGAACCACACCGAGGGCCCGCTTCCGAGCACCCGCAGCGCCACCTCGCTCACGCCCTTGCGCTGATAGCGCGCCAGCCAGCCCGCGTCGGCCTCCCGGGACAGGACCACACCGTCACCGGAACGGTCCGCGACCGGTGCCAGGGCCCCCGTCCACAGCTCCGCCGTCACCTCCCGCGTCCACCCGCGCGTCTCCAGCTCCGCGCACAGCACCTCCTGGGTGCCCGCGGCGCCGGTCGCGGTCTGTACGTACGCCGGCAGCCCGCGCTCGCCGTACCACCGCCGTACGGCGGCCAGGGCCTCGTCCAGCGGCAGGCCGGGGTCGCCGAGCGGGAGGACGGAGTTGGCGCGGCGGGTGAACCCGGAGGCGGCACGCAGCTCCCACTCGCCGAGCCGCTCGCTCTCCACCGGGCGCCAGCCGCGCCCGGCGATCCGGGCCAGTTCCTCGTACGAGGCGGCAGGGCCCCGGCGGCGGGCCGGGGCGGCGGGCACGACCTTGCCCGCCACCAGCGAGGACTCCGGAATGCGGACGCGCTCCCCGTCCCGTCGCGTGATCATCAGCACACCGGCGTCCCATGATGTGAGAACACCCACCGTGTCGGTGAACTTCTCGTGCGTGACGGCGGTTTCGTCCAGGCACCGCACGGATACCCGTTTTCCCACGTCAGCTGCGGAGATACGGACGACGAGGCGCCCCGCGGCGGAGATTTCCACAGGTCAGTTCACCCCTCCTGTTCGGATCATGCCCAAGAACGGAGATACTAGGGGCGGGCATCGACGACGCCGCGCTCCCGCGCGCGAGGCGGCGGAGCCTGAGGAGGCCCGCCAGCGCCCTATGGAGGAGGAACGACAGCGTGACCTACGTCATCGCGCAGCCTTGTGTCGACGTGAAGGACAAGGCCTGCATCGAGGAGTGCCCGGTCGACTGCATCTACGAGGGCTCCCGGTCCTTGTACATCCACCCGGACGAATGCGTCGACTGTGGTGCCTGTGAGCCGGTGTGCCCGGTCGAGGCGATCTTCTACGAGGACGACACCCCGGATGAGTGGAAGGACTACTACAAGGCGAACGTCGAGTTCTTCGACGACCTCGGTTCGCCCGGTGGCGCCAGCAAGCTCGGCCTGATCGAGCGGGACCACCCGTTCATCGCCGCGCTGCCGCCGCAGGCCTGATCATCCGGCACCCCCAGGCGTGCCGCCCCGGTCCCGTACGGCCTGATCGTCACTGATCACGGCGGTACGGGACCGAGGCGTTTTGCCGTACGACCCGAAAGTGAGCGCGACAGCCGTGTCCGCAGTCTCCGACCGCCTGCCCACCTTCCCCTGGGACAAGCTGGAGCCGTACAAGAAGAAGGCTCTCGAGCACCCCGGCGGCATCGTCGACCTCTCCGTCGGCACCCCCGTCGACCCGGTCCCGGACCTGATCCAGAAGGCCCTGATCGACGCGGCGGACTCCCCGGGCTACCCGACGGTCTGGGGCACCCCGGCGCTGCGCGACGCGATCACCGGCTGGGTCGAGCGACGCCTGGGCGCCCGCGAGGTCACCCACCGGCACGTGCTGCCGATCGTCGGCTCCAAGGAGCTCGTCGCCTGGCTCCCCACCCAGCTGGGCCTGGGCCCCGGCGACCGGGTCGCCTACCCGCGTCTCGCGTACCCGACGTACGAGGTCGGCGCCCGCCTCGCCCGGGCCGAGCACGAGGTCTACGACGACCCCACCGAGCTGGATCCGGCGGGCCTGAAGCTCCTGTGGCTCAACTCCCCGTCCAACCCGACCGGCAAGGTGCTGTCCAAGGACGAGCTGACGAGGATCGTCGCCTGGGCCCGGTCCCACGGCATCCTGCTCTTCTCCGACGAGTGCTACCTGGAGCTCGGCTGGGAGGCCGACCCCGTCTCGGTGCTCCACCCGGACGTGAACGGCGGCTCCTACGACGGCATCGTGGCCGTCCACTCGCTCTCCAAGCGGTCCAACCTCGCTGGCTACCGCGCGGCCTTCCTGGCGGGCGACCCGGCGGTTCTGGCGCCCCTCCTGGAGATCCGCAAGCACGGCGGCATGATGACGTCGGCGCCGACCCAGGCTGCGGTCGTGGCGGCCCTGGGCGACGACACGCATGTGCGTGAGCAGCGCGAGCGCTACGCAGCCCGCAGGACGCTGCTGCGCGAGGCCCTCCTGGACCACGGCTTCCGCATCGAGCACAGCGAGGCCAGCCTCTACCTCTGGGCCACCCGGGACGAGTCCTGCTGGTCCACCGTCGACCACCTGGCCGACCGGGGCATCCTGGTGGCGCCGGGCGACTTCTACGGCGAGGCCGGCGAGAAGTTCGTCCGCGTGGCCCTGACGGCGACGGACGAGCGGGTCCGGGCGGCCGTGGAACGTCTGTGACTGCTTGCGCCGTACGGCGAAGGGGCCCGGAGAGATCTCCGGGCCCCTTCCTCGTGTGCGCGGGGACTAGCCGAGCGGGAGGCTCTTCACCGGCAGGGTGTCCGCCGACGGCAGGCCGCCGCCCTTGGTGAGGGAGTCGGTGGGCAGGCCGCCCTTCGTGGCCGTGGACGTCGTGTCCCCGAGGAGGCCCCCGGCGGAACCGGCGGCCTCGCCCGCCGTCTTCTGCGCGGCCGGAGCCGCCTTCTTCACGGCCTTGCCGCCGGTCTTGCCCGCGGTCGGCACGGCCTTCTCGACCGCCTTGCCACCGGCCTTGCCCGCGGTCCCGGCCAGGTTCTGCGCCGCACCGTCCACCGTGTTGCCGACGTGCGCCCCGTCCAGAGCGGTCAGGCCACCGAGGTTCGGGGTGGCCGGCAGCTGCGCGGGGGCCGCACTGGCGGCGCCGGCCGCACCGACCCCGGCTGCCGCTCCCGCAGCGACGAGCAGCGCGGCACGGGCGATCCTGCGGGTCAGGGGGAGGGACATGTTGCTCCTTCGACGAGGAAACGTTGCTAGGACGCCGTGACTACCGCTCGAAGCCGACGAAGGTTGCGGAGGCCCAACGTAAAGAGTTGGCAATGCGTCGCATTATCACCTCCGGATAAAAACGGGCAAAAAGCTACCGGTCTGAAAGTCCGTCGAATCCTTGGAGCCCTTTGTTCTCAAGGGTTCTGGCGGATACGGGGATGACGCGGCGAAAACCTGCGCACACCCGCTCCCGCGGCGGCCGTACGTGACCCTCCCAGGTGATCTTCCGAACTACCGTGCCGTGAGGATCCGCACCGACCCCGTGGAGCTCTCGCCGCCCGCCGGACGCCACTGGCTGTCCGTACTGCCCGCGGTCCACTGCCGCCCGGCGTACGAGACCCGCTCGATGCGCAGCGCGGAGGAGTTGGCGACGGCCCAGTGCGCGAGCTGCCAGCCGCGTTCCGTGAGACTGCGGCCGGCACCCCGGCTCGTGTCCTTGCGCACCGGAAGGGTCACGGTCCTGCCGTCACCGGGGGTGGACAGCGTGCGCGGCGACGCCTTGCCGCCCACCTCCGCCGCGGTCGTGTCCAGCACGTCCCGCCCGAAGTCCCGTACGAGGGCCGAGCGCACCGCGTCCGGGCCCGTGGCGGCCTGCTGGGTCGTGACGCCCGCCGAGCCGGTGGCCGCCGCCTGTGCGGGGTCCTGGCGGCCGTCACAGGTCAGGGTGGCCGCCGAGGTGCCGGTGAGGGCGGCGGCGAGCACGGTGGCGTCCGGCTCGTGCTTGGCGTACGCCTCCGGAAAGCCGCTGCGCTGCACTCGCTGCGCGGCGACGGTCAGCGGCAGCTTCTGGTAGTCCGCCACCTTGACCAGGTGCTTGTAGAACTCGCCCGCCGCGTAGGTCGGGTCGAGGATCTCCTGCGGGGTGCCCCAGCCCTGCGAGGGGCGCTGCTGGAACAGGCCCAGCGAGTCGCGGTCGCCGTGCGAGATGTTGCGCAGCCCCGACTCCTGGAGGGCGGTCGCCAGCGCGATGGCCACGGCCCGCTCGGGCAGCCCGCGCCCGGTGCCGACGGCGGTGATCGTCGCCGCGTTCACCGCCTGCTCGGGCGTGAACTCGTACGACGGTCCGCCCGCCTCGCCGGAGACGACTTTGCAGCCCGGACCGTGGGGGCCGCCGGTGACGTACTGCACCACGAGGTAACCGGCGACCGCGCACAGGATCACGAGGGCCGCCGCGAAACGCAGGAGGCGGCCACGGCGCTTGCGGGCAGGGGGCAACGGCTCTGGCATCCGCACAAGATACTGGAGAGTACTGAGGAGCCAGAGCCCGATGGGGTCAGAGGGGCGGGCAGCGGGGGGCGCTAGGGTCGACAGCATGGCCGACACCCCTCTTGACCTTTCCCTCGACGCGGCTCAGCTCACCGCGCAGCTCGTCGACTTCCCCTCCGAGAGCGGCAGCGAGAAGCCCCTGGCGGACGCGATCGAGGCCGCCCTGCGCGCCCTGCCGCACCTCGCGGTCGACCGGCACGGCAACAACGTCGTCGCCCGCACGAACCTCGGCCGCCCGGAACGCGTCATCCTCGCCGGCCACATCGACACCGTGCCCATCGCGGGGAACGTACCCTCCCGGCTCGACGACGAGGGGTACCTCTGGGGCTGCGGCACCTGCGACATGAAGTCCGGCGTCGCGGTCCAGCTGCGCATCGCGGCGACCGTCCCCGAGCCCAACCGCGACCTCACGTTCATCTTCTACGACAACGAAGAGGTCGCGGCCCACCTCAACGGCCTGGGACATGTGGCCGAGGCCCACCCGGAGTGGCTGGAGGGCGACTTCGCGGTCCTGCTGGAGCCCACGGACAACCAGGTCGAGGGCGGCTGCCAGGGAACCTTGCGGGTGCTGCTGACGTTCAAGGGAGAGCGTGCGCACTCCGCGCGCGCGTGGATGGGGTCCAACGCGATCCACAAGGCCGCCCCGGCCCTCGCCAAGCTGGCCGCCTACGAACCGCGCAAGCCGGTCGTCGACGGCCTCGAGTACCACGAGGGCCTCAACGCGGTCGGTGTGACGGGCGGCGTGGCCACCAACGTCATCCCCGACTCCTGCGTCCTGACGGTCAACTTCCGCTACGCGCCCGACCGCAGCGAGGCCGAGGCGGAGGCCTTCGTGCGGGACTACTTCGCGGACTGCGGGGTCGACGAGTTCACCGTCGACGACCACACCGGCGGCGCCCGCCCGGGCCTCACCCACCCCGTCGCCCAGGCCTTCATGGCCGCCGTCGGGGGCGTCGCCCGCCCCAAGTTCGGCTGGACCGACGTCTCCCGCTTCAGCGCGCTCGGCGTGCCCGCGGTGAACTACAGCCCCGGTGAGCCGCTGCTCGCGCACAAGGTGGACGAGCGTGTGAAGGTCTCGCTGATCCCGGAGGCCGAGCAGAAGCTGAGGGCCTGGCTGACGGCGTGAGGGGAGCCGGCGCGGTGCGCCGTGGCTGATGGGCCGAGGCCGGTCGGCGCGGTGGCGCTTCGTGCCGGACACGCGGACGTCCCCCCTCCGTAACCCGCGTAGATCTACGCTGAGATGGAAAGACCAGGCAAGCGGAGGGAGCGCACATGGCTACCGGGAACCCCGAGGGCAAGAAGCAGCCGCCGGAGGAGCAGCGCCTGGGACCGGTCCTCCGCAGGCGGGACCAGGTCACGGCGAGCACGACCGACCAGCGCCTGCTGGACGCGGGCGGCCCCTCGGACTGGGTCCACACCGACCCCTGGCGCGTGCTGCGCATCCAGTCGGAGTTCATCGAGGGCTTCGGCACCCTCGCCGAACTCCCGCCCGCGATCAGCGTGTTCGGCTCGGCGCGGACACCGGCCGACTCCCCGGAGTACGAGGCGGGCGTGAAGCTGGGGCGAGGCCTGGTGGAGGCCGGCTTCGCGGTCATCACCGGCGGCGGCCCGGGCGCCATGGAAGCGGCCAACAAGGGCGCCTGCGAGGCCAAGGGCACGTCGGTAGGCCTCGGCATCGAGCTGCCTTTCGAGCAGGGGCTCAACCCGTACGTCGACATCGGCCTCAACTTCCGCTACTTCTTCGTGCGCAAGATGATGTTCGTGAAGTACGCGCAGGGCTTCGTCGTCCTCCCGGGCGGCCTCGGCACCCTCGACGAGCTCTTCGAGGCCCTGACCCTGGTCCAGACCCAGAAGGTCACCCGCTTCCCGATCGTGCTGTTCGGCAGCGCGTACTGGGGCGGCCTGGTCGACTGGCTCAAGAACACCCTGGTCGCTCAGGGCAAGGCCTCGGAGAAGGACCTGCTCCTGTTCCACGTGACGGACGACGTGGACGAGGCGGTGGCGCTGGTGTCGAAGGAGGCGGGGCGGTAGCCCTTGCGGGGGCTCGGAGCGCTGGAGGGCGATGCCGGAGGGGCAATGCAGCCCCTCCGGCGTTCGAGGAGCGGGGGCGAAAAGGGTCCTACGCCAGACCCCGACGCGCGACCGCCGGCGGCCGGTGCCCCGCGATCGACGCCACCATGTCCAGTACCTGCCGGGTCTCCGCGACCTCGTGCACCCGGTACACCTGCGCCCCCAGCCACGCCGACACCGCCGTCGTCGCCAGCGTCCCGACCACCCGTTCCTTCACCGGCTTGTCCAGCGTCTCGCCGACGAAGTCCTTGTTGGACAGCGACACCAGCACCGGCCACCCGGTGGAGACCATCTCCCCGAGCCGCCGCGTCGCCTCCAGGCTGTGCCGCGTGTTCTTCCCGAAGTCGTGCCCGGGATCGATCAGCACCGACTCCCGGGGCACCCCGAGCGAGACCGCCCGCTCCGCCAGTCCCACGGTGACCCGCAGGATGTCCGCCATGACGTCGTCGTACGTCACCCGGTGCGGCCGGGTGCGCGGCTCCGCGCCCCCCGCGTGCGTGCACACCAGCCCCACCCCGTACCGCGCCGCGACCTCCGCGAGGCCCGGATCGACCCCGCCCCACGCGTCGTTCAGCAGATCCGCCCCCGCCTCGCACACCGCCTCGCCGACGGACGCCCGCCAGGTGTCGACGCTGATGATCACGTCGGGGAACCGCCGCCGAACCTCCGCCACGAACCCCACGGTCCGTCGCGCCTCCTCCTCGGCGGACACCTCTTCCCCGGGCCCGGCCTTGACCCCGCCGATGTCGACGATGGCGGCGCCCTCGGCCACCGCCTGCTCCACGCGCGCGAGCGCGGGCTCGTCGAGGAACGTGGCCCCCTGGTCGTAGAAGGAGTCGGGGGTCCGGTTCACGATCGCCATGATCACCGGCTCGTGCGCCGCGAAGGAGCGCCTGCCCAGCCTGAGCATCCCCTGTGACCTCACTTCCCACGTCTGTGTTGTCGGCTTCAGCCGTCTGTGTCTTCGGCTTCCGCGGCCGCCTGCGACCCTAACTGTCAGACTCGCATGGCACGATCGGACCCTGACACATTCGACGCCGGCGGCCGGCCGCCGGCAGGGACCATGGGGACCTCAGCGATGGTTATGTTCTTGTTCCTGGTCATCGCGCTCGCGGTCGTGGTCGCCGCGGTGACGCTCGCCGTGGTGGGCGGCGGCGACAGCGACGGTCCGCTGCCCGACGTCGCCCCCGAGCGGCTCCAGGACCCCCTGCCGCCCGACCGCCCGGTGGACCGCGCCGACATCGACAACCTGCGCTTCCCGCTGGCCGCCCGCGGCTACCGCATGACCGACGTCGACGACGCCCTCAGCCGGCTCGGCGCCGAACTCGCCGAGCGGGACGCCCGGATCGCCGACCTGGAGTCCGCGCTGGCAGGAGCCCAGGCCACCGCCCACGTGAGCATGGAGAAGCCGGACCACGGCCACGAGGAGCAGCGGTGACCGGCGCCGCCCTCGCGGGCCCGGACGGCGCGCTGCGCTGCCCCTGGGCGCTGTCCACCCCGGACTACGTGGCGTACCACGACGAGGAGTGGGGCCGCCCGGTCCACGGCGACGACGCCCTGTACGAACGCCTCAGCCTGGAGGCCTTCCAGTCCGGCCTGTCCTGGATCACGATCCTGCGCCGCCGCGAGACCTTCCGGGCGGCCTTCGCGGGCTTCGAGATCGCCAAGGTGGCGGCCTTCGACGAGTCCGACCGCGAGCGCCTGCTCCTGGACCCCGGGATCATCCGCAACCGCGCGAAGGTCGACGCGACGCTGGCCAACGCGCGCGTGCTGGCGGAGTGGACCCCGGGGGAGCTGGACGAGCTGATCTGGTCCCACGCGCCGGCCTCGCGCCCGGCCCCGAAGACGCTCGGTGACGTCCCGGCGGTCACCCCGGAGTCCACGGCCCTGTCCAAGGCCCTGAAGAAGCGCGGCCTGCGCTTCGTGGGCCCCACGACGGCGTACGCCCTGATGCAGGCCTGCGGACTGGTGGACGACCACCTGGAGACGTGCGTCGCGCGAACGGGCTGAGCCCTGGCCTGGGTACAGGCCGAGGACTCGGGTGCCTAGCGGCCCAGGTACTCGGGCACCTGCTTGTTCACGAACGCCCGTACGGCGATCGCGTGGTCCTCGGAAGCCCCGGCCCGGGTCTGGAGCTCGTCCTCCTTGTCCAGGGTCTCCGACAGGGTGTGGGTGGCCCCGTAGGCCAGCGACTCCTTGATCGCCCCGTACGCCACCGTCGGCCCCGAGGCCAGCGCCCGCGCCACCTTCTCCGCCTCCGCGGGCAGATCGGTGGACGGCACCAGACGGTTCACGATCCCGAGGTCGTGCGCGTCGCGGGCCGACATGGTCCGGGGGAAGAGCAGCAGGTCGGCGGCGCGGCCCGGCCCCACCACCCGCGGGAGCGTCCACGAGATGCCGGAGTCCGCGGTCAGCGCCACCCCGGCGAACGACGTGTTGAAGGCCGCGGTGTCCGCCGCCACCCGGTAGTCGGCCGCGAGCGCGATCCCGAAGCCGGCGCCCGCCGCGACCCCGTTCACCCCGGCCACCACCGGCTTGGGCATCTCGGTCAGGGCGCGCACCACCGGGTTGTAGTGCTCCTTGACCGTGCTCATGACCTCCGTCGAGCCGTCGGCCAGCAGCCCGATGTGCTCCTTGAGGTCCTGGCCCACGCAGAACGCCCGCTCCCCGGCCGCGGTCAGCAGCACGGCCCGTACGGCGTCGTCCTGCGCCGCCGACTCGACCGCCTCCCGCAGAGCGACCTTCGTGGCGATGTTCAGCGCGTTCATCGCCTCGGGGCGGTTCAGCGTGATCGTCGCGAGTCCGTCGCTCACCTCGTAGAGCACGGTGTCGGTCATGGCGTATCCCCTCCGCTGCGTCCGATGGACCCGATGTCCACAGCACAGCATGGCGGAGATCGTCGTCCGGGGACCGGACCGGACGTGTGACCTGCGTCAAAGAATTCGGGAGCGTTCACAGCGGGTCCGGATCCGCGCGGTGGCGGAGTATCGCAGCCACATCGCCGAATTGAGTGGTTTTGCTCGCGCGCGTTGCCCAAGCGATGCCGACTGATGTTGGTCATCGGGTCCCGCGATGCGGGATAATGGCCTGGAAGCAATGTGTTCGATGCCGGTGTCGCGTGTCCCACTTTGACGCGCGTGCCCTCCAGGGCCGTCGGCTTTGGCGATGAGCTGGTTTCAGGAAGGGGAACGAGCATGGCGGCCATGAAGCCGCGGACGGGCGATGGCCCGCTCGAGGTGACCAAGGAGGGGCGGGGCATCGTCATGCGCGTTCCGCTCGAAGGCGGCGGTCGGCTCGTCGTCGAGCTGACCCCTGACGAGGCCGACGCGCTCGGCGACGCCCTCAAGAAGGTCGTCGGCTGACGCGGAAGCGACCATACCCTTTCGGCTGCCCCGGCATCTCCTGAGGTGCCGGGGCAGCGGTCTGCCCGGACGGACACCCGGATGGCGGTACGGGCCGGAAGCGGCTGCTCCCGAAGCTGCCGACAAGGAAACCGACGGTGAGACCGGTATCGCTACCGCTTGACGGCGCAGAGCAGCCCGTCGCCGACCGGCAGCAGTGACGGAAGCAGCTCCTGGGTCTCGCGGACGGCCCGCAGCAGTTCCCTCAGCCGCAGCACTTCCGTGGGCTGCGGTCCCGAGTCCACCGTGCGGCCGTTGGCGAAGACGCCCTCGAAGACCACGAGGCCACCCGTACGCAGCAGGCGCAACGATTCAGCGAGATAGTCCATGACCTCCTGCCGGTCGCCGTCACAGAACACCAGGTCATAGCCCGCGTCGGCGAGACGGGGCAGGACGTCCAGCGCACGGCCCGGGATGAAGCGGGCCCGGTTGCTGGCGAAACCGCAGGCGCGGAAGGCCTGGCGGGCGAACTGCTGGTGCTCCGGCTCGGGGTCGACGGTGGTCAGCACCCCGTCGGGGCGCATGCCGTACAGCAGATGGATGCCGGAGACGCCGGTGCCGGTGCCGATCTCGGCCACCGCCTTCGCGTCCACGGAGGCCGCCAGCAACCGCAGCGCCGCGCCCGTGCCGGGCGACACCGAGCGCAGCCCCGCCTCACGGGCCCGGTCGCGGGCCCAGAGCAGCACTTCGTCCTCGGCGACGTAGGCGTCGGCGAACGCCCAGCTCGTCTGCCGGTTGGCGGTAATGGCCCTCTCCTTGCCCCGTGGTTGCCTGGGCGTGACTGTATCCGTTGGCGTCGGGAACCCGCAGATGGGACCGGGCGTTTAGAGGGGTGGAGACGCACCCGGGGGGACACAGTTGGATCACGATGACGAGCAGGCCCTCGAGCAACTGCTGACGCAGGGGACCGAGTGGTATCAGCCCAGATCAAATTCTCGTAAAACCGCTTATCCGGAGCTAACGGGCGAGGTGGCTATGGTAGGGGCTCCACTGGAGACAACCAGAGCCGACAGGGGAGGTGCGGCCGCGCCTGGGGATCGTGGGGGAGTGCTGCGGCGCTTCCTCGGATCGGCGGGCAGGCCGAAATCCGTGAACGACACCGCTGACCACAGCCACGCCGGCGACTACGCCCAGACCGCGACCTTCGCCACCGACGCGGATGGGCAGGCGTGGACTCCGCCCACCTGGGAGGAGATCGTCAGCACGCACAGCGGCCGCGTCTACCGCCTCGCCTACCGCCTCACCGGCAACCAGCACGACGCCGAGGACCTCACGCAGGAGGTCTTCGTCCGCGTCTTCCGTTCGCTGTCCACGTACACCCCGGGCACCTTCGAGGGCTGGCTGCACCGCATCACCACCAACCTCTTCCTGGACATGGTCCGCCGCAAGCAGCGCATCCGCTTCGACGCCCTCGGTGAGGACGCGGCCGAGCGACTGCCCAGCCGCGAGCCCTCGCCCCAGCAGGTCTTCAACGACGCCCACTTCGACGCGGACGTCCAGCAGGCCCTCGACACCCTCGCGCCGGAGTTCCGCGCCGCGGTCGTCCTGTGCGACATCGAGGGACTGTCGTACGAGGAGATCGCCGCGACCCTGGGCGTCAAGCTGGGCACCGTGCGCTCGAGGATCCACCGCGGCCGTTCCCAGCTGCGCAAGGCCCTCGCCCACCGTTCCCCGGAGGCCCGCGCCGAGCGCCGTTCCTTCATGGCCCGGGTCCCCGCGCTGGGAGGAGGGGGCGCGACCGCGTGAGTGGATCACTGCCCAAACCCGGCGAGGGAAGCCTCGCGGACCAGCATCTGGGAGACCGACTCGCCGCCCTGGTGGACGGCGAGCTCGGTCATGCCACGCGTGAGCGTGTCCTCGCGCATCTCGCCACCTGCGCGAAGTGCAAGGCGGAGGCGGACGCCCAGCGCCGCCTGAAGAACGTCTTCGCGGAGGCCGCTCCGCCGCCGCCCTCCGAGAGCTTCCTCGCCCGCCTCCAGGGGCTGCCCGGAGGTGATCCGGAGGACGGCGACAGCTCGCCGTTCGGCGGGGGAGGCATCGGGGGACTGTCGGGACGACCCGGCGCCGGGGCCTTCGGGGTAAGACGTGGCGATCGCTTCGAGTTCGACTACGTCCCCGCAGGCACGCACGCGGGGGTGCTTCCGCCCGCCGCAGGCCGGGGTTTCCGCATCCATGACGTCAGCCGCCACGAGGCCGAGCGCTCCGCCTCGCGCGGGATGAGGATCGCGTTCGTCGCCGCCGGGGCGGTGTCGCTGGCCGCGATCGCGCTGGGCGGCGTCACCACCGGCGTGCCGGGCGACACCGAGGCCCGCGGGGCCGGCAGCAACGTCACCCCGGCGCGCGCCCCGGGCACGGGAGCGGCGGTGCCGGAGAACCAGCGTCGGCGTGGCGTGGGCCCCCTGGTCGCGCAGGAACAGGGGCAGCGGGCACTGGGCGACACCCCGGTCGCCCCCACCGAGGTCTCCGCTCCGCTGCTGCCGGGTATCCCCGCCCAGGTCCAGCAGGCCGCGCTGCACACCCTCACGGCTCCTGTGGTCGCGGGTGCCGCCGCCATGTCCCCGCTCATACGTCCGCTCAGCGAGACCCCGCCGCTCACCCTGACGTCCCTGTCCCCCACGCCGGACCTGACCGCCACCGGCCTTCTCGCCGCACCCGTCCCCCCGGACACGTCAGCGCCGACGCCCCCCGCCTCCGCCCGCTGACCGGCGCCCTGCTCCGGGGCGCGTGAACCTGGTTGAATCCACAGAGAGGTCGGCGCGCCGCGGACGCGGCGGGTCAGCTGTGGGTGTGTGTTGGGGGGATCGCGTGGACCAGGGGAAGCTCACGAAGTCGACATGGTGGAGCCGGCCTCGGGGGCGGGAGGGTTTCGGTCCGGGGGAGCCCGACGCCCCGCAGGACACGCCGGGGTCTGACGCGGCGACGCCTTCCGACGGGGACTTCGAGCTGGGGGCTCCGGGCGGGAGCTTCGACACGGGGTCGGTTGCGCCGACGCCCGACGGTGACTTCGAGCTTGCGCCGCCGCAGGCGGGTGCCGCCGAGCCCGTCACGGACCGTCCCGAGCCGTCGCAGGACATCGGCTCCAGCTCCAACGACACCCCGCCGTACGGCGTACCGGGCCCTTGGGCTCCCGCCCCGCCGGTGCAGCACCCGGCGACCGTATCCCCGCAGGGCGGCACGTCGACACCGCCGTCGGACGACCTGCCCGCCCCGGCGGACGACTCGGCTCCCGCTCCCTCGGCCCCCTGGCAGAACTACGACCCCTGGGCCCCCGCCCCCTTCCAGCAGAGCGGTGCCGCCGTCCCCACCAAGGACCAAGGAAGTCGGCGGACCCGGCACGCCCTGCTGACCGGGGCCGTCCTGCTCGCGCTCGTGGCCGGCGGGGTGGGAGGGGCCGTAGGGGTGTATCTGGAGCGGAACCGGGTCGAGGGCGGTGTCGTGGAGTTGCCGCAGGCCGGGCGGGAGTCCGGTGAACGCGCGCCCGGGACGGTCGCCGGGATCGCCGCGCAGGCTCTGCCCAGCGTGGTGACCCTGCATGTGCGCGGCACGGCGGAGTCCGGCACCGGAACCGGCTTCGTGCTGGACGGTCTCGGGCACATCCTGACCAACAACCACGTCGTCGAGCCCGCCGGGTCCGACGGCGAGATATCGGTGACCTTCCAGAGCGGGGACACCGCCAAGGCCACCGTCGTGGGGCGGGACAGCGGCTACGACCTCGCCGTCGTCAAGGTGACCGGGGTCCGGGGGCTGCGGCCGCTGCCCCTCGGCAACTCCGACAACGTCCGGGTCGGCGACCCCGTTGTCGCGATCGGCGCCCCCTTCGACCTGGAGGGCACCGTCACCTCCGGCATCATCAGCGCGAAGGAACGGCCCATCACCGCCGGCGGCGAAGGCGGGGACGGCGGCGACGTGTCGTACGTCGATGCCCTCCAGACCGACGCGCCCATCAACCCCGGCAACTCCGGCGGCCCCCTGCTCGACTCCCGGGCCAGGGTCGTCGGCATCAACTCCGCGATCCGTTCGGCCGGTCAGGGAACCGGCTCCGAGAGCGGCCAGGCAGGCTCCATAGGTCTCGGTTTCGCCATCCCCGTCAACCAGGCCAAGCGGGTCGCGGAAGAGCTGATCAACACCGGTCGGGCCACCCACCCCGTCATCGGTGTCACCCTCGACATGGGCTACACCGGCGACGGCGCCCGCGTAGGGAGCAGGGGACGGGGTGGCGGACCCGCGGTGAGCGAGGGAGGGCCCGGTGAGAAGGCCGGGCTCAAGGCGGGTGACGTGATCACCGGAGTCGACGGCCGGCCGGTCCACTCCGGTGACGAACTCATCGTCAGGACCCGTGCCCACCGCCCCGGCGACCTCCTCCGCCTCACCCTGGAGCGGGCCGGCAGGGAGTTCACGGTCACGCTGACCCTTGGTTCCTCGGAAGGCAGCTGACGCACGCCCGACGCTCGCCGATCGACACGAACCTCACAGGGACCGCTGCGAATCCCGTCCCACATGGCAAACATCCCGGAAAACCGTTCACGGACCCGCGCCCGGAGCCCGCGGGACAGTACCGGTCATACGGGAACGGCAGGTACCGTGGTCCTGGCCCGGACCCCAAGGAGCTTCAGGTGTTCAATGACATAGGACCGCTCGAGCTGATCACGCTCGTTGTCCTCGCCGTGCTCGTCTTCGGTCCGGACAAGCTCCCGAAGGTCATCCAGGACGTCATGCGGACCATCCGCAAGATCCGCGAGTTCTCGGAGAGCGCCAAGCAGGACATCCGCTCGGAGCTGGGCCCGGAGTTCAAGGACTTCGAGTTCGAGGACCTCAACCCCAAGACGTTCATCCGCAAGCAGCTGGACAACGACGAGCTGGGGCTCAAGGAGATCCGCAACGGCTTCGACCTGAAGAAGGAGATGGCCGAGGTCACCGACGCGGTGCACAGCACCGACACCTCGTCGTCCGCGTCCTCCTCTTCGTCGTCCTCCTCCGGCGGCCGGATCGACATGACCAAGAAGCCCGAGGAGAACGGCAAGGACGACCGTCCGCCCTTCGACGCGGACGCCACCTGAGCCATACGCGCCATCGGACGCGGACGCTCCTCCGCCTTACGTCTCCTCACCGGCAGGCGCCTGCCGAGCCCTTCCGCTCGCGGGCGCCTCTCGCTGTCGTACGCCCGGCACGTGACGCGTTTCATAGTCGGTCGGCACCCCTGAGGGCCTGAACCCACCCCCCGTATGCCTCGCGCGCCGGGCGGTTTCCCAGCAGCTCGGAGCGGTGTGGATATGCTGCCGAGTTGTTGTGCGGGCCGTACGCGATCCAGCGACGCCGCCCGAAGGGGGGCGGGGCCGGTCCGGTCCGACGAGAGCTAGTAGGAGGCGTCCGGCACATGGAGACGACGAGCGGGACGGTCGCGCAGGCGCCGGCCGCGGAGAGCGGACAGCAGGTCCCCTCCGCCCGGCGCACGGTCGACGGCTACCTTCAGGCGCCCTTCCCCTGGTACGGCCTCGACGAGGCCTTCACGGGACCGCGCTGGCTGATGCAGGTCGGCACCTCGGCCGACGGGGCCGTCGAGCACGGCTCGATCGGACACGGTGACGAGCCCTCCGTGAAGAACGAGGCGGGGTCCACGGGGGAGCCGAAGGAGAAGTTCGCGGTCGTGGTGACCGTCGCCGCGAACCCGTCCCGCAGGAGTGCGGACGGCACCGGGCTGCTGGAGGCCACCTCGGTCTCCTCCGCCGCCTGGCTGGCCGGGGTGGGCCTGCTGTCCTTCACCTGGCCCGGGCAGATGGACCACTCCCTGCGCGACGACTGGCTGGACCAGCAGACCGAGACGGCCTGGGTCCTGGCGGACGACCTGGAGGGATCCGACTGGTCGACCCTGTCCCTGCCGGTGGACGGCGTGCCCACGCCCTTCCACTACCGGGAGTCGGAGTTCGGCTGGGTCCTCGCGGGCTCCACCCAGGAGGGGGTGCACGTGGGGGCGTACGGAAGAGGCATGAGCGCGTACGGACTCGGGTTCGCGATGATCAAGGACATCTCGGCGTACGAGTAGCAGGACGAAGGGGCACCGCGGACCCGAGCGGTGCCCCACACCTGTCCTGGACGGCGGTCCTAGCGGCCCAGTCGCCGCCGTACCCGCCGGACCTGGCGGTTGTCGGCGACCGCGTCGAGCAGTCGACGGCCGGCGCCGGTCTCGTGGGCCGGACCCTCCAGCCGCAGCAGGGCGCCGTCCCGGACGACGGCGTATGCGACCGGGGCGTCGGTCTTCGGGAACGTGACCGGGTGACGCCCGGTCGGGAGCTTGAGGCGGCCGGGGAGCCGCAGTCCGGCCGTCGTCCCCCCGATCAGCTCGGCGTCCACCGTCAGCGCGGACACGGTGACCTTGACGCGGGCCGGGGTGCTCTCCGGGCTCGCCGCCACGTACGGCAACGGCAACGACCGCTCACCGCGCGCGGTGTTCGCCGCGGCGGCACCGGCCGTGTCGGAACCGAGTCTGCGCTGACGCTGGTCCACGTCGAGGGCCAGCTGGCCGCTGCCGGTCCAGTACGGCAGCGCGAGCCGCCCGCCGGTCAGCGCCGGGCCCGCGGCCGGGGCACCCGGCGTGCCGTCGCCGGTCAGGCGGACCATCCGGTCGATGCCCAGCAGCTGGACGAAGGCCCACACGTCGTGCACACCGCGCTCCAACGGCCGTCCGCCCGCGAGCCGTTCGGGGTCCAGGCCGAGCCGCCCGGACGCGACGAGCCGCGACCGCCCCGCACCGGCGGGCTCGAGCCGCACCTCCAGGTCTCCCTCCGGGTACCACCAGTCCTCCCGGTCCCGGTCCTTGACGACCAGCTCGGCGTACGCCAGCCGGAACGGGTCGAGGACCTCCCAGCCGTCCTCGGTCCCGGGCACCCCGGCCAGCAGCTCCGGGTCCAGCCACTGCTTTCCGTCCCGCTCGACGAGCACCAGCGGCTCACCGTCCCCGCGCAGCAGCTCCAGCGTGACGTCGGCGACGAGCCGCCCGTCCGCCCACCGCAACTCCCCGACGGTGCTGCGGGCCTTGACCTCACGCACCCGCTCGGCGAGCGCCACGGCCCCGTCGAAGTCCCCGGCCTCCAGCAGCTCGGCCCGCAGCCGCGACACGACGGGCAGGCCCTCGCGTACGGCCGGGGGGAACTCCTCCAGCGCCAGCCGCCGAGCCGCGTCGAAGCGCTCGCGCTGCTGGGCGGGGTCTTCACGGAGGATCTCGGGCTCGCGGGTCCGGGAGAGGACCTCCACGTGGTACAGCCGGTGCAGGAGGCGGTTCTGGAGCGCGTCCACGTCCTCGGAGGGGGCCGTGCCGTCCTTGATCCGGCGCACGATGGTGCGGCAGTTGTCCCAGAAGCCGTGGCGCGGGTTGAAGCGGTGCTGGGTGTTGTTGCCGCCGTCGTCCCGCTTCATCCAGTAGTAGCAGGGGTAGTCGGCGAGGATCGAGATGCGCTCGGCCTTCAGGTAGGCGGCGCTGACGAAGGCCAGGTCCTCGAGGATCCAGGGCCCCTCGGGGAACCGGAGGCCGTGCTCCTCGACGAAGGCCCGCCGGAACATCTTGTGCGGGGACATGCTCTGCATGAGCTCGTCGTTCTCGATGGTGCAGGCGTCCACCGTGTTACGGAACAGCCGCCGGGGCCGCACCATGGTGCTCGACATCTTCCCGAGCACCACGTCGGCGTCGTTGCGCTTGGCGTGCTCGTACAACCGCTCCAGGGCCTCGGGCCCGAGCATGTCGTCGTGGTCGACGAACTGGATGTACTCGCCCTTGGCGTGCCGCATGCCGAGGTTGCGGGGCGCGCCCGGCCAGCCGGAGTTCGGCCGGGTGTGCACCTGGACGTTCGAGTGCGTGGCGGCGATCTTCTCCAGCCGGGTCAGCGTGTCGTCCGTCGATCCGTCGTCGACGTAGATGACCTCGTACTCGTCGGCGGGCAGACTCTGCCCCAGCAGCGACGGCGCGCACTCGTCGACGTACTTCCCGGTGTTGTAGACGGGGACGACGACGCTGACTTTGACTCTCGGCATTCCACGGACCCTACCCGGCCCCTGGAATGCCTTCTGTCATGTGCGTCTCAGAACTTGTTCCGCGGCGTGATCCCCAGCGAAAGCCCCGAAAGCCCCCGCTGACGTCCGCCCAGCTTCCCCGCGATCCCCCGCAGTGCGGCCCCCGCCGGGGAGTCCGGGTCGCTCAGCACCACCGGCTTGCCCTCGTCGCCGCCCTCGCGCAGGCGGACGTCGATCGGGATGGAGCCGAGGACCGGGACCGTGGCGCCCGTCGTGCGGGTGAGGCCGTCCGCGACCGACTGGCCGCCGCCCGTGCCGAAGACGTCCACCATCTCGCCGCAGTGCGGGCAGGGGAGGCCGGACATGTTCTCCACCACGCCGACGATCTTCTGGTGGGTCTGGACCGCGATCGAGCCGGCGCGCTCGGCGACCTCCGCGGCCGCCTGCTGCGGGGTCGTCACGACCAGGATCTCCGCGTTCGGGACCAGCTGCGCCACCGAGATCGCGATGTCGCCGGTGCCCGGGGGCAGGTCCAGGAGCAGGACGTCCAGGTCGCCCCAGTACACGTCCGCCAGGAACTGCTGCAAAGCCCGGTGCAGCATCGGGCCGCGCCAGACCACCGGCGCGTTGCCCGGGGTGAACATGCCGATCGAGATGACCTTCACGCCGTTTGCCGACGGCGGCATGATCATGTTCTCGACCTGGGTCGGGCTGCCGTCCGCGCCCAGCATGCGCGGCACCGAGTGGCCGTAGATGTCGGCGTCGACCACGCCCACCTTGAGGCCGTCGGCAGCCATCGCCGCCGCCAGGTTCACCGTGACCGAGGACTTGCCGACGCCGCCCTTGCCGGAGGCGACCGCGTAGACGCGGGTCAGCGAGCCGGGCTTGGCGAACGGGACCTCGCGCTCGGTCTGGCCGCCGCGCAGGGCCGTAGCCAGCTCCTTGCGCTGCTCGTCGCTCATCACGTCCAGCGTCACGTCGACGCGCGTGACGCCGTCCACCGCCGCGACCGCGTCCGTCACGCGCTGCGTGATCGTCTCGCGCATCGGGCAGCCGGAGACCGTCAGGTACACGGTGACCGCGACCGCCCCGTCCGCCCCGATCTCGACCGACTTGACCATCCCGAGTTCCGTGATGGGCCGGTTGATCTCGGGGTCGTTCACCGTCGCCAGTGCCTCGCGCACCGCGTCTTCGCTAGCCATACAGACGATGGTACGGCGCCGTACAGGGCCGCCCACACGGTCATCAACGGTCGTCTACGTCACGTGCCGACGGCCGATCCGACCGTTCTGCCGGGAATACGACGTGCCCGTCGTGCTGCCGGGACTCCAGCTCCTTCATCAGGTCCTGGAGTTCGGAGCGGATCCAGTCGCGGGTCGCCACCTCCCCGAGGCCGATCCGCAGCGCGGCGATCTCGCGGGTCAGGTACTCGGTGTCCGCGATCGACCGCTCGTTCTGCTTGCGGTCCTGCTCCAGGTTGACCCGGTCCCGGTCGTCCTGCCGGTTCTGCGCGAGCAGGATCAGCGGGGCGGCGTAGGAGGCCTGGAGGGAGAGCATCAGCGTGAGGAAGATGAACGGGTAGTTGTCGAAGCGCAGGTCGCCGGGCGCGAAGATGTTCCACAGCACCCACGCGATGATGACGACCGTCATCCAGACGATGAACCGGCCGGTGCCGAGGAAGCGGGCGATCCGCTCGGACAGGCGTCCGAAGGCCTCCGGGTCCCATTCGGGCAGCAGCCTGCGTCGCGGCGGACGCGGCTGGTCGAGGCGGGCACGGGTGCGGCTCGCCGCGGTGGCCCCGGCCGGCCCGCCGCGCTCGCGGTTCGAGCTCTCGCGCTCAGGCGTCATGGTGGGCCGCCCCCTCCGCGTCGAACTCCGTCTCCCGCCAGTCCTCGGGCAGCATGTGGTCGAGCACGTCGTCCACGGTCACCGCGCCGAGCAGCGAACCCGAGTCGTCGACCACGGGTGCCGCGACCATGTCGTACGTCGCGAAGAACCCGGCGATGACCGGCAGCGTCGCGTCCGGGTCCAGCGCCTGGAGGTCGTCGTCCACCATTGAGCTGACCAGCGTGTACGGGGGGTCGCGCAGCAGCCGCTGGAAGTGGACCGTGCCCAGGTACTTGCCGGTCGGGGTCTCGTCGGGCGCCCGGCACACGTACACCTGGGCGGCGAGCGCGGGGGAGAGGTCGGGGTTGCGGACGCGGGCGAGCGCGTCGGCGACGGTCGCGTCGGGCCGTAGCACGATCGGCTCGGTCGTCATCAGACCGCCGGCCGTGTGCTCCTCGTAGGCCATCAGGCGCCGCATGTCGGCCGCGTCGCCCGGCTGCATCAGGCTCAGCAGCCGCTCCTGCTCCTCCGTGGGCAGCTCGGAGAGCAGGTCGGCCGCGTCGTCCGGGTCCATGGCCTCCAGGACGTCCGCGGCCCGCTCCTCCTTCAGCTTGCCGAGGATCTCGATCTGGTCGTCCTCGGGGAGCTCCTCCAGCACGTCGGCCAGGCGGTCGTCGTCGAGGGCGGCCGCCACCTCGGCGCGGCGCTTGGCGGAGAGGTGGTGCAGGACGTTGGCGAGGTCGGCGGCGCGCAGCTGCTCGAAGGTGGCCAGCAGGCTCTCCGCGCCCTGTCCCTGCTCCTCCAGCGTGAAGCCGGTGACCGCGGACCACTCGACGGTCAGCGCCTCGCCCTTGCGCCGGAACGCCCCGCCCTTGCCGCCCTTGCGGACGAAGACCCGGTCGATCTCCCAGTCCCGGCGGGCCGGCAGCTGCTGCACCGAGATGTCGAGGACGGTGACCTGCTCGTCGGACTCGACCAGGGTGACCCGCCGGTCCAGCAGTTCACCGAAGACCAGGCGCTCGGTGGGCCGTTGCTCGAAGCGGCGGACGTTGAGCACGCCGGTGGTGATGACCTGGCCGGACTCGATGCTCGTCACCCGGGTCATGGGCAGGAAGATGCGGCGCCTGGTGGACAGTTCGACGACCAGGCCGAGCACCCGGGGCGGCCTGCGCCCGACGCGCAGCACGACCACCAGGTCGCGCACCCTGCCCACCTGATCGCCGTTGGGATCGAAGACGGCGACACCGGCGAGGTGCGAGACGAAGATCCGGGGGGCTCCCGCTGCCATGGCTGTGCTTCCTTTGCGTACAGGGTGATTCGTTCGGCGTTCCTTGTCCGGATTGCCCGCTCGGGAGGGCTTAAGGCTAGCCCGTACCGATCGGATACGCCCTGGTGAGGGGTCCGGACGGTCCGGCTCCGCCCGGGGGTCCGAGCCCCGGTACGCTGCCGTACCACGCTGAAGGACCGTCGTCGGAGAGGCAGCCCCACCTGTGACCGCGATCGCCCGGGACCGAACCCGCAGGACCGTACTGGCGGGCGCGGTGTGCGCCCTGGTGGTGACGGGCACGGGGCTCACGGGATGCAGCGAGGACCCCGACGCGGGCACCAACGGCGTCGGCAAGCTGCCCGCCGAGCAGATCCAGGCGAAGAGCCGGGCGGCCGCCGGCGCGGCCGACGCACTGCGCCTGTCCGGGAACGTGGTCACCAGCGGCCGTACGTACAAGCTCGACATGCGCCTGAGTTCCGCAGGCGGCTCCGGCTCGGTCACCGCCGAGGGAGCCACCTTCCAGCTGCTGCGGATCGGCGAGAAGCTGTATCTGAAGGCCGACGCGGGTTTCTGGGCCCAGGAGGACGGCAAGGGCGACGACACCGACGCGGCCGCCGACAAGCTCGACGGCAAGTACGTGAAGGTGCCGTCGGGCGACCCGGCGTACAAGAAGTTCAGCGGTTTCACGGACAAGGACGTTCTCCTCGACGGGCTTCTGACGCTGCACGGCAGTCTGGACACCGACGGCCACCACGAGCAGGCGGGTACCCGCACGATCCGCATCACGGGCGACAGGGGCGACGGAGGCACGCTGGACGTCTCCCTGGAGGGGCAGCCGTACCCGCTGCGCCTGGCCCGCGCGGGCGGCGCGGGCACATTGACCTTCTCGGCCTGGGGCAAGAAGTTCCCCCTGACCGAGCCGGCGAAGGACGAGACGGTGGACTACGGCAAGCAGCTGCCGACGTCCTAGGAGCGCATGCCTGCTGGCCGCGCGGTGCCTCGAACGCGCGGCCTAGCCGCGTTTGCGGCGCTTCAGGAGCAGCCGGGGCAGCCCGGCCGGGATCGGTTCTCGCGTGGTCGCCGGTGTCGGCAGCGGCGGTTCGGCCAGGTCGCCGTCGGGCAGCGACCCCACGACCCCGGTGGGTTCCAGCCGCAGTACCCGGCACTCACGCGCCCAACGGTCCGTCATCGCCTCGCCGTCCGGGGCGTTCAGCCGCTTGCCCTTCAGCTCGCCGACCGCCGCCTCCCACGCCTCGGACCCCGGCGGCAACTCCACGACCCGGGCCGCCCAGGAGACCAGCCGGCCCCCCTTGTCCTTGCTGCGGACGGTCACCTCGGCGGTGCCTGAGTCGACCAGCCCCGGCAGCGGCTGCTCCCCGGGCCCGTCCCCGACCAGACACGCGGCACCCTCATGCCACACGTGCCACAGCGCGCGAGCCGGCGAGCCGGGCCCCTGGACCCAGACGAGGCCGGACTTCTTGGTGGCCTCTTCCACAAGGGCGCGGTCGAGCAGCTCGCTGGTCATGGCGCCCACTCTAGAGCCAGCCGTTGCGCTTGAGGGTGCGGTGGATGCCCATGCAGATGACACCGGTGATCGCCATGATCACGGGGTAGCCGAACCGCCAGTGCGTCTCCGGCATGTAGTCGAAGTTCATGCCGTAGACCCCGCACACCATCGTCGGTACGGCGACGATCGCGGCCCAGGACGTGATCTTCCGCATGTCCTCGTTCTGGGCGACGGACGCCTGCGCGAGGTTGGCCTGGAGGATCGAGTTGAGGAGCTCGTCGAAGCCGAGGACCTGCTCCTGGACCCGGACGAGGTGGTCGGCGACATCGCGGAAGTACTTCTGGATGTCGGGGTCCACGAGCCGCATCGGCCGCTCGCTGAGCAGCTGCATGGGCCGCAGCAGCGGGGCCACGGCCCGCTTGAACTCCAGCACCTCACGCTTGAGCTGGTAGATCCGCGCCGAGTCGACACCGCGCGACACCTTGCCGCCGCGCCCCGGGGTGAACACCTCGGTCTCCACCTCGTCGATGTCGTCCTGCACCGCGTCGGCGACCGCCACATAGCCGTCGACGACGTGGTCGGCGATGGAGTGCAGCACCGCCGAGGGGCCCTTGGCGAGCAGCTCCGGGTCGTCCTGGAGGCGGTGGCGAAGCGCCCTGAGGGAGCCCTGGCCGCCGTGCCGGACGGTGATGAAGAAGTCCCGGCCGGTGAAGCACATGACCTCGCCGGTCTCGACGATCTCGCTGTTGGCGGTGAGTTCGTCGTGCTCGACGTAGTGGATGGTCTTGAACACGGTGAACAGGGAGTCGTCGTAGCGCTCCAGCTTGGGCCGCTGGTGGGCCTGTACGGCGTCCTCGACGGCGAGCGGGTGCAGCCCGAACTCGCTTGCGATGCCGGAGAATTCGGCCTCGCTCGGCTCGTGCAGCCCGATCCACACGAACCCGCCGTCGCGGCGCACCTGGCGCATCGCGTCGTGCGGGCTCAGCTGGCAGTCGGTCTCCACACGCCGGCCGTCGCGGTAGACCGCGCAGTCGACGACGGCGGAAGGAGTCGAGGGGTCGCGCGTCGCGTCGTACGCGCCGGTGTCCTTGCGCAGCGAGGGACGCGACGGGCGCACGGCGGCACGCAGGTCACGGATCATCGACATGGCAGGCTCCTTCGTGACGGGCAACAAAGGGCCCCGGCGACGGGTGGAACTACCCGGAATGAGGACGTCCTGCAAGGGGTGTCCCCGCCCTTGAGGCAGGGGAAGGGTGTTTGGCACGTCCACAAAGCGGGGAGCACCGCACCATCGCGGTGGCGGACTTCGTTACTGACTCAGCTACTGCGGCGATCAGAGTGATCAAAGTGATCAGGCAAAACGAACGAAGTGCTCTTCCGCACGAAGACGCGAACGTGAGAGGCGGCGGTTGCCGGACGTCACAGAGCTGCATCAGCGGCCGGAAGAACGAGTGGTACTACCAGGTCGACTTCGATCCATGACAGCCCCACCTCCTCCGGCCGGTCCCTCGTAAGGGACGATCCATTCCCGTTAGGGAGTCTCACAGGCGTCGGGACTCGATGCGCGACGCTTCTGCGTGCTGCCCCGACGACCGGGCCAGACTAGCAGCAGCCCGAAGTGTCAAGGCGCTGCTTTGCCCGGTACTGACGAGTTCTATGCTCGCCGCATGGCAGATGTTCTTCCTCTGGTCGAGGCCCGGTTGCGCGGCGCGCTGGGCGAGCCGGACGCGCGCGCGGCGGTCACCTTCCTCGGTACGGACCGCATCGAGGTGCTCCGCTTCACCGACGGGGACGTCGTCCGCTACGCCACCCTCGGCATGTCCGCGCAGCCGATGAGCGACCCCACCGCGATGCTCGCCGACCCGGTCAAGGGCCCGCGCGCCGAACTGGTCCTCTCCGTGCGGGCAGGGCTCGCCGAGACCGACAAGGTGCTCCGCCCGCTCGCCGTGCTCGCCGCGTCCCCGCAGGTCGAGGGCGTGGTCGTGGCCCCGGGCGCCTCGCTCGACGTGGGCGAACCGCTGTGGCCCGGCGCCCCGTTCACCTCGGTCCTGGTCGCCGAGCCCGGCGGTCTGGTCGAGGACCTGGAGCTCGACGAGCCCCTCGACCCGGTGCACTTCCTGCCGCTGCTCCCGATGACCCCCAACGAGGCCGCCTGGAAGCGCGTCCACGGCGCCCAGGCCCTCCAGGAGCGCTGGCTGACGCACGGGACGGACCTCCGGGACCCGTCCCGGAAATCCGTCCCGCTGGACTGAGAGCCGCGTGAGCAAGCTCACCAAGTGGTGGCCGTAAAAGGTCAGTTGGCGAACACCGTGACACTGTCCTCCACGGCGTGCCTCGGCTCCAGCTCCTCCGCCTCGTGCGTGAGCGCCTTCCGCCGTACGACGACTACGAGCGCGCCCAGCACCGCGGTCACCGCCGCCACCACGAACGGGATGCGGATGTCGGTCCACTCCTCGATCTTCGGCGCGAAGTAGGGCGCCGCCGCGGCCGCGAACCAGCGCACGAAGTTGTAGCCGGCGCTCGCCACGGGCCGCGGGGCGTCCGACACGCCGAGGGCCAGCTCCGTGTAGACGGTGTTGTTCACGCCGATGAAGGCACCGGACAGGATCGTGCAGACGATGGCCGCGGTGTGGTTGCCGTAGCCGAGGACGAGCACGTCGGCCGCGAGCAGGACCAGCGAGCCGCCGAGCACCTTCAGCGAGCCGAACCGCTCCTGGAGGCGCGGCGCGGCGAACACCGAGAACACGGCGAGCAGCACACCCCAGGCGAAGAACACGGCACCCGACTTGTACGGGGTCATGTCCAGCACGAACGGGGTGAAGGCCAGCACGGTGAAGAACGTGTAGTTGTAGAAGAAGGACGAGACGGCCGCCGAGGCGAGACCGCCGTGGCCGAGCGCCTTGAGCGGGTCGAGCAGGGACGTCTTGCGGACCGGCTTCGGCTGCTCCTTCAGGAACACGGTGATGCACAGGAAGCCGATCGCCATCAGGAAGGCCGTGCCGAAGAACGGGTAGCGCCAGCTGGCGTCGCCGAGCAGGGCGCCGAGCAGCGGGCCGCACGCCATGCCGAGGCCGAGGGCGGACTCGTACAGCAGGATCGCCGCCGCGCTGCCGCCGGCCGCAGCGCCGACGATGACGGCGAGGGCGGTCGAGACGAACAGGGCGTTGCCCAGGCCCCAGCCGGCCCGGAAGCCGACCAGTTCACCGACCGAGCCCGAGGTGCCGGCGAGTCCGGCGAAGACCACGACGAGGGCGAGGCCGAGCAGCAGGGTCTTCCTGCCGCCGATGCGGCTGGAGACGAAGCCGGTGACCAGCATGGCGATCGCGGTGATCAGGAAGTACGAGGTGAACAGGAGGGAGACCTGGCTCGCCGTGGCGTCCAGGCCCTTGGCGATCGACGGCAGGATCGGGTCCACGAGTCCGATACCCATGAAGGCGACGACGGACGCACCCGCCGTCGCCCACACGGCCTTCGGCTGGCGCAGGATGCCGCCGGCTCCCGCATCGAAGGGGTCCATGGTCTTTCCTCCACTCTCGACGGGGCTTCCCGATGATGGTTGGTATATACACACACTAAGTTAGAGCGGCTAATAAATGCAAACTACATCTAATCTTGGTCGACGATGCCGGGACGCACCGCTTCCGACCGGACGGGTGATCGTCCTTGACGTGGCGGGGCGAGGGTAGGACCGTGGGGCCCTATGAGGGGCGAACCCAGTTGCCCGAAGTGTGGTGGCCGGGTCAGGGCTCCCGGACTCTTCGCCGATAGCTGGCAGTGCGATGTGCACGGGACCGTGCATCCGGTGCAGCCCGTGATACCGCCCAGCGTCGAGGCCCTCGGTGTCGTGGTGCACCGCACGCAGGTACCGGTGTGGATGCCCTGGCCGCTGCCGGTCGGCTGGCTGTTCACGGGCGTGGCCTGCGCGGGCGACGACCGCAGCGGCGGCCGTGCCACGGCGGTGGCGTGCACGGGCCCCGGCCCGCTCGGGGGCGTCGGCGAGCTGATTCTCGTCGCCGAGGAACTCGGGGTCGGACTCGGGGCGCGGTACGCGGGGCTCGACGGGCCGGACCCGGGGCCGTACATGAGCGTGGAGAAACCGGCGCAGGCGAAGGTGCTGGCCGCGGGGCGGCCGACTCCGCTGTGGCATGTGGCGGGGGTGCCGGACGACCGGGCGGTCTTCGCCGGGGAGGCGCTCGGCCTGTGGTTGTGGGCGGTCGTCTGGCCCGAGCAGTCCGGGCTCCTGATGTACGACGAACTGGTGCTGACCGATCTGCGGGACGCCGGGGCGGAGCTGGAGCTGGTGCCCTGCGGAGCGCTGTCGCCGCGCCTGCTGAAGCCCTGACTCAGGGGGCGCGGCCCTGCGGCTGTAGGGGGCGCACCCCCGCTGCGGATGTGACAGCGGACCTGGAAAGTCCGGTTATCCTTGAGCGTCCCTCCCCGTCCCGTCATCGCCTGGAGTCCGCGTGCGCATCGATCTGCACACCCACTCCACCGCCTCCGACGGTACGGACACCCCCGCCGAGCTGGTGCGCAACGCCGCCGCTGCCGGGCTGGACGTCGTCGCGCTCACCGATCACGACACGACCCGTGGACACCGTGAGGCGCTTGCCGCCCTGCCCGCCGGGCTGACCCTCGTCACCGGGGCCGAGCTGTCCTGCCGGATCGACGGGATCTCCCTGCACATGCTGGCCTACCTGTTCGACCCCGAGGAGCCCGCGCTGCTCGCCGAGCGGGAACTGGTGCGGGACGACCGGGTGCCGCGGGCGCGGGCCATCGTGGCGCGGCTCCAGGAGATCGGCGTACCGGTCACCTGGGAGCAGGTCGCACGGATCGCCGGGGACGGATCGGTCGGGCGGCCGCATGTCGCCACCGCGCTCGTCGAGCTCGGCGTCGTGTCGAGCGTGGACGAGGCCTTCACCCCGGCCTGGCTCGGCGACGGCGGGCGGGCCCACGTGGCCAAGCACGAGACCGACCCCTTCGAGGCGATCCGGCTGGTCAAGGCGGCGGGTGGCGTCACCGTGTTCGCCCACCCGGGCGCGAGCAAGCGGGGCCGCACCGTCCCGGAGTCTGCGATCGCCGAGATGGCCGCCGTCGGGCTCGACGGCATCGAGATCGACCACATGGACCACGACGAGGAGACGCGGGTACGGCTGCGCGGGCTCGCCGCGGACCTGGGGCTGCTCGTCACCGGGTCCAGCGACTACCACGGCAGCCGCAAGACGGTCTCCCTCGGCGCGTACACGACGGACCCCGAGGTGTACGGGGAGATCACGCGGCGGGCGACGGGCGCGTTCCCGGTGCCGGGGACCGGCGGGGCCTGAGTCGGTCCCGGCTCCCCTGTTCATCTCTCTTCTCCTGCAAGGCTTTCATGTTCGACGTCGCCGTCTTCGGCTCGCTCTTCCTCACCCTGTTCGTCATCATGGATCCCCCCGGGATCACCCCGATCTTCCTCGCCCTGACCGCCGGCCGGCCCGGCAAGGTGCAGAAGCGGATGGCCTTCCAGGCAGTCTGCGTGGCGGGCGGTGTCATCGCCGTCTTCGGGCTCCTCGGCCACCAGATCCTGAACTATCTCCACGTCTCCGTGCCCGCGCTGATGATCGCGGGCGGGCTGCTGCTTCTGCTCATCGCCCTGGATCTGCTGACCGGCAAGACCGACGAGCCGAAGCAGACCAAGGACGTGAACGTGGCGCTCGTACCGCTCGGCATGCCGCTGCTGGCAGGCCCCGGCGCGATCGTCTCCGTGATCCTCGCCGTGCAGAAGGCCCACAGTGTGGCCACGCAGGTCTCGGTGTGGGTGGCCATCCTCGCCATCCATGTCGTGCTGTGGCTGGTCATGCGGTACTCGCTGCTGATCATCCGGGTCATCAAGGACGGCGGAGTGGTGCTGGTGACACGGCTCGCGGGCATGATGCTCTCCGCGATCGCCGTCCAGCAGATCATCAACGGGATCACGCAGGTCGTGCAGGCGAGCTGAGTCCGGTCCGGGAATCCGAAAGGGCCCCGGTCGAAGAGACCGGGGCCCTGAAGCTTGTGCGGTGAGCCGCGTCCGAAGCGTGTGCGGTGATCGCGTCCAAGTCGACTCAGTCGTCTGAGCCGTCTGCGGTGAGTGCCGGTGAGTGTTACGAGGCCGTGGTGTCGGCCGGACGGATCCACAGCCGCTGCCCGATGGCGGCGGCCTGCTGAACGATCCGGTTGACGGAGGCGGCGTCCACGACGGTACTGTCCACGGGCGTGCCGTCGACGTCGTCGAGTCGCATGATTTCGAAGCGCACAGGCTTCTCCCTTCGTCTGGTCATCCTCCTGCGGAGAATTGCTGCGTACGTATGTAGTCAACGGGGTGCGTGTTACAAACATTCCCTACGCTAAAGAAATTTTTCGAACGACTAACTACTGACCGGTAAGTGAGTCGTCGGGAACTCATTGGGACCGGTTGTGTTCGCAGCGTGACCGCCGGGACAATGGAGGCGATGAACGACGACCTCGCGCCCCTGAGCGCCCGCATCGACCGCACCAACGAGCTGCTCCAGCGCATGCTCGCCGAGGTGGCGAAGACGCCCTCGACCCATGCGATCTTCGTCGACGCGGGATACCTCTACGCGGCCGCGGGGCGACTCGTCGCCGGCACCGAGGACCGCCGTGCCTTCGACCTCGACGCCGAGGGCCTGATCGAGGCCCTCATCGACCGGGCCCGCACCATCTTCGCGGACAGCAGACTGCTGAGGGTCTACTGGTACGACGGCGCGAGACGCCGTATCCACACCGCCGAGCAGCAGTCCATCGCCGAACTCCCGGACGTGAAGGTCAGGTTGGGCAACCTCAACGCCAACAACCAGCAGAAGGGCGTCGACTCGCTCATCCGCAGCGACCTGGAGTCACTGGCCCGCCACCGCGCCATCAGCGACGCGGCACTCCTCGGCGGCGACGAGGACCTGGTCTCCGCGGTCGAGGCCGCCCAGGGCTACGGCGCCCGCGTCCACCTGTGGGGCATCGAGGCACCCGAGGGCCGCAACCAGGCGGAGCCCCTGCTCTGGGAGGTCGACAGCCAGCGCACCCTCGACCTCGACTTCTTCAAGCCGTACGTCGCCCGGCGCACCGCGGCCGCCTACGAGTCGACGGCCGCCCGGCCCACCCGCGAGAACGTCCGGTTCGTGGGCGCGCAGATCGCCGCGAAGTGGCTGGCGGAGCGGGGCCGGGAGTCGCTCCAGGAACTCCTGCCCGGCCACCCCTACCTACCGGGCTCGGTGGACCAGGACCTGCTGGTGGAGGCGGAGGGGCTGCTCCAGTACTCGCTGCGCGGCCAGTCGGATCTGCGGCGGGCGCTGCGGGACGGGTTCTGGGAGCACGTGCAGGCGCAGTACTGACGTCTCAGCCGTCGTCGCCCGGGGTGCGGCCGTCCCAGAAGTCGGCCAGGGCGCGGGCCGTGGGGAGCGGCTCGTCGGCGTTGGGGGAGTGGTCGGCGCCCGGGATCACCGTGCGGCGCGCCCGGAGCCGTACGGCCATGTCGTCCAGGAGCGGGACGGGCCAGGTGTCGTCCTGGGCTCCGGACAGGACGTGGAACGGAAGCGGGACGGCGGCCAGTTCGGCGACCCGGTCCGGTTCCGTGCACAACTGACGTCCCGCCGCGAGGAGTTGGGCGGGCTTGTTGCCGAGCCAGCGGCGGCGGAGCTGTACGACGTCCCCGATGCCCTGCGCGGGGCCGCCGACCTCCTCGGGCGGGCCCATCGCCAGAATCGCGTCCCACACCTCGGCCATCGTCATCGTCCCGAGCGCGTCCCGCAGCAGTTTCACGCGCTGCTGCTGGGAGTCGGAGATCTGCGCCGGGCCCGAGGAGACGAGGGTGAAGGACAGGAAGGGGGAGTGGTCGAGGAGGACGGCCGCACGGGAGACCTGACCGCCCATGGAGTGTCCGACCAGGTGCACGGGCGTTCCCACGGCGGCGGCCTGGGCGAGCACATCTCGCGCCAACTCGTCCTGCGCGTAGGCGGATTCGTCGGTCTCCGGCCCGTCCGACTCGAACTGCCCCCGCCCGTCCACGGCCACGACCCGGTACCCGCGTGCCGTCAACGGCTCGTGCAGCAGCGTGAAGTCCTCCTTGCTCCCGGTGAACCCCGGCACGAACAGGGCGGTGCCCTTCCTGACGACACCGGCGGGCACGTCGGACTCCACGACCGCGAAGTCACCGCGAGCGGTGTGCAGGGGGTAGACGCGGGCGCCGGGGGGCGGGGCGAAGACGGCTCGGGTGCTCACGGGGTGAGGGTAGCGGGGGCCCGGGGGCGGGTGCGGGGGGCGGGGGTTGGGTGCGTTTGTCGGTGCGGGTCCGTGGGGGCTGGTCGCGCCCATGCGGCGGAGCCGCACATCAACACAGCCCCGCGCCCCTAGGCGAGTGAGGTGGTGCTTGGTGATGCGCGCCCCGGCGCTCCTGGTGGCGGGTTCGCTGGGGAGGAACGCCGACGGCCCGGCCCCCTTGCGGTGGGCCGGGCCGTTCGGTGTGGGGTCAGCTGTCCGCGGGTTCCGTGGCAGCCGTCTTGCGGGTGCGGCGCCGCGGGGCGGCCGGCTCCTTGTCGGCCTGAGCCGGGATGTCGGCGGTCACCGCGGGCTCGGCGGCCTTGCGGGTGGCGCGTCGACGGGGCTTGGCCTCGGCGACCTCGGCCGCGGCGGTCTCCGCGGGTGCGGCAACGGCGGTCTTGCGGGTGCGGCGCGGCTTGGTGGCCGTGCCTTCCGCGGTGTCCACAGCGGCCTCGGCAGCCTCGGCGGCCTTGGTCGCGACCGTCTTACGCGTACGGCGCGGCTTGGCGGCCTCGGCCACCTCCGGCTCCTGGACCGTCTGGACCGGGATCTCGGCGGCCACGGCCGGCTCGGCGGCCTTGCGGGTACGGCGGCGCGGCGTGGTCGCCGTGGCCTCCGCCGTGTCGACCGCAGCCTCGGCGGCCTTCGTCGCGGCCGTCTTGCGGGTACGGCGCGGCTTGGCCTCGGTCGCCTCGACCGTGTCCACCGCGGTCTCGGCGGCCTTCGTCGCGGCCGTCTTGCGCGTGCGGCGCGGCTTGGCTTCGGCAGCGGGCTCGGTGGCTTCGACCGTGATGGTCTCCGCGGGGGCGGCAGTGGCGGTCTTGCGGGTACGGCGGCGCGGTGTGGTGACCGTGCCTTCCGCGGTGTCCACAGCGGCCTCCGCCGTGTCGACCGCAACCTCGGCGGCCTTGGTCGCGGCGGTCTTGCGGGTGCGGCGCGGCTTGGTCTCCGCGACCTCCGTGACGTCCGTGGCCTCCGTGGCCTCCGTGGCCTTCGGGGTTTCCACCGTCTCCACTGCGGCCACCGCTGCCACGGCGGGCTCCGCGGCCTTGCGGGTACGGCGGCGCGGCGTGGTCGCCATGGCCTCGGCCGTGTCCACCGCAACCTCGGCGGCGTCGGCGGCCGGAGCCGCGGCGGCGATCTTGCGGGTACGGCGCGGCTTGGCGGTCGGCGTCTCGGCGACCACCTCCGCGACCGGCGCGGTCTCGACGACCGTGGCCTCGGCCTGCTCGACCGGCGCTTCCGCGGACCTGCGGGTCCGGCGGCGGCGCGGCTTGGCCGGGGCCTCGGTGCCGAGGGACGGGCTCTCCGCCGTCGTGACCGCGGCCTCGGCGGCCTCGGACACGGCCGGCTCAGCCGTCCCCGCTGCCGTGGACGCCGTGACCGGCGCGGAGTCGGCCGCTCCGCCACGGGTACGGCGACGGCGGCGCGGCGTGCGGGGCGCGGTGCCGTCCTCGGTCGAGGAGGGCGCGGGCGCGGAGGTCTCCGACGGGGCGACCGACTCGGCGGGGGCCGTGGCGTCCAGCGCGCCCCCGCCACGGGTACGGCGGCGACGGCGCGGCGTACGCTCCGAACGCTCGCGGTCGGCGGAGCGGGACTCGTCCCGGCCACCGCGGCCACGACCCCGGTCCCGGTCGCCGCGGCCACGCGCACCGCGTCCGCCCGGCTCGCCCAGGTCCTCGAGCTCCTCCGCGTCGAGCCCGGCGCGAGTGCGCTCGGCGCGCGGCAGGATGCCCTTGGTGCCCGCGGGGATGTTCAGCTCCTCGTAGAAGTGCGGGGAGGTGGAGTACGTCTCCGGCGGGTCGTTGAAGTTCAGCTCCAGCGCCTTGTTGATCAGCTGCCAGCGCGGGATGTCGTCCCAGTCGACGAGGGTGATCGCGATGCCCTTGGCACCCGCGCGGCCGGTACGGCCGATGCGGTGCAGGTACGTCTTCTCCTCTTCGGGCGACTGGTAGTTGATGACGTGCGTGACACCCTCGACGTCGATGCCGCGGGCGGCGACGTCGGTGCAGACGAGGACGTCCACCTTGCCGTTGCGGAAGGCGCGCAGCGCCTGCTCGCGAGCGCCCTGGCCGAGGTCGCCGTGGACCGCGCCGGCCGCGAAGCCGCGCTGCTTGAGCTGGTCGGCGAGGTCGGCCGCGGTGCGCTTGGTGCGGCAGAAGACCATGACCAGGCCACGGCCGTCGGCCTGGAGGATGCGCGCGACCATCTCGGGCTTGTCCATGTTGTGCGCGCGGTACACGTGCTGCTTGGTGTTCGCGACCGTCCTGCCCGCGTCGTCGGGCGAGGTGGCGTTGATGTGCGTGGGCTGCGACATGTAGCGGCGCGCGAGACCGATGACCGCGCCCGGCATGGTCGCCGAGAACAGCATCGTCTGGCGGCGGGTCGGCAGCATGTTGATGATCTTCTCGACGTCGGGCAGGAAGCCCAGGTCGAGCATCTCGTCGGCCTCGTCGAGGACGAGCGCCTTGATGTGGCCGAGGTTGAGCTTCTTCTGGCCCGCGAGGTCCAGCAGTCGGCCCGGGGTGCCGACGACGACGTCGACGCCCTTCTTGAGGGCCTCGACCTGGGGCTCGTAGGCGCGGCCGCCGTAGATGGCGAGAACGCGTACGTTGCGTACCTTGCCCGCGGTCTGTAGGTCGTTGGTGACCTGCGTGCACAGCTCGCGCGTGGGGACGACGACGAGCGCCTGCGGGGCGTCGGTGAGGTCCTCGGGCCTGGCGCGGCCGGCCTCGACGTCGGCGGGGACGGTGACGCGCTCGAGGAGCGGGAGGCCGAAGCCCAGCGTCTTGCCGGTGCCGGTCTTGGCCTGGCCGATGACGTCGGAGCCGGAGAGGGCCACCGGGAGCGTCATCTGCTGGATGGGGAACGGGTTGATGATGCCGACGGCTTCGAGGGCCTCGGCCGTCTCGGTGAGAATCCCGAGATCGCGGAAAGTCGTAGTCAGGGTGCTGCCTCTTCTGTGTGCGCGGTGCGAGGCGAGCGCGGGGGTCGTCATAACCGTGCTGGGGACGTCGGCTGCCTTACGGGCGAAGCCGTAATGGCACGGGACCACTGCCGACGCTCTAGCGCTCGTACCGCTGAGGGTCCCCCTCCGAACTCCGTACGCACTGTGCCGTACGGGCGAGGAGGGCTGTCGGGTCGGAGCCGATCGGGCCACCGACCGGGCATCCTCATACGTGCGGCCTGTCGAGGCACGACGCACTAGTGAAGTGCCGTCGTACCAGCAGGCGCATTACCACCATACCTCGGAATCGCGCACATGCGATGGCCGATTTGGTCACGTAGTCGTCGTCACACTGATTGACCAGGGACTTCCGAGGCGCGGCGAGCGGACTATTGTGCGCTTCATGACGACGCCTGACAACACCTCTGACGCACCCGCCGAACGCACCGGAGTGGCCGCCCAGGACTGGGCCCAGGCCGCCACGGAACCGCAGTACCGGGCCGCGGTCGTCGATCTCCTCGGCGCACTCGCGTACGGCGAGCTCGCGGCCTTCGAGCGGCTCGCGGAGGACGCCAAGCTGGCGCCGACCCTCGCGGACAAGGCGGAGCTGGCGAAGATGGCGTCGGCCGAGTTCCACCACTACGAGAAGCTGCGCGACCGGCTGGCCGAGATCGGGGAGGAGCCGACGCTCGCCATGGAGCCGTTCGTCGCGGCCCTGGACGGCTTCCACCGGCAGACGGCGCCGTCGGACTGGCTGGAGGGCCTCGTCAAGGCGTACGTCGGCGACTCGATCGCCAGTGACTTCTACCGCGAGGTCGCCGAGCGGCTCGACACGGACACGCGCGAGCTGGTCCTGGCCGTGCTCGACGACACCGGGCATGCCGGGTTCGCCGTCGAGAAGGTGCGCGCGGCGATCGACGCGGAGCCGCGGGTGGGCGGTCGACTCGCCCTGTGGGCACGGCGGTTGATGGGGGAGGCCCTGTCGCAGTCGCAGCGGGTGGTCGCGGACCGGGACGCCCTGTCGACGATGCTCGTGGGCGGCGTCGCCGACGGCTTCGATCTCGCCGAGGTGGGCCGGATGTTCTCCCGCATCACCGAGGCCCACACCAAGCGGATGGCCGCGCTGGGGCTGGCGGCGTAGTTCTTGGGGGCCGCGGGTCCCTGGTGGGGTCGCCGGCCTCCCTGCCGGAACCGCCCGGCCGAGGGCGCGGCTGCCGGCTCGGCCCTCCTGCGGGGGCAGCCGGCCGGGGAGGCCGCTGGTCTCCGGCTGGGGCCGCCCGGGGGAGCCTGCCGGTCTCCCACTGGGCCCGTGGGAGGCTGCTTGTCTCCGGCCGAGCCGCCCTGGCGGTGTCGCTGGCGGGAGGCCGGCTCCCTGCTGTGGCTGCGGGCGTTCTACGGGGGTGTCGGCCTCACGCGGCCTTGCCGGTCTCACGCGGCCTTGCCGGCCTTGCTGGGAGCCGCCTGTCCTGCCTGATGGGGTCGGCTTCGGGCAAGCTGAGGCTGGCGCCCTTGCTTGAACGCGACCCCCGCCGCCCTACTCCGCGTCCCCGTCGCCGCTCTTCACGCCGTGGCTGAGCGGCGGAGTCTTCCCGACGGGCGCAGCAGGAGGGACAGTGAGGCGACGGAGACGACCGCCGCGCCCAGGAAGATCGGCAGGACATTGGCCGGGTCCAGGGCGGTGTGGGTGACGAAGGCGCCGAAGAGGGCTCCCGCGGGGCCGGTCGCGAGGACCAGGGAGCGGGCGGGCAGACGGTGCGAGAGGCGGCGCAGCGCCACCCCCGCCAGCACCAGACCGAGCAGTGCGGAGCCGAGCGCTTCGAACAACATCATGGAGTCCCTCCCACACGGCCACACTGCGCATCACGGTCGTAGCCCGTCATACCCGTGACCTGCGGAATGCAATCCTCCCCAAGGCGCGAGTCGTGCTCCGTACGGGGAGGGGAGATTCCGGGCACAACGCGAGGAGGGGCCCGGCGACTTCATGTCGCCGGGCCCCTCCTCGTCGTCTGCCTACAGCGCGCCGAAGCCCACCTTGCGCGGAGCCGGCTCACCGAGCTCGACGTACGCGAGACGGTCGGCCGGGACGAGGACCTTGCGGCCGTGTTCGTCCACCAGGCTCAGCAGCTGAGACTTGCCGGCCAGCGCGTCCGCCACCGCCCGCTCGACATCCTCGGCGCTCTGACCGCTCTCCAGAACGATCTCGCGGGGCGCGTGCTGCACGCCGATCTTGACCTCCACGGCTATGTCCCTCCGACGGTCAGTGAAGTGCGCGACCTTCCGCGCCGTACCCAGCACACATTAGCCCGGTGAGGGGACGTACACGCTCCGCGTGAGAACGCCAACAGCGAACACCGGACGGGAACAAACGACCCGCACGCGCACGTGCGGGTCGGACGGTGTTCGCGGCGGTGCACCGCCGGTGGCCTCAGTGGTGGTCGGTGCCGTGCAGCGGGAAGCCGGCGATGCCCCGCCACGCCAGCGAGGTCAGCAGCTGGACCGCCTGGTCGCGCGGCACGCTGCGGTCGCTGTGCAGCCAGGAGCGCGCCACGACCTGGGCCAGGCCACCGAGGCCGGAGGCCAGCAGCATCGCCTCCGCGGGCGAGAGGCCGGTGTCCTCGGCGATCACGTCGCGGATGGCCTCCGCGCACTCGTTGGTGACCTTGTCGACGCGCTCGCGGACCGCGGGCTCGTTCGTCAGGTCCGACTCGAAGACGAGACGGAAGGCGCCGCCGTCGTCCTCGACGTACGCGAAGTACGCGTCCATGGTCGCGCGCACGCGCTGCTTGTTGTCGGTCGTCGACGCCAGCGCGCTGCGCACGGCCTGGATCAGCGACTCGCAGTGCTGGTCCAGCAGCGCCAGGTAGAGGTCGAGCTTGCCCGGGAAGTGCTGGTACAGCACCGGCTTGCTGACGCCGGCCCGCTCGGCGATGTCGTCCATCGCGGCCGCGTGGTAGCCCTGTGCCACGAAGACTTCCTGCGCGGCACCCAGCAGCTGGTTCCGTCGGGCACGGCGCGGCAGTCGCGTCCCTCGCGGGCGCGCCGCCTCTGTCTGCTCGATGGCTGTCACGCCGCCTCCCAATGTCGTCCACATGCGGTGTGCGCCGCGCCGCCATCGTACTTTTCGGTAACCGTGCTGTGCGCGGTGCCGACGCAGAATTTCACGGACCGGACAGTGACGAAAGCCACGCAAAGGTTTCAAACAGGGATCCGACGGGCAGGGCCCGCTCCGTTTCTGTCCTGTTCCTGCTCAGAATGGCTCGGCGTCACCGATAGTCCTCCTCGTCGAGCGAGACCACCCTGGCCTGCTCGACGAGGTCGGCCTCGCTGGCCGCGCCGGGGTCCACGCCGGTCAGCGGGTCGTCGCGGTCCGGCGCGATGTCGGTGTGCTGCTCGGCCGCGTCCACCTCCGGAGCCTCTACGTCGAGCTCGACGTCGTCGGACTCTTCCTCGAAGGCCTCGGGGTCGGTGGGGTCGTAGGCCATGGCGGGCTCCCTTCCTAGAACGTCCCTGATGCGCACAGGGGGCCACATGCGGGTGCCCTGCCTACGAGCCTAGGAGACACCCGATCTGAACGCCATGCGATCCGCGTGCGGTGGATGTGGGAGGTATGTGCCCCGTGGGCCCCGGTGACGGCGCCCCGTACATGTGCTCTGTGACGGCGAACACATGAACCAGTGCGTGATCGTCTCGTAACATTGCCGCATGTCTTCGACCGAGGTGCCCTTCGTGCCGCCCGCCAACGTGCTTCCGAAGGTGTCGCCCGTCAGGGTCGGTGAGGGCGAGCGGCTCCGCTCGGTGGGCCTTCAGGGCATCACCCTGACGGTGCGTTCACGACCGCCCGCGCGCGAGGGCCTGCCGCCCGCGCTGTACGTCCACGGCCTCGGCGGTTCCTCGCAGAACTGGTCGGCGCTGATGGAGCAGTTGGAGGGCGATGTCGACGGCGAGGCCCTCGACCTGCCCGGCTTCGGCGACTCCCCGCCGCCGGACGACGGCAACTATTCGCTCACCGCGCACGCCCGCGCGGTGATCCGTTTCCTCGACGCCTCCGGCCGCGGCCCCGTCCACCTTTTCGGGAACTCCCTCGGCGGCGCGGTGTCCACGCGCGTCGCCGCGGTGCGGCCGGACCTGGTCCGCACCCTCACCCTCGTCTCCCCGGCCCTGCCGGAGATCCGCGTGCAGCGCACGGCCGTGCCCACGGGCCTGCTGGCGGTGCCGGGTGTGGCCGGTCTGTTCACCCGGTACAGCAGGAAATGGACGGCCGAGCAGCGCGTCCGCGGCGTCACGGCACTCTGCTACGGCGACCCCGGCCGGGTCACCCCCGAGGGCTTCCAGCACGCCGTGGAGGAGATGGAACGGCGGCTGCAACTGCCGTACTTCTGGGACGCGATGGCCCGTTCCGCGCGCGGGCTGGTCAACGCGTACACGCTGGGCGGCCAGCACGCGCTGTGGCGCCAGGCCGAGCGCGTCCTCGCCCCGACCCTGCTCGTCTACGGCGGCAAGGACCAGCTCGTCGGCTTCCGCATGGCCCAGAAGGCGGCCCGCACCTTCCGCGACTCCCGGCTGCTGACCCTGCCGGAGGCGGGGCACGTGGCGATGATGGAGTACCCGGAGACGGTGGCGGGCGCGTTCCGCGACTTCGTCTCTACGAAGGGCTTCGTCACGGACGAGGACACCGTCTCTGACAAGGACACCGTCTCTGGCAAGGCGGACAAGGCGGTGGCTTCTTCCGGCGGAGTCGGTCGTGCGACCGGTCCACAGGGCCGGGGTGAGGCCGGGTCGGCCTCCGGTGGCGGCGCCGATGCCACGGCCGTGGGGAGCTGAGGCGGGGCGTGGGACGCCACAGTCGACGCGGGCCCGCTCCCAAGAAGGGGCCCGACAACAGCAGTTCGAATGACGGCGGCGGGCCGGGGCAGACGGGTCCCGGCGCGGGCGCGGAGGTGCCGGGAGGCCGGGCGCAGAACCTGAGCCAGGCTTCCTCGCCCCAGGTGTCGGCGCTGTCGCAGGCAGCACGGTGGGGCGGGCCGCAGGGACGCGGTCCCGGGGACGGGACGTCTGCGCCGGGCGGCGCCGGACACCGGGTTCCCGCACAGGGCGGCCCGAGGCTGCCCGAGGGCACGCCGGCGCACGGCTTCCCGCGGCTTCCGGAGGGCACCCCCGCGCGGGGTCTGCCCCGGCTGCCGGACGGCACGCCCGCGCACGGCTTCCCCCGCATCGCCGACGGCACCCCTGCCCAGGGGACCCCCAGGGCGCGTGGCGGGCATCCCGAGCAGCGTGAATCCGGGGGCGGCTGGGGGGAGTTGGACGGCCGCGGTCCGGGCGGACAGGCCGCAGCCGGGCCGGGGGGCGCTGTTCCGCGCCAGCGGCAGGAGCAGCGGCAGCAGTCGGCGGGGACTCGGCAGGGGCCCCGGCAGGACTACCTCGACGCGTTCACCGACGACACCGACCTGTTCGCTCCCGGTGCTCCGAAGGGGCGGGCCGGGAAGGGGCAGAGGGAGGGTCACGGGTCTCGCCGAGGCGCCGGGACGTCCGTCGCCGCGCACCCCTCCGACCCGTACGGCTCCTCCGGCTCCGTCACCGACTGGCCGGACGACATCCGCGGCGGCGTCGGAACCGGTGCCGGCTCCGGCTCCGACGGGACACCGCCCCTCGACGCCCCGCCGTCGGCCAAGGGCGGCAAGGGGCGGACGTTCACCGGCATCGCGGCCGCGGCCATCGTCACCGTGCTCGCGGTCGTCGTGGCCGGACAGGTCACCGGGGAACGCGACACCGCCGCCGGCTCCTCGACGGCGACCGACCAGGCGCGCGACGCCCGGGACTCCGTCACGGCCGGGCAGCCGACGCCGTCCGGCTCGCCCAGTGTCGCGAAACTGACGTACGAGCAGGCGATGGGCACCAAGTACCCGCTGAGCGCGAAGCTCGACGGCTCGGGGAAGTTCGACGCGGTCCCGGGGGTCGACAAGGCGCCCGGCAAGGGCCAGAAGTACACCTACCGCGTGGACGTGGAACAGGGGCTCGGGCTCGACGGCGCGCTCTTCGCCGAGGCCGTCCAGAAGACGCTCAACGACGACCGCAGCTGGGCCCACCGCGGTGCCCGGACCTTCGAGCGCGTCTACACCGGCAAGCCCGACTTCGTGATCACGCTCGCCAGCCCCGGCACCACGGCGGACTGGTGCGCCAAGTCCGGCCTCGACACCACCGAGGACAACGTCTCCTGTGACTCGGCCGCCACCGAACGAGTGATGATCAATGCGTATCGATGGGCGCAGGGATCAACCACATACGGTGATCGGATCCATGCGTACCGGCAGATGTTGATCAACCATGAAGTCGGCCACCGTCTCGGCTACTCCCATGTGACGTGCGACAAGAACGGCGAGCTCGCGCCCGTGATGCAGCAGCAGACCAAGTTCCTCGACCACGACGGGATCCACTGCCGGCCCAATCCCTGGCCCTACCCGGGGAGTTGACGGAGGACGCAGATGTCGGATTGACATGCGTTGATCCGGTCATACATATTGCTGCCCATGTGGTCTAGTCATGCCGTCGAGAACAGCGCCGCCATCGAGCTGGCGCTCATCGGTGTGACTCCGCTCTGCGTGGCCGACATTCTCTGTCGCTGACGCCCGCCCCCTCTGGCGCGCGCGTCGCGAATCCCGATCACCTTCCGTGACTTCGGTCACGGCTTTTCGACGACCTGACGCCGGGGCAGACGTCCGTCCGCGCTTGTCTCACTCCTCGTCAATCCGTCTCGCCATTCGAGACTCATCATTTCGAGAGGTCGTCTCCGATGCGTCAACCGTCCCTCACGAAGCGCCGCGTGGCCGCGGTGTCCGTAAGCCTTGTTCTGGCCGCGGGCGCAGCCGCCTGCGGTCCTGAGGACAACGATGCCAAGAGCTCCGGTGGCGACTCCACGCCCCACAAGGGCGGCACCCTCACGGTCCTGAACTCCGACCCGCAGTCGGACTTCGACCCGGCCCGGCTGTACACCTCCGGCGGCGGCAACGTGCCCTCGCTCGTCTTCCGCACCCTCACCACCCGCAACCGCGAGAGCGGCGCCGAGGGCACCAAGGTCGTCCCCGACCTCGCCACCGACACCGGGCGCCCCAACAAGGACGCGACCGTGTGGACGTACACCCTGAAGAAGGGCCTCAAGTACGAGGACGGCACCGCGATCACCTCGGCCGACATCAAGTACGGCATCGAGCGGTCCTTCGCGCCCGAGCTCTCCGGCGGCGCCCCCTACCTGCGGGACTGGCTGGTCGGCGCGGCCGACTACCAGGGGCCGTACAAGGACAAGAAGGGCCTCCCGGCGATCGAGACGCCGGACGCGCGGACCATCGTCTTCCACCTGAACAAGCCCGAGGGCGAGTTCCCGTACCTCGCCACGCAGACGCAGTTCACGCCCGTTCCGAAGGCCAAGGACACCGGCACCAAGTACGAGGAGCACCCGGTCTCGTCAGGCCCCTACAAGGTCGTCAAGAACGAGAACGACGGCGAGACGCTCCTCCTGGAGCGCAACACCTACTGGTCCGCCGCCACGGACCCCGAGCGCAAGGCCTACCCGGACAGGATCGACGTGAAGTCCGGTCTCGACTCCTCGGTGATCAACCAGCGGCTGTCTGCGTCCCAGGGCGCGGACGCGGCCGCGGTCACCACGGACACCAACCTCGGCCCGGCCGAACTCGCCAAGGTGACCGGCGACAAGGAGCTCGCGGCCCGTGTCGGCACCGGCCACTTCGGCTACACGAACTACATAGCGTTCAACCCGACGGTCAAGCCGTTCGACAACGCCAAGGTGCGCCAGGCGATCTCCTACGCCGTCGACCGCTCCTCCGTGGTGAACGCGGCGGGCGGTTCCGCGCTGGCCGAGGCCGCCACGACCTTCCTGCCCGACCAGAAGTCCTTCGGCTACGAGCCGTACGACCTCTTCCCGGCGGGTGCCACCGGCAACGCGGCCAAGGCCAAGGCGCTGCTGAAGGAGGCCGGCTACCCGAACGGCCTGACCGTCACGCTGACGCACGACAACGCCCAGAACTTCAAGACCAGCCCCGAGATCGCCACCGCGATCCAGGACGCGCTCAAGAAGGCCGGCATCACGGTCAAGCTCCAGGGCCTGGAGGACAACAACTACTCGGACACGATCCACGACGTGAAGAAGGAGCCCGGCTTCTTCCTCTCCGCCTGGGGTGCCGACTGGCCCTCCGGCGGCCCCTTCCTCGCCCCGATCTTCGACGGCCGGCAGATCGTCAAGGACGGTGCGAACTTCAACTCGGGCCTGCTCAACGACAAGTCGGTCAATGCCGAGATTGACGCGATCAACAAGTTGACCGACCTTGACGCGGCCGCCAAGAGGTGGGGCGCGCTGGACCAGAAGATCGGCGAGCAGGCGCTGACCGTGCCGCTGTTCCACCCGGTCTACAAGCGACTGGTCGGCAAGGACATCAGGAACGTCGTGATCAGCGACTGGACCGGCGTCCTGGACATCTCGCAGGTCGCGGTCAAGTAACCCGATGAGCGAGGCACTTGTCGCCACCGAGATCCCCGAGGCAACCGCCCCGGGGGTCTCGGGGGCCCGTCAGTTCTGGCGGCGGCTGCGGGCGCAGCGCGCCGCCTTGGTCGCGGCGGGCGTCGTCGCGCTGCTCGTCCTGGTCGCGCTCGCCGCGCCCCTGCTCACCGCGCTGGAGGGCCAGGACCCGACCACCTACCACCCCTCCCTGGTCGACTCCGCGCGCGGCGGCGTTCCCATCGGTTCCTTCGGGGGCGCCGGCGGGGACCACTGGTTCGGCGTCGAACCGCAGACCGGCCGCGACCTGTTCGCCCGTCTGGTGTACGGCGCCAGGGTCTCCCTGGGGGTCGCGCTGGGCGCCACCGCCGTCCAGGTCCTGCTCGGCGTCGTCGTGGGCGTCGCCGCCGCGCTCGGCAACCGATGGGTTGATCAACTGTTGAGCCGGGTCACCGACATCATCGTGGCGATGCCGTTGATGATCATGGCGTTGGCCCTGCTGGCGATCGTGCCCGAGAACTTCCCGAGGCCGATCCTGGTCGCCCTCGTCATCGGCTTCGTCGCCTGGGGCACCATCGGCAAGATCGCCCGCGCCCAGACCCTCACCCTCAAGGAACTCGACTACGTGGCCGCCGCCCGGCTCAGCGGCTGGGGCACCTGGCGGATCGCCCGCCGCGAACTGCTGCCCGGCCTCGCCGCCCCCGTCATCACGTACGCGGCGCTCATGGTGCCGGCGAACATCAGCATCGAGGCGTCCCTGTCCTTCCTCGGCGTAGGCGTGAAGCCGCCCACCGCGTCCTGGGGACAGATGCTCTCCTCCGCCAACGTCTGGTACCAGGCCGCCCCGCAGTACCTCCTGCTGCCCGCGGCCGCGCTCTTCGTGACCGTGCTCGCCCTCACCGTCCTCGGTGACGGCGTGCGCACCGCCCTCGACCCACGCGCGGCCTCCCGCCTGCGCGTCGGCACGGGCCGCAGGCAGAAGGGGCGGAAGCAGGAGGCGCGGAAGCAGGAGGCGCGGTCCGACAGCACCGGAACGGCCGAACTCGGGCCCGCCAAGGAGGCGACCTCATGAGCGGCTTCACGGGATTCGCTCTACGCCGGACCGTGAGCGCCGTCCTCACCCTGCTCGCCCTCTCGGTCATCATCTACGTCGTCTTCTACGCCACCCCCGGCAACGTCGCCCAGATCACCTGCGGCCCCCGCTGCTCGCCGGAACAGGTCCACCAGGTCGCCCAGCAACTCCGGCTCGACGACCCGCTGTACCTGCGCTACTGGCACTTCCTCCAGGGCATCGTCGTGGGCCACGACTACTCCACCGGCACCTCCGTCGAGCACTGCCCGGCGCCCTGCCTCGGGCTGTCGTACCAGAGCGACCAGCAGGTCACGCAGATCATCCTCAACAAGCTGCCGGTCAGCCTGTCCCTGGTCGTCGGCGGCATGGTGCTCTGGCTGCTGCTGGGCGTCGGCACCGGCGTGCTCTCCGCCTGGCGACGCGGTCGCTTCAGCGAGCGCGCCCTGACCGGCCTCACCCTCGCGGGCGTAGCCACGCCGGTGTTCGTCATCGGCCTGGTCCTGATGATCGTGGTGTGCGGACAGCTGGAACTGCTGCCCTTCCCGGAGTACGTCCCCTTCTCCGACGACCCCGAGCAGTGGATGTGGGGCCTGCTCCTGCCCTGGGTCACGCTCGCCCTCGGCGAGGCGGCCTACTTCGCTCGGCTCACCCGGGCGTCGATGCTGGAGACGCTCGCCGAGGACCACATCCGCACCTTCCGCGCCTACGGCGTCGGTGAGCGCTCCATCGTCGGCCGGCACGCCCTGCGCGGCGCCCTCGCGCCGATCATCGCCCTGAACGCCAACGACTTCGGCAGCGCGGTCGGCGGTGCCGTCCTCATCGAGTCGCTGTTCGGACTGCCCGGCATCGGCCAGGAACTGGTCCACGCCGTAACCGTCGTCGACCTCCCGGTCGTCGTCGGCATGGTCCTGGTCATCGGCTTCTTCGTGGTGCTCGCCAACGCCGTCGCGGACGTCCTGTACGCGGTGGCCGACCGACGGGTGGTGCTCGCATGAGTCTCGTCCACGTCACGGACCTGACGGTCGAGTTCGGCGACCTGCGCGCTGTCGACGGCCTCTCCTTCACCCTGGCTCCGGGGGCCGCGCTCGCCCTGGTCGGCGAGTCCGGCTCCGGCAAGTCCACCGTCGCCTCGGCCCTGCTCGGGCTGCACCGCGGGACGGGCGCGCGCGTGCGGGGTTCGGTCGGCGTCGCCGGAGTGGACGTACAGCAGGCGTCGGACGACGAACTGCGCCGGCTGCGGGGCGCGAAGGCCGCCATGGTCTTCCAGGACCCGCTGTCGTCCCTCGACCCGTACTACGCGATCGGCGACCAGATCGCCGAGGTGTACCGCGTGCACACGCGTGTGTCGCGCCGAACGGCACGCGCGCGTGCGGTGGAGGTGCTCGACCGGGTCGGCATCCCGGACGCCGCACGCCGGTCCCGGTCCCGTCCGCACGAGTTCAGCGGTGGCATGCGCCAGCGCGCCCTCATCGCGATGGCGCTGGCCTGCGAGCCCGAGCTGCTGATCGCCGACGAGCCGACCACCGCGCTCGACGTGACCGTCCAGGCCCAGATCCTCGACCTGCTGCACACGCTGCGCCAGGAGACCGGCATGGGCCTGCTGCTGGTCACGCACGACGTGGGTGTCGCCGCCGAGAGCGTCGACGACGTGCTCGTCATGCGGCACGGGCGGACGGTCGAGCACGGGCCGGTCGGCACGGTCCTCGGGGCGCCCGCGGAGGCCTACACGCGCGAACTGCTCGCCGCGGTCCCGCGCGTGGACGCACCCCGCGTGTCCTCCGGCGGGTCCGGAGTGGGCACTTCCGGCGGGTCCGGAGTGGGCACTTCAGGCAGGTCCGGCGGGGGCGTCTCCGGCGGGTCCGCAGAGGGCGCTGTGAAGGCCGCCCCCGAGGTCGTTCTGGAGGCCGTGGGCCTTCGGCGCGAGTTCGGCCGCGGGAAGAAGGCCTTCGCGGCCGTCGACGGCGTCTCCCTGACCGTCCGCCGGGGCGAGACCCTCGGCGTGGTCGGCGAGAGCGGCAGCGGCAAGACGACGCTGGGGCGGATGCTGGTCGGCCTGCTGGAGCCCACGGCGGGGCAGGTCCGTCACGACGGCCACACGCGTGTGGGCGTGAACCCGGCCGTGCAGATGGTCTTCCAGGACCCCGTCTCCTCCCTCAACCCCCGCCGCAGCGTGGGCGAGTCCATCGCGGACCCCCGGCGCGCGCGTGGCGAACGCGACGAGCAGCGGATCAGGGGGCGCGTCCGGGAGCTCCTGGAGCGCGTGGGGCTCGAAGGGGCGCACTACGACCGCTACCCGCACGAGTTCAGCGGCGGCCAGCGCCAGCGCGTGGGCATCGCGCGGGCGCTCGCGGCCGACCCGCGGGTCATCGTCTGCGACGAGCCCGTCTCCGCGCTCGACGTCACCACCCAGGCCCAGGTGGTGGCCCTGCTCGGCGAGCTGCAACGGGAGCTCGGACTCGCCCTGGTCTTCGTCGCGCACGACCTCGCCGTCGTCCGCCAGGTCAGCGACCGGGTCGCCGTGATGCGGCGCGGCCGGATCGTCGAAGAGGGCCCGGCCGACGAGGTCTACGACAGCCCGCGCGACGCGTACACCAAGCAGCTCCTGACCGCCGTACCGGCACTCGATCCCGAGATCGCGGCCCGGCGCCGGGCCGAACGCGGGGCAGTGGCCGTGAGCTGACGTTCCGTGTCCGGATGATCTCTTAGCGCGACCGAACGCTACCCGCACGGGAAAGTTACGAGCGTTCACCCCTTTTGGTGGCGCGATGGACAACCGTCCGTCGCGCCACCGCCTTGTCCGCATACGTTCGTCCCGCGGCGAGCCGCCGGGCCAACGGCGGCTCCTCATACGGGAGATCGGGGGTGCACTCGTGCGCATCGGACTGCTTACGGAGGGTGGCTATCCGTATGTGAGCGGTGACGCCAGGCTCTGGTGCGACCGGCTCGTGCGCGGGCTCGAGCAGCACGAGTTCGACATCTACGCGCTCAGCCGCAGCGAGCACCAGGAGGACGAGGGCTGGGTTCCCCTGCCGCCGCAGGTCGACAGGGTGATCACGGCCCCGCTGTGGACCGCCGAGGACGACGGCGTGGTGTACGGGCGGCGCGCCCGGCGCCGGTTCGCCGAGTCCTACGGGGAGTTGGCGGCGGCGCTGTGCGAGGGGGGTGTCGCGGAAGCCACCGGAACGGCCGCAACGGGCTCAGTGGGCTCAGTGGGCTCGGTGGGCTCAACGGGATCGGTGAAGGGCTCGGGGGAGGCGCCCGGCGTTGAGGCGGACCGTTTCGCCAGCGCTCTGTACGGGCTCGCCGAACTCGCCCGCGACGAGGGCGGACTGGTGGGTGCGCTCCGCTCCGAGACCGCCGTACGGGCCCTGGAGCGCGCCTGTCGTGCGCCCGGCGCCCGGCAGGCGGCTCGCGAGGCGCGCGTACCGGATCTCCTCACCGTGGCCGCACACCTGGAGCGCGCCCTGCGCCCCCTCTCCCTCGACTGGTACGAGGACGACGGCCTCGGCGCGGTCGACCTCTGCCACGCGGCCTCCGGCGGCCCGGCCGCCCTGCCCGGACTCCTCGCCCACCACTTCTGCGGTGTGCCCCTGCTCGTGACCGAGTACGGCGTACGGCTGCGGACGCACTACCTCGCCGACAGCGATTCCCCGCCCGCCGTACGCGCCCTGCTCGCCGCCTTCCATGGCCGGCTCGCCACCGAGACCTACCAGCGGGCCGCGGTCGTCACGCCCGGCAACGCCCACGCCCGCCGCTGGCAGGAACGCTGCGGCGCCGACCGCGCGAAGATCCGCACGGTCTACCCGGGCATGGCGGCCGGACACTTCGCGGAGGTCGGCGAGTCGGCGGAGTGCGTGGACCCGGACACCCTGGTGTGGGTCGGCCGGGTCGAACCCGCCAAGGACCTGATCTCGCTGCTCCACGCCTTCGCGGAGATCCGCAAGGAGGAACCCAAGACCCGGCTGCGGATCGTCGGCGCGCCCTCCGGCCCCGAGGGTGCGGCCTATCTGGGGCACTGCAAGGCCCTGGCGGCACAGCTCTTCCCCGACGAGGCGGAGGGACTGCACGCCGTCGGCGACAACCCCGTCTCCTTCGAGGAGATCGGTGGTCCGGAGCTGCCGACTGCGGCCGACGCCTACGGCTCGGGGGCGGTGACCGTCCTGTCCAGCGTCGTCGAGGGCTTCCCGATCAGCCTGGTCGAGGCCATGCTCTGCGCCCGGGCGACCGTGTCCACCGACGTGGGTGCGGTCGTGGAGGTCATCGGGGGCACCGGGCTCGTCGTCCCGCCGCGCAACCCCAAGGCGCTCGCGGAGGCGTGCCTGACCCTGCTGCGCGACTCCGAGCGCCGTGAGCGCCTGGGAGCCGCCGCCCGCGCCCGCGCACTCGAACTGTTCACCGTGGAACAGAACATCGCGGCATTTCACGGCATTTACCTCGAGATCGTCTCGCGCACCCCGGTCCGCCGAGTCGTCCTGGACGGCACCGGCGAACCCCTGCCGTTCGCGGCCCCCGCCGAGGCGCACGTCCCCGGCCGCTGGACCGAGCGCAGCACCCGGGTCGTTGCCCGCGGTGGCCCCGGCTGGGCCGCGGGGCCCCCGGTCCGCGCGACACCCCCCTTCGCCGCCACGGAAGGAGCGCCCGGATGAGCGACACCGACACCCCTGGCGCACTTGGCGAGCGCGAGGCCGTGGACGCCGGTGGGGAGCTCGGCGCGCACGCGGTGAGTGGCACCGGAGGAGATCTCGGCGCGCACGAGGTGAGCGGCCTCGGTGGGGAGCTCGGCGCGCACGCGGAGAGTGGCGCCTGTGGAGAGCTCGGCAACCCGGACGCGCCCGCCGACGCGTCTCCGGAGTCGGCCGAACGTCCGGAGCGGGCCGCACCCGCCTCCGCCGGACAGACAGCCGCAGCGGCGGACGCTCCCACCCCGCCGGCACCCACCCCCCGCGCCCCCGAGATCGCCACCGGCCGCACCTCCACCTCCACCTCCAGCCCCAGCTCCAACTCCGCCCGGCGTTCCGCGGCAGACCCGGTGAAGGCCCTGATGCACCGTCACCGCGAGCTGTGCGAACGGGCCGTCGACCCCTTGGAGATCGCGGCCGGTCTCGAGGCACACGGCGTCACCGACCGCACCGCCGTCCGCTTCCGCCACCGGGACGTCTTCTCGCTCGCCGAGGAGATGTACGCCCGCGTCCCGAGAGACGGCGAGACACCGCCGTCCCCCGCGGTCGACAGGACACCTCGGCCCCAGGCTGCCTGGGCCCTGCTCACCCTCCTTCCCGGCGTGCTGTGCGCCGCCACGGTCGTCGGCATCCGCCTCACCGACGGCCGGTCCCGCCTGGTCACTGCTCTGATCGGCGCCCTGGTGGTCTCCTTCGCGGTCCGCGCGGCCCTGTCCCGCGGCCCGCTCGGAGCGCCTGACCGCGCCCGCACGACCACCCCCTCCACCTGGACTTACTGGCTGCTCGCCTACGCCGCCTTCGGAGACGGCCTGCTCGGCGCTGCCGTGACCGGCGGCCCCGACGCGCTACCCACCGGCGCCGCCGACGCACCCTGGCCCGTCGCCACGGCCCCCCTCCTCGCCCTGACCCTGTCCTGCGCCCCCGCGGCCTGGGCCGCCCACCTCTTCAGGGCCCGCGCCCGCCGCAAACTGACCGCCAGCCGAGGCCTGGAGGACTTCGCGGCCTCCGTACGACCCCTGCTGCTCGGCGCGTTCGCCCTGTACCTGTGCGCCCTGACGGTCCTCCTCGCCCTCTCCGCCGCGGCCCTGGACGAACCCGCGCCCTACGCGCAGACCCTCACCCTCGGTGCCCTCCTGTTCCTGGCCCGCCTCCTCACCGCCCACGGGTTCACCCACGCCCCCGTGGTGGTCCTCATCGCCGCCACGGCAGCCCAGGTGACGGCCCTGGCCACCACCTTCGCCTCCCGTCTGCCGGGCTGTGCCTTCCTGGCCACGCCGGTGAACGCCCTCGTGGACCTCTGGGGCGCGGCCGGCATCCAGACCCTCTCCTGCGGAATCGGCGCCCTGGCCCTGCTGATCCACGCGACCCGCAAGCTCATCCGGGCATCGGCCCATGCCCAGGAGGAGCCGTGCTGACCCGACCCCGCCGCCCCGCGCATCCGCCGTAGCGCCGACCGCCCGCGCGAACTCCCCGCGGCCTCAGGGCCGTTCGCACCGGTGGCTACCCGCTCGAGCGGCGGCACACAGAGGTGGCGCTCCGCTCAGGCGGCGGCCCACTCAAGCGGCGCCCCGCTCCCGCGGCAGCCCGCACCGGCCGCGGCCGGCCTCGGCCGCGACCACTCTCGCCGCGGCCCCGGCCACCCACCGGCGTGGGCAACGCCACCAGCCCCTGAACCCGCCTCAGGTGCACCCCGTCCGCCGCAAAGCATCCCGGCTCACAGCCGAAGGCAACCCGTCTCCCGGCCCCACCGCCGGAGCGACCCGTCTGCCGGCCAACCGCCGGAGGCTACACACCCCCCGGCCCCACCGCCGGAGGCTACACACCCACCGGCCCCACCGCCGGAGGCTACACACCCACCGGCCCCACCGCCGGAGGCAACACACCCACCGGCCCCCACCGCCGGAGGCACCCCGCAAGCCCCTCCCGAAGGAGAACCCGCAATGACCACCTCCCGACCCGCCCCCAAGGCCCCGGGAGCAGCCCGATGAGAGTCCTGCTGATCGGAGCCAACGGCTACCTCGGCCGCTTCGTCGCCGACCGTCTGCTCGCCGACCCCGCCGTCCAGCTCACGGCCCTCGGCCGGGGTGACGACGCCGACGTCCGCTTCGACCTCGCGTCCGGCAGCCCCGGTGCCCTCACCCGCTTCCTCGACGCGGTCCACCCGGGCGTCGTCGTCAACTGCGCCGGTGCCACCCGCGGCGGTGCCCGCGAACTCACCCGCCACAACACGGTCGCCGTCGCCACCGTCTGCGAGGCCCTCCGCCGCAGCGGCTGCGGGGCCCGGCTGGTGCAGATCGGCTGCGGCGCGGAGTACGGCCCCAGCCAGCCCGGGTCCTCGACGGCCGAGGACGCCGTCCCGCGCCCCGGCGGCCCGTACGGGGTCAGCAAGCTCGCCGCCACCGAACTGGTCCTGGGCTCCGGCCTGGACGCGGTCGTCCTGCGCGTCTTCTCCCCGGCCGGCCCCGGCACCCCCGCCGGCTCCCCGCTCGGCCGGCTCGCCGAGGCCATGCGCCGGGCCATGCAGTCCGGCGACGGCGAGCTGAAGCTCGGCGGCCTCGGCGCCCAGCGCGACTTCGTCGACGTCCGCGACGTGGCCCGGGCCGTCCACGCCGCCTCGCTCTCCGCCGCGCAGGGCGTCATCAACATCGGCTCGGGCCGCGCGGTCCGCCTCCGGGACGCCGCCGCGGTGCTCGCCCGGGTCGCCGGATACGGCGGCGCCCTCCACGAACTCGACGGCCCTCCCGGCCCGTTGAGGGCATCCATCGGCCACCCCCGCTCCGAGTCCGACCACGCGGCCCCGGTCGCGTACCCGTACCCCGACGGCTGCGGCAGCTGGCAGCAGGCCGATGTGCGCACCGCACGCGACCGGCTCGGCTGGCGCCCCCGGATCAACCTCGAAGAGTCCCTCGCCGACATCTGGATGGAGGCGGCATGCCGCATCTGACCAGCACGAAGAGCAGTACGCCGAGCACCGAACTCCACACCGGCCTCGGTGTCCCCGGGTTCGCCCACCCCCTGGTGGCTCCCGCCGAATGGGCCGAACTCACCCGCCCGGGCACCCCACTGCACTGGACCGTCCTCAACATCGCCGACGGTCCCGGCGCCCGCCCCGACCCGCACTGCCTCGAAGCGGCCGGCCGGCTGCGCAACGCGGGCGTCCGCGTCCTCGGCCACCTCGACACCACGTACGGGGCCCGGACCTTCGGCGAGCTGATCTCCGAAGGGCAGCGTTACCTCGACTGGTACCAGGTCGACGGCTTCCTCCTGGACCGCTGCCCGACCGGCCGGGCCGCGCTCCCCGAGATCCGACGTGCCGTCACCATGCTCCGGGCGCTCCGTGACGACGCTCACATCGTCTTCGGGCACGGCACCCACCCCTATCCCGGGTACGCCGAGAACGCCGACCAGTTGATCACCTTCTCCGGCCCCTGGAGCGACTACCGCTGGTCGCAGGTGGCCGAGTGGACCGCCGACTACCCACCCGAGACCTTCTGCCACCTGGTCCACGGCCTGCCGGGGCCGCATCTCGAGGAGGCGCTGCGGATCGCCCGCTGGCAGGGCGCGTCCACCATCTGGTTCACCGACCGCACGGACCGCGGCGGCCGCGTCGACCCCTGGGAGACCATGCCCGTCTACTGGGACGAAATCGTCTCGCGGATCGGAACGGGTGTCTCGGAATGAAGAAGCCCATGGCAGTGTTACGGGGAGAACAACTGTAGTGATTGACCGACCAACGGAGTCCCCGTGTCGCTGCCACCCCTGGTCGAGCCGGCTGCCGAGCTCACCGTAGACGAGGTCCGCAGGTACTCCCGCCACCTGATCATCCCCGACGTCGGGATGGACGGGCAGAAGCGGCTGAAGAACGCCAAGGTGCTCTGTGTGGGCGCCGGCGGCCTGGGCTCGCCGGCGCTGATGTACCTGGCCGCGGCGGGCGTCGGCACGCTCGGCATCGTGGAGTTCGACGAGGTCGACGAGTCGAACCTCCAGCGGCAGATCATCCACAGCCAGGCCGACATCGGTCGCTCCAAGGCCGAGTCCGCCCGTGACTCCGTCCTCGGCATCAACCCGTACGTGAACGTGGTCCTTCACGAGGAGCGGCTCGAGGCCGACAACGTGATGGACATCTTCAGCCAGTACGACCTGATCGTCGACGGCACCGACAACTTCGCGACCCGCTACCTGGTCAACGACGCGTGCGTGCTGCTGAACAAGCCCTACGTGTGGGGCTCGATCTACCGCTTCGACGGCCAGGCCTCGGTGTTCTGGTCCGAGCACGGCCCCTGCTACCGCTGCCTCTACCCGGAGCCGCCGCCCCCCGGCATGGTCCCCTCCTGCGCCGAGGGCGGCGTGCTGGGCGTGCTGTGCGCGTCCATCGGCTCCATCCAGGTCACCGAGGCCATCAAGGTCCTCACCGGCACCGGTGAACCCCTCGTCGGGCGCCTGATGATCTACGACGCCCTGGAGATGCAGTACCGCCAGGTGAAGGTCCGCAAGGACCCCGACTGCGCGGTCTGCGGTGAGAACCCGACCGTCACCGAGCTCATCGACTACGAGGCCTTCTGCGGCGTCGTCTCCGAGGAGGCCCAGGAGGCGGCCGCCGGCGCGACGATCACTCCCAAGCAGCTCAAGGAGTGGATCGACGACGGCGAGAACATCGAGATCATCGACGTCCGCGAGATCAACGAGTACGAGATCGTCTCCATCCCGGGCGCCAAGCTGATCCCGAAGAACGAGTTCCTCATGGGCACCGCCCTCGAGAGCCTTCCTCAGGACAAGAAGATCGTCCTGCACTGCAAGACGGGTGTCCGCAGTGCGGAAGTCCTCGCGGTCCTGAAGTCCGCGGGCTTCTCCGACGCGGTCCACGTCGGCGGCGGCGTGATCGGCTGGGTCAACCAGATCGAGCCGGACAAGCCGGTCTACTAGGCCCAGGCCTGCACGCAGGTCCACGCCTTCCCGGAAGGGGCCCGGCACCATGTGTGCCGGGCTCCTTTCCGTCACCGGCCCTGGGCGCAGACCTTGCCGTCCTTCGGCACCGTGCCCTTCAGCAGGTACGCGTTCACCGTGGAGTCCACGCAGTCGCTCCCGTTCCCGTACGCCGTGTGCCCCTGGCCCTCCCAGGTGAGCTCCACCCCGACCCCCTTGCCGAGCTCGTCCGCCATCTTGCGGGCGCCCTCGTACGGCGTCGCCGGATCGCCCGTGTTGCCGACCACCAGCACCGGCGCCGCACCCGGCGCGCTCACCTCCGGTGTCTCGGACTGCCCGGCCACCGGCCAGTCGTGGCACCAGCCGGCCGCGTCCCAGCCGAGGAAGGGGCCGAACACCGGCGAGATCCTCTCGAACTCCGGCAGCAGTCCCTTCGCCTGCGCGAGTGTGGGCCGCTGCTTGTCGTCCAAGCACGATATGACCCGTTGGGACTGCGGAAGCAGGCCGTAGTGCCCGGAAGGATCCCGCTCGTTGTAGCCGTCGGCTAGAGCCAGCAGTTCGGAGCCGTCGCCCTGTTCCGCCGTCCGGAGAGCGCTGGTCAGTGAGGGCCAGCTGTCCTGGCGGTACAGCGGATACACGATCCCGGTGAACGCGAGCACCTGGGTCAGCTTCCGCCCCGAGAAGGTGGGCAGCGGAGTCGCGTCGATCCGCTCCAGCAGGTCCGCGATCTCCCGGGTGCCCCGTGCCGGATCCTGTCCGGTGGACTTCAGGTAGTTGTCGAGCGCGCGCTGGAAACCACGGGCCTGGTTCTTCCGGTGGCCCACCGCGTCGGCGCTCGGGTCGACGGCCGCGTCGAGCACCAGCCGCCCCACCCTGTGCGGGAACAGATGGGCGTAGACACCGCCGAGCTGGGTGCCGTACGAGATGCCGAAGTAGTACAGCTTGTCGTCGCCGAGGACCTGGCGCATCAGGTCCATGTCGCGCGCGGTGTCCGTGGTCGAGACGTGGGCCAGCAGCTTGCCCGCGTCCTTCTCGCAGCCCCGCGCGAAGTCGGTGGCGTCCTGAAGGTAGGCCCGTACCTCGGCCGGGGTGTCCGGGGTGGCGTCCACGGACTCGGCGGCCTGGGTCTCCTTGTCGCTGCGGCAGCGGACGCCCTCGCTGGCGCCGACCCCGCGCGGGTCCCAGCTCACCAGGTCGTACCGCTCGCGCAGGAGGGAGGCGGTGGCGGCGTAGGCGGGCAGGGTACCCACGCCGGTCAGGCCGGGGCCGCCGAAGTCGAAGAGGAGCGAGCCGATGCGGTCGCCGCCGCGGGCCTTGGTGCGGATCAGCGCGAGGTCGATCGTCTCGCCGTCCGGCTTCGACCAGTCCAGAGGTGTCTTCAGCGTCGCGCACCGCCAGTCGTTGCCGGGCGGCGAGAAGTCCCCGGTGGCCTTGCAGCGCCCCCAGTCGAGCTGCTGCGAGGTCAGTGAGGCGGGCAGTGCCTTCGCGTCCCTCGTGGCGGGCGTCGCGCCGCCGGTCCGCTCGACCCCTTCCCCGCCGCCGGACGAGCCATCGGACGAGCCGCCGGAGCAGCCCGTCGCCAGCAGCGCGGCCGCGGCGGCCACCGCCGCCCACCGTGTGAAACGCCCCATGACAGTCCCCCTCCCAAGCCGTCCGTGCCGATCCACGAACGCCGGTCCGGCCATGGTAGGCCGAGCACGTGAAGCCCGTCAGAGCCTGTGGATAACCCTTTGACCTGCTGATTTGTCACCGGCGAGAGCTAAGAACAGACGGTGCCGGCAGCCGGCACCCGTCCGTTCAGGAGATAGCCGTCCACCGCCTTCCGCACGCACCCGTTCTTGCTGTCGTAGGCCCCGTGCCCCTGGCCTTTGTACGTCAGCTCGACGCCCACGCCCGGGCCGAGCGCCTCCACCATCTTCCGGGCGCCTTCGTAGGGGGTGGCCGGATCGCCCGTGTTCCCCACCACGAGGATCGGGGCCGAACCTGCGGCGCTCACGTCGGGATGGTCCGCGGCGCCGGGCACCGCCCAGTCGGTGCAGCTCACCATGGACCAGGCCAGGAAGTCCCCGAACAGCGGGGAGGCGGCGCGGAACCCGGGCAGCCTCCGCTCGACGTCGGCCGCGGTGTACCGGGGTTTGTCGTCGGCGCAGTTGATGGCGATGTTGGCCGCGGTGATGTTGCTGTACTCGCCGTTCTCGCTGCGCCCGTTCAGCGAGTCGGACAGCAGCAGCAGGATCCTGCCGTCGCCGTCGTACGCCTGCTGAAGGCCCTCGACGAGGTACTGCCAGAAGTCCTTCGAGTAGAGCGACTGGGCGATGCCGTTGGTCGCGGCGGTCTGCGTCAGCAGCCGCTGGCCGATTCCCGGGATGGGCTTGCGGTCGAGGTCTGCGAGGAGCTTGGCGATACGGTCCTTGACGTCCTGGGCGGTGTCGCCGACCGGGCAGTCCTCGGTCTTGGAGGTGCAGTCCTCGGCGAAGTTGTCCAGCGCGAGCTGGAAGCCCTCGGCCTGTCCGAGCGAACCCTGCTCGCTGTTCTGCGTCGGGTCGACGACCGCGTCGAAGACCGCCCGCCCCACGTGCTTGGGGAACAGATGTGCGTAGACGCCGCCGAGTTCGGTGCCGTACGAGATGCCGAAGTAGTACAGCTTGTCGTCGCCGAGGACCTGGCGCATCAGGTCCATGTCGCGGGCCGCGTCGGTGGTGCGCACGTGCGGCAGCATCTTCCTGGAGTTGTCCTCGCAGGCCGCGTTGAACTCCTTGGTGTTGTTCAGCAGCGCGGTGCGCTCGGCCGAGTCGTCCGGAGTCCAGTCCTGCTCGAAGTAGTAGTCGAGCTGGGGGTCGTTCAGGCATTCCACGGGGGCACTGCGGCCGACTCCGCGGGGGTCGAAGCTCACCAGGTCGTAGCGGGTGCGCAGGTGTGCGTAGTCCGTGCCGAAGGCGGGCAGTGTGGTGACGCCCGAGCCGCCGGGGCCGCCGAAGTTGAAGACGAGCGAGCCGATGCGTTTGTCCTTCGGCCCGCTGGTCTTCGCCCGGATCAGTGCGAGGTCGATCGTGTCGCCCTTCGGCTTCGCCCAGTCGCGGGGGGCCTTGAGGGTGGCGCACTGCCATTCGGCGCCGCCCGGCAGCGGAGAGGGGGCCTCACCGCCGCCCTCGGCCCGGGACGGGGCCTGGCAGTCCTTCCAGCTCAGCTTCTGGGACGGTAGGTCCTCGTCGTGCGAGCCGCCGCCGCAGCCCGCCAGCGCGCAGGACAGCAGCAGGGCGGTGGCGGTCAGGGCGGCGACACGCGGGCGAGGGCGGTTCGGCATGACCCCATCCTGCGCTCGCGCGCGCGGCTGCGCTCGGGGCAGGCGCCGTAAGGGGTACGCCCTACCGCGTCGCGGCAGGGGTACGCGCTAGCGCCTCACAGGGCGCCCTTGCGGGACAGGTGGTTGAAGGCCAGCCAGCCCGGCAGCACCGGCAGCCAGAGCGTCAGCAGACGGAACAGCAGGACGGCGGGCGCGGCGACCTCCTTGGGCAGCCCCACGGCGATCAGACCGACCGTCAGGGTCGCCTCGACGGCGCCCACACCGCCCGGCGTCGGGGCGGCCGAGCCGAGCGCGTTGCCGGCGAGGAAGACGACCGCGACGCTGGCGATGCTCAGCGAGGTGCCCTCCTGGCCGAAGGCGCGGATCGAGGCATCCAGGCACATCACGAAGCAGGCCGTCAGCAGCAGCATGCCGCCGATGCCGGTGACCAGCTTCTGCGGCCGCTGGAGCACGTCCAGCATGCGCGGCACGACACCCGCGAACAGCGACCTCACGCGCGTGACGACGAACTTCCTGAGGAACGGCACCGAGGTGACCACGAGTACCAGCACCGCGACGGTCAGGAGACCCGCGATGACCGTCCGGGACGGCGACAGCGACGGCGTCTTCTCGGTGCCGGTCAGATAGCCGAAGGACAGCAGCATCAGGATGTGGCAGCCGAGCCCGAAGAGCTGCGAGGCGCCGACGCTCGCGACCGCGAGACCGGGCCGCACGCCCTGGCGTTGCAGGAAGCGCGTGTTGAGCGCGACACCGCCCACCGCGGCCGGTGCGACGATCTTCACGAACGACCCGGCGACCTGGGCGGCGACCGTCCGCAGGAACCCCACCCGTTCGGGCACGAACCCCAGCAGTGCCATGGCGGCGGCGAAGTAGCTGCACGCCGAGAACAGCACGGCCGCGGCGACCCAGCCCCACTCGGCGTTCTCGATGAGCGGCCCGAACTCGATGTGCGTGAGCTGCGTCAGCAGGAAGTACGCGCCGATGGCGCCCGCGAAGACGCTGATCAGGGTGCGCGGCTTGACCCGTTCCAGCCGGGCCGGCTCCACCGGTGCCTGCGGCCTGATCAGCAGGACCTGGTTGCGGATCTGGCTCAGCAGATCCTCCTCGCGGGCCTCCTCCAGGGCCACGTCGATGGCCCGCTTCTCGGCCCGCGCCTCCGCGCGTTCGGCCTTCTTGTCGGGCTTGTCGAGTACGGGCCCGGCGTCCTGCGCCGCCTCGTCCAGCCGGGCCTGCTTGGCCTGCCGGGAGGCCTCCAGGACCGCCTCGCGCTCGCGCTGGGCGCGCTCCCGGCCGAGTCTGCGCAGCGTCGCGCGCGTGGAGCGCGTCAGCGCGATGGGCTGGAGCATCGGCAGGCAGTCGGCGACGGCGTCGGGGCCGAGGATCTCGACTCCGGAGGCGACCGCGCGTTCCGCGCCCGCGAGCAGCCCCAGGGTCGTCACCAACTGGGCGACGTCCATGCGCAGCAGGAGGGTGCTGGCCGCGATCTCGCCGCCGCGCAGATCGGTGAGGATCACCGAGCCGGAACGATCCACCAAGATCGCGTCTCCGGCGAGCCTGCGGTGCGCGATGCGCCGTGACTGCAACGCCTGCACCTGGCGCCAGGTGTTGCGCAGCAGTTCGTCGGTGATCTCGTCCTCGGACAGCGATTCCAGCGTGCGGCCGCCGGTGTGCTCGTAGACGAGCATCACGGCGTCGGGGCCGAGTTCGGAGGTGGCGATCAGCTTGGGCGCGTTGGCGCCCGCCGCGATGGCGGCGTACGCGAGCAGGGCCTCCTGCTCCAGTGCCTGGCGCAGCGACTGGAGGCTGCTGCGGGTGGCGAAACCGCGCAGGGTGAGGTTGCGCCACACCCGGTAGAAGAAGCCCTGTGCCTGCTGCTCGCGGTCGACCACGGTGACGTCCAGGGGCGGGCCGTCCTCCAGGGTGACGAAGTAGCGCCGGCCTCGGTCGCCGTTCTCCGCGGTCTCCGGGGTCTCCTCGCGGGCCGCGCCGGCCGGGTGGAAGCCGACGGTCCGCAGGCCCGCCATCAGCGTCTGCCCGGTCGGCCGGACATTGGGCGAGCCGACCGCGTACAGCGTGCCGTAGGCGACCGTCCAGCCGATCAGCACGGTCAGGATGATCGAGAACGGGGTGGTGTAGCCGGTGACGAGCATCGAGAACGCGTCGAGCGTCAGCACCATCCACAGCACCGCCCGCCAGCGGGGCCTGCGGGACATGCCGACGGCCGTCATATAGGCGATGACGGGCGCCAGATAGCCGTGCACGGGGTCGGTGAGGGCATGGATGTCACCGGGGGAGGGCTGGGTGAGCGCCTCCTGGATGGAGTCCGGGGCGCCCTTGGCGACCCACAGGTCGGTGGCGAGCGTCACACCGTGGGCGAGGACCGCCGCGAGCACACCGTCGGCGATCCGCAGCCCGTCGCGTTTGATCAGCCGTTCGATCGCGAACGCGACCGGGACCAGGAGGATCGCGATGCTGGAAGCGAGTCCGGCGATCTTGATGAGCAGGTCGGGCGCCTGCCCGGTGCCCTTGTTGATGTCCTGTTCGAGGCCCGAGGTGGTGCCGTGGGCGAACGCGGCGATCGCGAGCAGGACGACGACGGCCAGCACACCGACCAGCAGCCGCATGAGGTCGGAGGGCCGGTGCACGCGCGCGGGGAGCAGGGGCTCGTCGCCCTCGACCTCCTCGGAGTGCGTCTCCTCGGCTGTGGCGTCGGCGTCCGTGCCGGGAGCCCGGTCGTCTTCTCCCTCGGCGGCGTCAGGGCGCGACGAGGCGGCAGAGGTGCTCTCGGCGTCCTCCGGGTGCACACCCTGTGGCTTCATCGTCTCTTCTTGATCTCGTATCACCAGTCACCGCCCGCACGATGGTGGCATGCCCCACCGACACACGGGGGTGTCAGGGTGCACATGCGGGGGCGCACAGTCTGCCCGAAGCGCCCTTTCCGGCGAGGGATACGCACCGTCGCGAGCCCGTCACATTGTCGGTGGGGTGGGGCAGGATGGGGCGGATGAGCGAGCAGAGCCTTCCTCAGGACGCCCACCCGGAGTACGCGGACACCCTGCCGGAGTACGCCGAGCGGGTCCTCGACGTCGCCGAGCGCATCCCGCCCGGGCGCGTCATGACGTACGGCGACGTCGCCGAGTGGCTGGAGGAGGGCGGGCCCCGCCAGGTGGGCCGGGTCATGGCCCTGTACGGCTCGCCGGTGCCGTGGTGGCGTGTCGTCCGCGCGGACGGCGTGCTGCTGCCCGGTCACGAACTGGAGGCGCTGGGCCGCTACCGCGCGGAGGGCACGCCCCTGAAGGAGGCGAGCAGGGCCGCCGAGGGCCATCTCCCGCGACTCGACATGAGACGGGCGCGCTGGGACGGCGACGAACGCGCGGAGGGTCACACCTGACAGCTTCCGCCATCCGGCCGCCCCGGGGACACCCCGCGACCCGCACGGGGGAATCGGGGCATGTCCGAGGCATGGCGTACGTTCGTGAGGCGAGGGACGCACGGGGCCGTGGTGTCGCGAGTGGTCCGAGGGAAGAAGGGGAAGCCCTGCTTCCGCTCCGCTCGTCGGCGTAGCGTCGGCTGCACGCGTCCCCCTCACCCCCCGTCCACCGCCCTGCACGCGCGGCGGGCCGACCGACAGCACACCCACCAGGACCGGCGAACCACGTGAGCTCCTCCTTCTCCACCAGGCACCCGTCGCACGCCCAGGTGCGACAGGGGGCCCGTGGCGCTTACCGACTGGTTCGTACCCCGCCGGCCCGGGTGGATCCCCCTGAACTGGACGCCGCACAGCGCGCCGTGGTTGAGCACCGAAGCGGGCCTTTGCTCGTTCTTGCAGGTCCGGGCACCGGGAAGACCACGACCCTCGTCGAGTCGGTGGCCTCACGAATCGCCCGCGGAGGGGACCCCGCGCGCGTGCTCGTGCTGACGTTCAGCCGCAAGGCGGCCGTCGAACTCCGCGACCGCATGGCGCTGCGCGTCGGAGCGGCCCGCGCCCCGCAGGCGACCACCTTCCACTCGTTCTGCTACGCCCTCGTCCGCGCCCACCAGGACAGCGACCTGTTCGTGGAACCGCTGCGGCTGCTGTCGGGTCCCGAACAGGACGTCACCGTGCGCGAGCTGCTCGCCGGCCAGCCGGACCTGGAACGGCTCGGCCTCGCCCACGTGCGCTGGCCGGACGAACTGCGCGCCTGCCTGACCACCCGCGGCTTCGCCGACGAGGTCCGCGCGGTGCTCGCCCGCAGCCGCGAACTGGGCCTCGGCCCCGGCGCCCTGGACGCCTTCGCCCGCCGCATCGGCCGCCCCGACTGGCAGGCCGCGGCCGCCTTCCTCGCCGAGTACCTCGACGTCCTCGACCTCCAGGGCGTCCTCGACTACGCCGAACTGGTCCACCGCGCGGTGCTCCTCGCCCGCCGCGCCGAGGTCGCCGAGCAGCTCGCCGCCCAGTACGACGCCGTGTTCGTCGACGAGTACCAGGACACCGACCCTGCCCAGGTACGGCTGCTCGACGCCCTTGCCGGCGGCGGCCGCACCCTCGTCGCCTTCGGCGATCCCGACCAGTCGATCTACGCCTTCCGCGGCGCCGACGTGAACGGCATCCTCGACTTCCCGTACGCCTTCCCGCGCGCGGACGGCCGACCGGCCCCCGTGGAGGTCCTGCGCACCTCCCGCCGCTCCGGCGCCGCCCTGCTGGCCGCGACCCGGCTGGTGACCCAGCGCATGCCGCTGACCCGCCTGCCGGCGGAGAAGGTCCGCGCCCACCGGGAGCTCACCCCCGTCCGCGACGGCGGTCGCGTCGAGGTCTTCACCTATCCGACCCCGGGCACCGAACTGGACAACATCGCGGACATCCTGCGCCGCGCGCACCTGGAGGACGGCGTTCCCTGGGGCGAGATGGCGGTGCTGGTCCGCGCGGGCTCCCGCACGATCCCGACGGTCCGGCGCGCTCTCACCGCCGCCGGGGTGCCGCTCGACATCGACGGCGACGACCTAGCGCTGCGGCACGAACCGGCGGTGGCACCGCTGTTGACGGCTCTTCGGGCGGTGGCCACGGCGGAGGCCGAGGGGAGCGTCGCACGGCACGAGGAGACAACGCCTGAGGACGCCGGCTCCTTCGATGAGCAAGGCGCTTCCGAGGACGCCTCCGACGAACAAGGCGCCGCGGAGGACGCCGGCGCCTCCGATGAGCAAGGTGTCACCGAGGAAGCGGGCGCCTCCGATGAGCAAGGTGGCGCCGAGGCCCCGGCATCCGTCACCTCCTGGCTCGACACCGAGACCGCCCTCACCCTCCTCGCCTCGCCTCTCGCCGGGATGGACGCCGCCGACCTGCGTCGCCTCGGGCGGGCCCTGCGGGACGAGGAGCGGGCCGGCGGGAACGCCCTTCCGCCGCCCTCGGACGAACTGCTCGCGCGCGCTCTCGCCGAGCCCGAGCGGCTGGCCGCGCACGACCCCGCGTACGCGCGCGGGGCGCAGCGGCTCGGCGCGCTGCTCGGGAAGGCCCGGGCGCGCCTGGCGGGCGGCGGCAGTGCCGAGGAGGCGCTGTGGGACCTGTGGGACGGCACTCCGTGGCCCGGCCGGCTGGAGCGGGCGGCCCGGCGCGGCGGCGCGGCGGGCCGCAACGCCGACCGTGATCTCGACGCCGTGTGCGCCCTGTTCGCGACGGCCGCGCGCGCGGAGGAGCGCACCGGAGGCCGGGGCGCGCTGAACTTCCTGGAGGAGATCGACGCCGAGGACATCGCCGCCGACACCCTCACCCGGCGCGCCGTACGCCCCGACGCCGTGCGCCTGATGACCGCGCACCGCTCCAAGGGCCTTCAGTGGCGCCTGGTCGTCGTCGCGGGCGTCCAGGAGGGCCTGTGGCCCGACCTGCGCCGCCGCGGCTCCCTCCTGGAGGCCGACCGCATCGGCCGCGACGGACTCGCCGAACCGCTCACCCCGGGAGCCCTGCTCGCCGAGGAGCGCCGCCTGTTCTACGTCGCCGCCACGCGCGCGCGTGAGCGGCTGGTCGTCACCGCGGTGAAGGCACCGGCCGACGACGGCGACCAGCCCTCCCGCTTCCTGACCGAGCTCGGAGTCGAACCCAAGGACGTCACCGGCCGCCCCCGCCGCCCCCTGTCGGTCTCCGCGCTCGTCGCCGAACTCCGCGCCACGACCGTCGACCCGCGGGTCTCGGACACCCTCAGGGAGGCCGCCGCGCTCCGCCTGGCCCGGCTCGCCGCCCTCGCCGACGACGACGGCCGCCCGCTCGTCCCCTCGGCCCATCCGTACCGCTGGTGGGGCATGTTCGAGCCGACCGAGTCCAAGGTGCCGCTGCGCAACCGCGACCAGCCCGTCGTCCTCTCCGGCAGCGCGCTGGACCAGCTCGCCAACACCTGCGCCCTCCAGTGGTTCCTGGGCCGCGAGGTGAAGGCCGACGCGCCCGCGACCGTCGCCCAGGGCTTCGGCAACGTCGTGCACGTCCTCGCCGACGAGGTCGCCTCCGGACGCACCCCCGCCGACCTCGACGTCCTCATGGAGCGCCTCGACTCCGTGTGGAACGCCCTCGCCTTCGACGCGCCCTGGAAGTCGGCGCAGGAGAAGGAGCACGCGCGCGTGGCGCTCGAACGCTTCCTGAAGTGGCACGTCGATTCCAACGGCGTCCGCACCGGCCGCACCCCGGTGGCCAGCGAGCACGACTTCGACGTCACCCTGGAGGCGGGCGAGGTCGAGGTGCGCATCCGCGGCCAGATGGACCGCGTGGAGGCCGACGGCGAGGGACGCGCGTACGTCGTCGACTTCAAGACCGGCAAGCAGCCGGTGAGTTCGGCCGACGTGGAACGCCACCCCCAGCTCGCCGTCTACCAGCTCGCCGTGCGCGAGGGTGCCGTGGACGAGGCCTTCGACGGCGTACGGCCCGAACCGGGCGGCGCCGAACTCGTCCAGCTGCGCCAGGGCGCCCCCAAGCGCGACGGCGGCGAGACCTTGCCCAAGGTGCAGGCCCAGGAACCGCTGGAGGGGGAGTGGGTCGGCGACCTGCTCGCCACGGCCGCCGGCAAGGTCCTCGACGAACGGTTCACGCCGAGCGCGGGACAGCACTGCTCCCACTGCGCGTTCCGGGCCTCGTGCAGCGCGCAGCCGGAGGGACGGCACGTCGTGGAGTGAGCGGCGCGGTCGGTGTGATCAGTCGCACCCCACGTGCTGACCTGCGTTTCGTCCGGACCCGGGGGCGATTCGTCCTCCGTTGTCAGTGCGCGCCGCTAGCCTCTCCGACATGGCCGCCCGTATCACCGATCCCGATCAGCTCAAGGAGCTCCTCGGCATCCCGTTCACCCCGGAGCAGACGGCCTGCATCACCGCGCCCCCCGCCCCGCAGGTGATCGTGGCCGGTGCCGGCTCCGGCAAGACGACGGTCATGGCGGCCCGCGTGGTCTGGCTGGTCGGCACCGGCCAGGTCGCCCCCGAACAGGTACTCGGCCTCACCTTCACCAACAAGGCCGCCGGAGAACTCGCCGAGCGCGTCCGCAAGGCACTCGTCAGGGCGGGCGTCACCGACCCCGACGTCATCGACCCGGACAACCCGCCGGGCGAGCCCGTGATCTCCACCTACCACGCCTTCGCGGGCCGCCTGCTGACCGACCACGGCCTGCGCATCGGCCTGGAGCCGACCTCCCGGCTGCTCGCCGACGCCACCCGCTACCAGCTGGCCGCGCGGGTGCTGCGCGAGGCCCCCGGCCCCTACCCGGCCCTGACCCGCTCCTTCGCCGACCTGGTCAGCGACCTCCTCGCCCTCGACGCCGAACTCTCCGAGCACCTCGTCCGCCCCGAGCGGTTGCGGGCCTACGACGCCGAGCTGCTGCTGACCCTCCAGGGCGCCAAGCTCACCAACGACACCCTGCGCAAGGTCCCCGAGGCGGCCGCCGCCCGCCGCGAACTCGCCGACCTGGTCGTCCGCTACCGCGCCGCCAAACGCGAACGCGACCTGCTGGACTTCGGCGACCAGATCGCCCTGTCCGCACGTCTCGCGGGAGTCCCGGAGGTGGGCCACACCTTGCGCGAGGAGTTCAAGGTGGTGCTCCTCGACGAGTACCAGGACACCTCGGTCGCCCAACGCGTCCTGCTGGCGGGCCTGTTCGGCGGTGGCACCGGGCACCCGGTCACCGCCGTCGGCGACCCCTGCCAGGCCATCTACGGCTGGCGCGGTGCCTCCGTCGCCAACCTCGACGACTTCCCCGAGCACTTCGCCCACCCCGACGGCCGGCCCGCCACCCGTCAGGCGCTCAGCGAGAACCGCCGCAGCGGCGGCCGTCTCCTCGACCTGGCCAACGGCCTCGCCGAGCCCCTGCGCGCCATGCACGCGGGCGTGGAGGCCCTCCGCCCGGCCCCCGGCGCCGAACGCGACGGCGTGGTGCGCTGCGCCCTCCTGCCCACCCACGCGGAGGAGATCGACTGGCTCGCCGACTCGATCGCCCATCTCGTACGGACCGGCAAGGAGCCCGGTGAGATCGCCGTCCTGTGCCGCACCGCGACCGACTTCGCCGAGATCCAGGGCGCCCTGGTCGAACGGGACGTGCCGGTGGAGGTGGTGGGCCTGTCCGGCCTGCTGCACCTGCCCGAGGTCGCCGACCTCGTCGCCGTCTGCGAGGTCCTCCAGGACCCCGGCGCCAACGCCGCCCTGGTCCGGCTGCTGACCGGCCCGCGCTGGCGTATCGGCCCGCGCGACCTGGCCCTCCTCGGGCGGCGGGCCCGCCGACTGGTGTCCTACGCGCGCGTGGACGCCGACGACGATCCCGACCGCCGGCTCGCCGAGGCCGTCGAGGGGGTCGACCCGGCCGAGGTGATATCGCTCGCCGACGCCCTGGAGACCTTCCTGGAGACGCCCCTCCACAGCGACGAGGACGACGACGGGCTGCCCTTCTCGCCGGACGCGCGCGTGCGGTTCGCCCGCCTCGCCGCCGAACTGCGCGACCTGCGCCGCTCCCTGGCCGACCCCCTCATGGACGTCCTGCACCGCGTCCTCGCCGTCACCGGCCTGGAGGTCGAACTGTCGGCGTCCCCGCACGCGCTGGCCGCCCGCCGCCGCGAGACCCTGTCCAACTTCCTCGACGTCGCCGCCTCCTTCGCGGCCGGTGACCAGGAGGCGACCCTGCTCGCCTTCCTCGGCTTCCTGCGCACCGCCGCCCAGTACGAGAAGGGTCTCGACAACGCCCTGCCGGGCGGCGAGAACACCGTCAAGGTGCTCACCGCGCACAAGTCCAAGGGCCTGGAGTGGGATGTCGTCGCCGTCCCCGGGCTGGTCACCGACACCTTCCCGAGCGCCAAGGGCCGCGAGAAGTGGACCGCGCAGAGCAAGGTCCTGCCGCACGCCCTGCGCGGCGACGCCGAGACCCTGCCCGACATCGCCTCCTGGGACTCACGCGGCATGAAGGCCTTCCACGAGGCCATGAAGGACCACCAGCACACCGAGGAACTCCGCCTCGGCTACGTCACCTTCACCCGCCCCCGCTCCCTGCTCCTCGGCTCCGGCCACTGGTGGGGGCCGACGCAGAAGAAGCCGAGGGGACCGTCGGACTTCCTCCAGGACCTGCACGACCACTGCGCGGCCGGCCACGGCGAGATCGAGGCATGGGCCGACGAGCCCCAGGAGGACGAGGAGAACCCGGCGCTGCACAGCCGGACCGAGGACCAGGTCTGGCCCCTGCCCCTGGACGACAAGGCCCTGGCCCGCCGCCGGGCGGCCGCGCAGACGGTCCTGGACCACCTGGAGGACCTCGCCGGGCTCGGCGACCACACGGACCCGCACCCCGCAGCCGTACACGACCCGGACACCTACGACGACCCGGACTGGCCCCCGCCGCCGGACGACGACGAGGCGCCCTACGAGGACGACGGGGCGCCCTACGACGATGAGGCGCCCTACGGCGACGTCATCGAGCAGGGCAGCCCGTCCGACTGGGACGCCTGGAGCACGGAGCGCCCGGCCGTCCCGCACCAGGCCACGGCCCCGGAAGCAGAAGCACCCCCGGCCCCGCACCGGCCCACGGCCCCGGAGACGCACCCGGCCGGGCACCGGGCCGCCCCGGAAGCACTCGGCGCGCCGGCACGCCCACACCCGCGGGAACGGGAGTCGCTCACCCCCGAGGAAGCCCGCACCATCGCCTCCTGGGACCGCGACCTCGACGCGCTCACCGGCGAGCTCCTGCGCGCGCGGGCTGCCGTGACCGACGTACCCCTGCCCGCGTCGCTCACCGCGTCCCAGGTGCTGCGCCTGGCCGCCGACCCGGACGGGCTCGCGCAGGAACTCGCGCGCCCCATGCCGCGCCCGCCGCAACCCGCCGCACGTCAAGGCACCCGCTTCCACGCCTGGGTCGAGGCCCGCTTCGAAGCGCTCACCCTGCCCATGCTGGAACCGGACGACCTCCCCGGCAGCGACGCCGAGATCGCCGACGAGCGCGACCTGGAAGCCCTCAAGGACGCCTTCGAGCGCAGCGAGTACGCCCACCGCACCCCCTACCGCGTCGAGACGCCCTTCCAGCTCGCCATCGCCGGACGGGTGGTCCGGGGCCGTATCGACGCCGTCTACCGGCAGACCGACGGGGAGACGACGACGTACGAGATCGTCGACTGGAAGACCAGCCGCACCCGCACCGCCGACCCGCTCCAGCTCGCCGTGTACCGGCTGGCCTGGGCCGAGCGGCAGGGAGTGCCTGTGGAATCGGTCACGGCGGCCTTCCTGTACGTCCGCACCGGCGAGGTCGTACGGCCCAGGAACCTGCCGGGCCGTACCGCCCTGGAACGGCTCCTGACCCATGAACCGGACGGTTCCGCGCAAGCAAACTGTGAGGAACCGCCCAACGAGGATGTCGGTGCGGGCCGATAGGCTCATGACCATGAGCCCGACCCCGGACAGCGCCGTCCGTTCGTACATCCAGCAGCACCGCGCCGCCTTCCTCGACGACCTCGCCGAATGGCTGCGCATCCCGTCCGTCTCGGCCCAGCCCGACCACGGACCCGATGTACGCCGCAGCGCCGACTGGCTCGCCGCCAAGCTCAGGGAGACCGGCTTCCCCACGGCCGAGGTGTGGGAGACGCCCGGCGCGCCCGCCGTCTTCGCCGAGTGGCCGGCGGAGGACCCCGGGGCGCCCACGGTCCTGGTCTACGGCCACCACGACGTCCAGCCCGCCGCCCGCGAGGACGGCTGGGACAGCGACCCCTTCGAGCCGGTCGTCCGGGACGACCGGCTCTACGCGCGCGGGGCCGCCGACGACAAGGGCCAGGTCTTCTTCCACACCCTCGGCGTCCGCGCCCACCTCGCGGCCACCGGCCGCACCGCCCCGGCGGTGCACCTCAAGCTGCTGATCGAGGGCGAGGAGGAGTCCGGATCCCCGCACTTCCGCGCCCTCGTCGAGGAACACGAGCAGCGGCTCGCCGCCGACGCCGTGATCGTCTCCGACACCGGCATGTGGGGCGAGCACACCCCCACGGTCTGCACGGGCATGCGCGGCCTCGCCGAGTGCGAGATCGTCCTGCACGGCCCCGACCAGGACATCCACTCCGGCTCCTTCGGCGGTGCCGTCCCCAACCCGGCCACCGCCGTGGCCCGCCTCGTCGCCGCCCTGCACGACGAGCACGCGCGGGTGGCGATCCCCGGCTTCTACGACGGCGTCGTCGAACTCACCGACCGTGAGCGGGAGCTCTTCGCCGAGCTGCCCTTCGACGAGGAGCGGTGGCTGCGCACCGCGAAGTCGTACGCCACCCTGGGCGAGGCCGGACACACCACCCTGGAGCGCGTCTGGGCCCGCCCCACCGCCGAGGTCAACGGCATCGGCGGCGGCTACCAGGGCCCCGGCAGCAAGACGGTCGTCCCGTCCTCCGCCATGGTCAAGCTCTCGTTCCGGCTGGTCGCAGGACAGGACCCCGACCACATCGAGAAGGCCGTCCGCGACTGGGCCGCCGCGCAGGTGCCCGCCGGGATCCGCCAGGAGATCACCTTCGGCGCCGCCACGCGCCCGTGCCTCACCCCGCTGGACCACCCGGCCCTCCAGTCCGTCGTCAGGGCCATGGGCCGCGCCTTCGGCCGGCCGATCCGCTTCACCCGCGAGGGCGGCTCCGGCCCCGCCGCCGACCTTCAGGAAGTCCTCGGCGCACCTGTGCTGTTCCTCGGCATCTCCGTCCCCTCCGACGGCTGGCACGCGCCGAACGAGAAGGTCGAGCTCGACCTCCTCCTCAAGGGCGTCGAGACCTCCGCCTACCTGTGGGGTGATCTCGGCGAGCACTTCAGCCATGCGCCCTGAGCGTCCTCGCGCCCTGAGCGTCCCGCGTCGTACGTCCCTCCGAACCGTCCGCCGAAACAATCCGCTGCACCGGGGGAGTTGGAAGCACCCGTGACCACCTGGACCGACCACACCGCCGACCGTCCCGTCTCACTCACCGCCCCCAGCGGCATCGACCGCGCCGCGCACCACCGGCTCGACGAGGCCTGGCTCGCGGCGGCGTGGAGCCACCCCACGACCCGCTGCTTCGTGGTCTCCGGCGGCCAGGTCCTCATAGACGAGACGCCGGACGGCCGTACCGAACTCGTCATGACCCCGGCCTTCGAGGCCCCGCTCACCGAGGCGCACCGTTACTTCCTCGGCATCGACGACGAGGGCGTGCGCTACTTCGCCCTCCAGAAGGACGCCCTGCCCGGGCGGATCGACCAGTCCGCGCGCCCCGCGGGCCTGCGTGAGGCGGGTCTGCTGCTGTCCGCGCGCGAGGCGGGCCTCATGGTGCACGCGGTCGGGCTGGAGAACTGGCAGCGCACCCACCGCTTCTGCTCCCGCTGCGGCGAGCGCACCGTCATCGCCGCGGCCGGCCACATCCGCCGCTGCCCCGCCTGCGGTGCCGAGCACTACCCGCGCACCGACCCGGCCGTGATCATGGCCGTCACCGACGACCAGGACCGCATCCTGCTCGGCCGCCAGGTGCACTGGCCGGAAGGCCGCTTCTCGACGCTGGCCGGGTTCGTCGAGCCGGGCGAGTCCATCGAGCAGTCGGTGCGCCGGGAGGTCTTCGAGGAGGCCGGGATCACCGTCGGCCCGGTCGAGTACGTCGCCAGTCAGCCCTGGCCGTTCCCGTCCAGCCTCATGCTCGGCTTCATGGCCCGGGCCACCTCCACCGACATCAATGTCGACGGAGACGAGATCCACGAGGCGCGCTGGTTCTCCCGCGACGAACTCCAGGCCGCCTTCGAGTCGGGTGAGGTCCTCCCGCCGTACGGCATCTCGATCGCGGCCCGCCTGATCGAGCTCTGGTACGGCAAGCCGCTGCCCACGAGGAGCTTCGTCTGACCCGAGGCGCTGGACGTGGGGTGCGGGGACGGGCTGCTCGCGCGCAAGCCGACGGACGTGCGGCAGGACCGCGCCGGACCGGGTGATCAGCGGCTGCGGCCTGCCGGTGAGCTTGCTGCTCAGGCGGGTGCGGGGCAGCAGGCGCGCGCCGGCCGGTATGCCGGTGGAGGACCCGGCCATGCACTGGGCGAGGTCCGCAGAGCCGCCCGCCGACTCCGGCCCGGCTGTCGCTGCCGCCGCGGGCTGCCGTGGCGGTACACGGAGGTGCAGGACAAACCGGGTGTAGGGCAAACCAGAAGAAGGCGGCCCCTGAGTCGCCCCAGGAACCGCCCGCACCCCGCGGAGCGTTACGCGCCGATCTTCTGCTTGACCTGCGCCAGCGACGGGTTCGTCAGCGTCGAGCCGTCTCCGAACAGGACCGTCGGAACCGTCTGGTTGCCGCCGTTCGCCTTCTCCACGAACGCCGCGGACGCCGGGTCCTGCTCGATGTTGATCTCGGTGTACGCGATGCCCTCGCGGTCCATCTGCTTCTTCAGCCGCTGGCAGTAACCGCACCAGGTGGTGCTGTACATCGTCACAGTGCCCTGCATGTCTCGCGCGCTCCTTCGGGGGCTCGGGGATGAGGTCGTCCGAAGAGGGAACGTATGCGAGCGGGGCGCCATTCCCGATGCCGGGGTTCCCGGCCCGGTGACGCCTGCCGCATTAGTACGACCGCGACTACCTGCCTGTGGACAACCGGCTCACCCGTCTCCGCCGACCTGGCAGCATGGCGGTGTGACAGCAGCAACGCATTCCACGCTCTTCCCGCGCACACCGGACTCGGCCGACGCCGTGCTCGAAGGGCTCGACCCGGAGCAGCGCGAGGTCGCCACCTCCCTGCACGGGCCGGTGTGCGTGCTGGCGGGTGCCGGTACCGGCAAGACCCGGGCCATCACCCACCGCATCGCCTACGGGGTGCGGGCCGGGATCCTCCAGCCCTCCAGCGTGCTCGCCGTCACCTTCACCAACCGCGCCGCCGGGGAGATGCGCGGGCGACTGCGCCAGCTCGGCGCGGCGGGCGTACAGGCGCGTACGTTCCACTCGGCCGCCCTGCGCCAGCTCCAGTACTTCTGGCCGAAAGCCGTCGGCGGGTCCATGCCCCGGCTCGTCGATCGCAAGATCCAGCTCGTCGCCGACGCGGCCGCCGCGTGCCGCATCCGCCTCGACCGGGGCGAGCTGCGGGACGTCACCGGCGAGATCGAGTGGTCCAAGGTCACCCAGACCGTGCCCTCCGACTACGCCCTCGCAGCCGCGAAGGCCGGACGTGAGACACCCCGCGCCGCGGCCGAGATCGCCCAGCTCTACGCCGCCTACGAGGACGTCAAGCGCGAGCGGGCCGTCATCGACTTCGAGGATGTGCTGCTGCTGACCGTCGCCATCCTCCAGGACCGGCACGACATCGCCGACCAGGTCCGTTCGCAGTACCAGCACTTCGTCGTCGACGAGTACCAGGACGTCAGCCCCCTCCAGCAGCGTCTGCTGGAGCTGTGGCTCGGGCAGCGGGACAGCCTGTGCGTGGTCGGTGACGCCAGCCAGACGATCTACTCCTTCACAGGAGCAACTCCCGACCATCTGCTCGACTTCCGCACCCGTCACCCCGGGGCCACCGTCGTCAAGCTGGTCCGTGACTACCGCTCCACCCCCCAGGTCGTCCATCTCGCCAACGGCCTGCTCGCCCAGGCCCGCGGCCGCGCCGCCGACCACCGGCTGGAACTGATCTCCCAGCGCCGCTCCGGCCCCGAGCCCGTCTACACCGAGTACACCGACGAGCCCGCCGAGGCCGAGGGCGCCGCCCGGCGCATCCGGGATCTCATGGACGCCGGCGTGCGGGCCAGCGAGATCGCCATCCTGTTCCGCACCAACTCCCAGTCCGAGACCTATGAGCAGGCCCTCGCCGACGCCGGAGTGCCCTACCAGCTGCGCGGCGCCGAGCGGTTCTTCGACCGGCCCGAGGTCCGCAGGGCCATCGTCAACCTCCGCGGCGCCGCCCGCTTCGGCGGCAACGACGCCCGGCTGGACGACGCCGTCGACCTGCCCTCCCAGGTTCGCGCCGTGCTGTCGGGCGAGGGCTGGACCAGTGAACCGCCGGCCGGGTCCGGTGCCGTCAGAGAGCGCTGGGAGTCGCTGGCCGCCCTGGTGAACCTCGCGCAGGACTTCGCGGCCGCCCGCCCCGGGGCCACGCTGAACGACCTCGTGGCCGAACTCGACGAGCGGGCCGGCGCCCAGCACGCACCGACCGTCGAGGGCGTCACCCTGGCGTCCCTGCACTCCGCGAAGGGCCTGGAGTGGGACGCCGTCTTCCTGGTCGGGGTCGCCGAGGGCATGATGCCGATCACCTACGCCAAGACCGACGAGCAGATCGAGGAGGAGCGCCGGCTCCTCTATGTCGGCGTCACCCGCGCCCGCGAGCGCCTCCATGTCTCCTGGTCGCTCTCCCGCTCGCCCGGCGGCCGCCCCAACCGCCGCCCCAGCCGCTTCCTCGACGGACTGCGCCCCGGCTCCACCGCCACCGCGGGGCGGGCCGCCGCGGGCGGTCCCGGCGGTGTGGAGCGTGGCTTCACGAGCCCCGCGGGCGAGGTCCCGAGACGCACCCGGCGCACCCCGGCGCGCTGCCGGGTCTGCGGGCGCACGCTCACCGACGCGGGCGAGATGAAGCTGATGCGTTGCGAGGACTGTCCCTCCGACATGGACGAGGGGCTCTACGAGCGGCTGCGCGCGTGGCGGGCCGGGCAGGCGGAGCGCAGCGGACAGCCCGCGTTCTGCGTCTTCACCGACAAGACCCTGATGGCGATCGCCGAGGCCGTCCCCGACGACGAGCACGAACTGACCCGGATCCCGGGCGTCGGCATGCGCAAGCTCAACCGTTACGGAGCCGATGTCCTGGCCATCTGCGCAGGCCAGGAGGTTACGCAGGAAGAAGACGAGGACTGATCCCAACTCGTCGAAAAAATAGTTTGCGCATGCCCCGGGAATCCCCATAGGTTCTTAGCCACGGGGACGGAGGCCTTCTCGGAGGCCCCGATTCCGTGCTCTACTTGCATATCCGTCGGACAGTGGCTCGCGCCGCGGTCCCCCTAGACGCCGAGAGGAGGCGATTGAAGTGATCAGCATCAACAGCACCAAGGCCATCAGCACCGCCAAAATGACCGATCGCTCGGTCGTCTCCACGTGCATGCTCGGCGTTTCGAACCTGGGCACTGGTCTGTCCGGCATCTCTGCCGTGCGTCCGGCGTCCTCCCTGTCTCTCGCGGTCCTTCCCGTCCGTGAGCGCAATGAGCGACCGAGCAAGGCACTGGAAGCAGTAGTGGCACAGGCGCACGCCTATGCCTTTGCGGCTGCCGGTGCCGGATTCCGGAAGCTGACGACGCAGCACCACCAGATGTGGGCCTTCCGTGGGCCAGAACCCTGGAGTGATCCAGCCTGATCGACTCAGGCCGGCGCCTTCAGGGCCGCGGAACCCCATCCGGGATCCGCGGCCCTTCTGTTTTCCCCGAACGGGGAGAGCGGAGCGAAGGGGCCTCGGGACAAGAAAAGAACCCGGTACCAAGCCGACAACCGGTCCTACAGGGCCGGACCGACCAGACGAGGAAGACGAACCGTGCAACTCGAAGCGCACGCCCCGTCCGTACCGCCTTCCGCAACGCTCCCCCCGCCCGGTTCCACGGAGGACTCCACCTTGATCCCCCTCACTGCGCTCACCGCGCTCGACGACGCCATCGAGAACCTCGGCGTACCCGTCCCCTGCCGTTCCTACGACCCGGAGGTCTTCTTCGCCGAGTCGCCGGCCGACGTCGAGTACGCCAAGTCCCTCTGCCGTACCTGCCCGCTGATGGAGGCCTGCCTCGCCGGCGCCAAGGAGCGGCGTGAGCCCTGGGGCGTCTGGGGTGGCGAGCTGTTCGTCCAGGGTGTCGTCGTAGCCCGGAAGCGGCCCCGTGGTCGCCCGCGCAAGAACCCGGTCACGGCATGAACACCATCGCAGGAACGATCGACCGCCCCCTCACGAACGACCCCCAGAAGCAGGCCCCGATGAAGCCGTCCACCAGCGAGCCCGCAGGCTCCGCGATCCCAGACTTCACCACCACCGGCGCGATCGACTCGCGTCAGAACAGGACCCGAGAGATGCAACTCATCCCAGAAGCCCTGGCTCGTGCGCATATGCACGACCGGCTGCACGAGGCCGAGCAGGAACGCAGGGCCATCCGCCTCGCGACCGCTCGCCGGATGCAGCGCCGGGCGGAGCGCGCCTCGCTGCGCGCCCGTCGCGCGCTCGCCATGGCCGTCATGCAGTAACACGACCCGGTAGTTCCCCGCGGGGGTCGGTCCGTCGGAACGGACCGGCCCCCGCGGTGCGTTCCGCGCGCCGAACGGGTCGGCCCGGCGTTATCGTCGGCGCGTGACGACTCCCTCCGGAGACAGCGACGACGGCGGTTTCCCGCACAGGGACGCCGAGGCGGAGGCGCGGCCTCTCGTGTGCGCCCGCTGCGGAAAACGGGCCGGGGGACCCGAGCCCACCTGGACCCTCTCTGTGGAGAACGGCGTCCGTCAGTACGTCTGTGACACCTGCTCCCGGGAGCACCTCAGGGCGATCGAGGGGCGGCTCGACTCGGCTTGGTGGTAGACCCTCGGCCTGGTGGCAGACCGCGTCGCGTCACGCCTCCGCGGCCGACTCCTCCTCCTCCTCCCCGCCGTCGTCCTCCGGCAGGAACCCCGGCAGCCACTCCTCCAGTTCCTCACGCAGTCGGACCGCGGCACCCAGCTGGCACAGGACGCCGATGGTGCTCAGGGTCACCCGGTGGATCAGCAGGTACGCCGGCGGAAGGTTGAGCTGTTTGCCCAGTTGGTGCGCGGGGGAGCGCGGGTCGGCGATCCGGGCGGCCTGACTGCGCATCCAGCTCCGGGTGAAGGTGAACTCGTCGACCACGGCCGGTTCGATGATCGGCAGGAGGTAGTCGAGGACGGCGTCCGGGTCCAGCTCTATCGAGTCCTTGACGAAGCCCTCGGTGCACAGCAGTTCGTAGACCGCCTCGGCGTCGCTCTCCAGCGTCATGCGCAGCGAGGCGCCGATGGTCTCCGGCAGCCCGCCGGGGAGCCGGTCGACGGTGCCGAAGTCCAGGACGCCCAGGCGCCAGTCCTCCTCGCCCTCGGGTCCGCCGGGCAGGAGACGGAAGTTGCCGGGGTGCGGGTCGGCGTGCAGCAGGCCGGTGCGGGCGGGGCCGGAGAAGAGGAACCGGGCCAGCAGCTGGCCGGCGCGGTCGCGCTGCTCCTGGGTGCCGTCGGCGATCACCTCGGACAGGGGGACGCCCTCGAGCCACTCCGTGATCAGGACCTGTTCGCCCTGGTGGACCACCGCCGGCACCACGACGTCCGGGTCGTCCGCGAACTCCTCGGCGTGGGCCTGCTGGGCCTGGGCCTCCAGACCGTAGTCGAGTTCCTCCGACACCCGGTCGCGCAGCTCGTTGATGAGCGGCTTGATGTCGATGCCGGGTACCAGGGGCCCCAACAGGCGGGCGAAGCGCCCCAGTTGGTTCAGGTCGGACAGCAGGGCCTCACCGGCCCCCGGGTACTGGACCTTGACCGCGACCTCGCGTCCGTCGTGCCAGACGGCCCGGTGCACCTGGCCGATGGAGGCCGCCGCGGAGGGCTTGTCGTCGAACTCGGCGAACAGCTGCCGCCAGTCCTCGCCCAGCCGCTCCTCCAGCACGGTGTGCACGGTGCGGGTGGGCATCGGAGGCGCCGCCTCCTGGAGCTTCGTCAGGGCCGCCCGGTAGGGTCCTGCGACCTCCTCGGGCAGCGCCGACTCGAAGACGGACAGGGCCTGCCCGAACTTCATGGCACCGCCCTTGAGCTCCCCGAGCACCTTGAAGAGCTGATCGGCGGTGCGCTGTTGCAGTTCGCGGCCGACGATCTCCGCGGACTCGCCCACGATCCGCTTGCCGAGTCCCCAGGTGGCCCGCCCGGCGAAGCCGAGCGGGAGCGCGGCGAGTTTGGCGGTCCGGGTGACCGCCTTCCGGGGAAGATCAGACATGCGCCCTCCAGGTCCCAGCAGGCCGTGGTGCGGTTGCCTTGCGGCACGACTCCTCCGACGACCCTTGCACTGCCATTGTCTCGTGCGAAGCCTCCTCCTTGGAGGTGTGTTCTCCCTTACCTTTCTCCGCGGCCCCGCACGGGCATGCCGCATGCGGCCACACCGGCCGTGCGTGCCAGTTCAGGCCGGGCAGCGAGACCTCCCAGCGGGCACCGGCGCTCGACGGGGCCCGGCCGTCCAGGAAGGCGAGGGCGTGCGCGGCCGCCAGTCCCGCGACGGTCGTGGCCAGCGCCAGGTCGCAGGGGCGGGCCGGCCGGGGCCTGCTGCCCGAGCGCCACTGGGCGACCAGCCGCGGCCAGGCCTCGTCCCGGTCGGTCCGCGTCTCGTGCAGACAGCCCGCGCAGCCCGTCTCGCCCGGAAGGACGAAGGGGCCGACCACCCCGGTCCCCTCGACCACACCCGCGTACAGATGAGGTGTCCCGGACCGGACCAGGGGTTCGGCCACCGCCATGGCGGGCGCGTGCACGTCGACGTCGTCGCGCGGGGCGAGGATCACGAGGGAGAAACCGGGGTCGTCCCCTCCGGTCGCGGTCCGGGAGGCGCGGCGCGGCGGGCGGCCGGGAGCCGCCGCGGACACCGCCCGGCGTGCGGCCGTGTCCCTGCGCTCGCCGACGGAGGCGGCGGGCAGTCCGCCCGGGGCCACGTCCCCCGGCTCGACCCGGCCCCAGTCCCGCACGTCCACCTCTCCCACCCCCGCACCCGAGAGCAGTGCGGCCAGCACCGAGCCCACCCGGCCGGCACCTCTGACCTGCACGCGCAGTGAGCGGCGGGCGGCCAGGAGCCGGATCGCCTCATCCGGCGCGGACGTGGTCAGGGAGAGGGACGCCAGGTCGGGCGCCAGCCGGTCCATCACGTCCTTCTTCCCGCGCAGCGCGTCCGCGGCCGGTCCGCCGCCCTGCGCGTCCTCGACGAGCCCGGCCCGGACGAGCCGGTCCACGAGCGCGTCGACATGACCCTCGGGAAGATCCATCCCGCGTGCCTCCTCCCGCAGCAGCGCGAGGCCGCGCGTGCCGTTGAGGAGATCGAGGAAGTCGCCCGTCGCCTGGTCCATCGGGCCCAGCGTCAGCGCGTGCGCCGGGGTCATCCCGAACTGCACGGTGTGCAGATCGCGCCAGCCGCGCCGCAGCGCGGGCTTCATCCGCGGAACCATGGTGTGTGCCGGCGGAACCACTGCTTCCATGACAGGCCCCCGTAGCCCTCGTAGAACATCCCCGTCCGCCACCGGAACCCGGCGACGGTCGGGTCGCGGTTTCGGCGGCGGTGCCAGCATGCCCGGAGCCGGACATCACGTGCCGAAAGTTGTCCACAGGTGAGGGCTGTTCGTCGTACAAATCAGACGCATGGAGGGGGATCGGAACCGAACCGTCCCGGAGTCGGGACTTCCCCCATGTGCAGCGGGTAACGTCAGGGCGTGCCCGCCGATCCACTGCACAGCGCCGGAACGCCACAGCGCAGCACGACGAGCCAGCCGCCGAGCGGCCCGGGGGCGAGCGCGATCGAGGTACGCAGGAGCAGCCGCCGACGCCGGACGGTCTCCGCGTACCGCGAGGGCGATCGCACCGTCGTGCTCATCCCTGCCCGGATGTCCGAGGCCGAGGAGCAGCGCTGGGTCAGCGTCATGCTCGACAAGCTGGCCGCACAGGAAAGCAAACGGGTTCTCGGGGACGCCGAGCTCTCCGAGCGGGCGCAGCGGCTGTCGGCGCAGTACTTCGACGGCCGGGCCCGGCCCGCCTCGGTGCGCTGGGTCACCAACCAGAACACGCGCTGGGGCTCCTGCACCCCGTCCGAGGGCAGCATCCGGCTGTCGCACCGACTTCAGGGGATGCCGGAGTACGTCGTCGACTACGTCCTGCTCCACGAGCTGGCGCATCTGCTCGTCCCCGGTCACGGGCCCCGGTTCTGGCGACTGCTGGAGGCGTATCCGCGCACCGAGCGGGCCAAGGGCTATCTCGAGGGCGTGGTGGCCGCCGACCGGTTGCCGCACCTGCCGCCCGGGCGCGGAGAGTGACGGTCGACTCGAACGGGTTTTTGTACCGGATCCGTACCGGCTTGAGCCGGTGTCCGACTTTGCCGTTAGCCTGTCGCGACGCACTCGCATTCGGGATGGGGGACGGTCGTTACGCATGGCCAGGGAATTCCAGCGCGGCCACAAGGCCAAGATCAGTGACCTGACCGCGGGCACGGATCTGTACGTAGGTGTACAGATCTCCGGCCCCGGACTGACCTTCGACATCAGCTGCTTCGGCCTCGACGCCGACGAACGGCTTTCCGACGACCGGTACTTCATCTTCTTCAACCAGCCCAAGTCCCCCGAGGACTCCATCCAGCTCCTGGGGGCGCAATCGGGCGACACGGAGTCGTTCCGGGTCACCCTCGACCAGATTCCGTCGCAGATCCAGAAGTTGTCGTTCACGGCGACGATCGACGGCGACGGACAGATGTCGCAGATCGCTCCCGGCTACCTCCGGATCGTCGCCGGCGGCGAGGAAGTCGCCCGGTACCCGTTCGACGGCAGCGAGTTCTCCACCGAGCGCGCCCTGATGGTGGGCGACCTCTACCTGAAGGACGTCTGGCGGTTCGCCGCGGTCGGCCAGGGCTTCGACGGCGGTCTGGAGGCGCTGCTGAAGAACTTCGGCGGCGAGGTCGCCGAGGAGGAGGCCGCTCCGGAGCCCGCGCCCCAGCCCGGCATCCCGGCGCAGCCCCAGGCGCCGGCCTTCGCGCCGCCCCCGCAGGCGGCCCCGCCCGCGCCTTCGTTCGGCGCGCCCCCGGCGCCCGCACCGGCCCCCCCCCCCCCCCCCCCCCCCGCCCCCCCCCCCCCCCGCCCCCCCGCCCCCCCCCCCCGCCGCACCGACGAGCCCCCAGGCCTTCACCCCTCCGGGGCAGACCTTCACGCCACCAGGAGCACCTCCGGCGGGCCAGTACGCCCCTCCGGGAGCACCGGCGGGCCAGTACGCCCCTCCCGGCGCCCCCGCCGGCCAGTTCACCCCTCCCGGCGCCGTCGCCGGTCAGTTCGCGCCCCCCGGCGCGCCCGGTGCCTTCCCAGGACAGGCGCAGCCCTTCGGCGGCGGGACCCAGCTCGCCCCCGTGCCGCCGGAGGCCAACGTCCGGGTCGTCCTGACGAAGTACGCGGAAGCCCCCGTCGGCGACCGCTGGACGGAGCAGAACGCCAACCTGGTGCGGGCCACCCTCACCAAGGACGCGCCCATCCTCGCCAAGCAGGGCAGCATGGTCGCCTACCAGGGCGACATCGACTTCGCCCACAAGGGCTCGGGACTGCTCGGCAAGCTCACCGGAGCGCTCACCGGCCAGGGCATGTCCCTGATGCGCTGCACCGGCAACGGAGAGGTGTTCCTCGCCGACGAGGCCAGCCGCGTCTTCGTGATCCGCCTTCAGGGCGAGCAGATCTACACCAGCGCCCAGGGCGTGCTCGCCTTCGACGAGACCCTGGAGACCGAGGTTCGCCGCATCGAGGGCGCGGGACTGCCCGGCGGAGGCTTCTTCAGCATGCTCTTCTCCGGCACGGGAGCCGTCGTCGTCAAGACACGCGGCGTGCCCGTCGTCCTGCCCGTCGGCGCGGCCACCTACGTCGACGGCAACGCCGTCATCGCCTGGTCGGCCGGTGCGCAGGCGGTCACCACGACCTCGCTCAGGCTGCGCCGCTCCGGGTACGCCCGGCAGACCACCGAGGCCGTGAACCTCCAGTTCCGCGGCGCCCCCGGAAACTTCGTCGTCGTACAGCCCTTCGAGGTGTGAGGCCATGGACACCCAGACTCTGAGTGCGCACCGCGCCGCCGCGACCGGCGTCCGGATGAGTGTGCACAGCTCCAAGACGCTCAAGGTCACCATGGTCACCGGCCACGACCTGATCGCCAAGGCCGGCTCGATGATCGCCTACGACGGCTATGTCCAGTTCGACGCGGCGCCCGCGAGCCTGCGCCGCTCGGCGGAGGAGATGGTCACCGGAGAGGGCGGCCGGCTGATGCTGGCCCGCGGTGACGGCGACCTGTATCTCGCCGACTACGGCGGCGACATCCTCGTCCTGCACCTCAACGGTGAGGCGCTGTCCGTGAACGGCGCCACCCTGCTGGCCTGCGACGCCTCCCTGGAACTCGCCATCGAGCCGGTCAAGGGACTCGCCAAACTGTCCGGCTCCGGTCTGACCAACCTGGTCGTCAAGGGCACCGGCTGGGTCGCCCTGGTCAGCCGGGGCATCCCGATGGCCCTGGACTGCGCCGAACGCGAGACGTACGTCGACCCGGACGCCCTCGTCGCCTGGACGGCCGGCCTGGAGATGAAGGCCCGCCGCACCATCAAGGCGAGCGCCCTCATCGGCCGTGGCAGTGGCGAGGCCTTCCAGATCGGCTTCAAGGGGCAGGGCTTCGTCGTCGTCCAGCCGAGCGAGGACACCGGCGACCGATTCAAGATCCGGGGCTGAGGGGAGCACCAGGCACATCATGCACAGCACACTCTTCGCACACGTCCCGGTCGAGTCGACCGGCCGCTACACGCTCCAGAACCCGCAGCTCCTGAAGACCGACGTCACGCAGGGCAGCAGTCCCGTGCTCGCCCGGCAGGGCGCCATGGTGGCCTTCGAGGGACAGGTCGAGTTCGACAGCCAGTACCGCAACCGCAGCTGGCGCAACGTCGAGCGGATGACCGGCGAGGGCCTCGACCTCATGCGCTGCAAGGGCAACGGCGTCGTCTACCTGGCCAACGTCGCCCAGCACCTGCACATCATGGAGGTCGGCCGCGGCATCACCGTCGACAGCTCCTACATCCTCGCCTTCGACGGCTCCCTCGGCGTCGGCATCGTCGCCGTGGACAGCGCCGTCGAGGTGGCCTCCGCGGGCGCCTACAACCTGGAGCTGTCCGGCTCCGGGCAGGTCGTCCTGATGACCTCGGGCGAGCCGCTGGTCCTCGAGGTGGGCCCGGACAAGAACGTCTGCGTCGACTCCGACGCCGTCATCGCCTGGTCCACGTCCCTGCGCACCCAGCTCCAGGCACCCACCTCCACCTCCGGAGTGTGGCGCCGCCGCGGTACCACCGGCGAGGGCTGGGAGATGCACTTCGGCGGCACCGGCCACGTCCTGGTCCAGCCGAGTGAGCTCCTGCCGCCGCAGGGCATGCGCAACGGCGGGGTCCTCGGCCAGTTCGGCATGCGCGGCAACTCCCTCGGGGGCAGCAACAGCTAGGCATGGGTAAGGGGCGCCCGGCAATACCGGGCGCCCCTTACCCATGCGCCTAGAAGGCGCTCACAGCCTCGCGCGGGTCGCTTCCAGCAGGCGTACGACGGACTCGTCCGCCACGTCCGCCACCTCGTCGTAGGCGAACCACCGCACGTCGAGGGACTCCTCGCTGATCGTCTCCACGGCTCCGGCCGGGGCGAGAGCCGCGTACTGCACGTCGAAGTGCCAGTTGCAGGGCGCCGGGATGGGGTGCCGGTCCAGGCGGACCGGGCCGCCGGGCAGCAGGGTCAGACCGGCGACCCCCGACTCCTCCGTCGCCTCGCGCAGGGCCGCCGCCTCCAGGGAGGTGTCGGCCGGCTCGCAGTGGCCGCCCATCTGGAGCCACATCCGCAACTTCTTGTGAAGGGTGAGCAGGACCTGTCCGCGTGACGGGTCGATCACCAGTGCGCTCGCCGTGACGTGCCCCGCCTGACATGCCTTCCACATGCCGTCCGGGTGGGCCGCGAGATGGTCCAGGTAGGCCTGGCGCAGCTCCTCCTGGCCCTCGTACCCCTTGATCACGAGGACCGCGTCGTCATGGAGGCTCACTCGGTGTCGTCGTCCTTCTTCAGGTCCGGCTTCCCGTCGGAGCCGTCGGAGCCGTCGGAGCCGTCGGAGCCGCTGTCCGTCTCGCCGAGCATCTTCTCCAGCTCGGAGAAGTCCAGCTGCTCGCGGTGCACGAAGCCGTCCGGGTCGTCCAGGTCGGAGGCGGTCGGCAGCATGTCCGGGTGGGCCCACAGGCCGTCACGGCCGTCGACACCGCGCGCGTCCGTGAGCGAGGCCCACAGGCGGGAGGCGTCCCGCAGACGGCGGGGGCGCAGCTCCAGGCCGATCAGCGTGGCGAAGGTCTGCTCGGCCGGGCCGCCCGAGGCACGCCGGCGGCGCAGGGTCTCGCGCAGCGCGTCGGCGGACGACAGACGCGGCTTCGCGGCCGCGTGGACCACCGCGTCCACCCAGCCCTCCACCAGCGCCAGAGCCGTCTCCAGACGGGCCAGGGCGGCCTTCTGCTCCGGGGTGTCCTCCGGCTGGAACATGCCCTGCTGGAGGGCGTCCTGGAGCTGCTCGGGGTTCTGCGGGTCGAACTGGCCGACCACGTCCTCCAGCTTGGCGGTGTCGACCTTGATCCCGCGCGCGTAGCCGTCGACCGCGCCGTACAGGTGCGAGCGCAGCCACGGCACGTGCGCGAAGAGGCGCTGGTGGGCGGCCTCGCGCAGGGCGAGATACAGCCGCACCTCGTCCTTGGGAACGCCGAGGTCCTTGCCGAACGCCTCGATGTTCGCCGGCAGCAGCGCGGCCTTGCCGGCCGGGCCCAGCGGCAGGCCGATGTCGGTGGAGCCGACGACCTCACCCGCGAGCACCCCGACGGCCTGCCCGATCTGGGTGCCGAACATGGCGCCGCCCATCGAGCGCATCATGCCGATCAGCGGGCCCGCCATGGCCTGCATCTCCTCCGGCAGGACATCGCCCATCGCGGTGCCGACCCGCTCGGCCACCGGGTCGACGAGCTCCTTCCACGCGGGCAGGGTCGCCTCGACCCACTCCGCGCGGGACCACGCCACGGCGGAGCCCGCGCCGGACGGCAGGGACGTCGCGTCGTCGAGCCAGAGGTCGGCCAGGCGGACGGCCTCCTGGACCGCGGTGCGCTCGGCGGGGCCCACGCTCGCGTCCTTGGTGCCGTCCGCGGTGCCCTGGGACACCGTCTGGCGGGCGATCTGCTTGGCCATGTCCCAGTTCACCGGACCGCCCTCGTACGAGAGCATCTGGCCCAGCTGCTGGAAGGCGGCGCCCAGGTCGGTGGGGTTCAGCGATCCGAACATGGCAGCGAGCGGATTGTCCGCACCGGGGCCGCCAAAGCCTCCGGCGCCGGGCAGGCCGCCGAAACCGAACGGGTTGTTCGGTCCCTGACCACCGCCGCTCTGCTGGTCCTTCTTCTTGCCCTCGTCGCCGTCGTCCGGCTCCTCCGGCGGAAGGCCGAATCCGAATGGGGTGTCACTCACGGGATTCCTCGGCTGGTAAGGCCACCGGTTGCCCCGGTGGCGCGGCTGCCCGATAACACCCCCCAGCGTAGACACCGCGGGCCGTGAGGGCCTCGGTGCTCCGCCGACTCTCCGCCTGCGGCAGGATGGATGCCACCTGGTACGTACGCGTCACTCGCGTTCCTACTGAAGACAACCGCTGGAGACGCCCGGTGAGTTCCCCTGATCCGCAGGTTCGCGCAGCGCGAAACCAGTCAACCAATCCCGCCACGCGCGGGCCAGTCGTCGCGGTCACCGGTGCCGCGTCCGGCGTCGGAGCACTGCTCGTCGAGCGGCTCGCCGCCTCGGAGGAGATCAAGCAGGTCATCGCGCTGGACGAGCGGCGCGGCGAGTGCGCGGCGGCGCAGTGGCACATCCTGGACGTGCGGGATCCGGCCATCGCGGACAAGCTCCGCGGGGCCGATGTCGTGGTGCATCTGGCCCTCGACCTCGATCTGGAGACGGACCCCGCCGCACGTACGGCCTACAACGTCCGGGGGACGCAGACCGTGCTGACCGCGGCCGCGGCAGCGGGCGTCCACCGGGTCGTGCTGTGCACCTCCGCGATGGTCTACGGCGCGCTGCCGGACAACGAGCTGCCCCTGTCGGAGGACGCAGAGCTGCGGGCCACCGCCGAGGCGACCGGCGTCGGCGACCTGCTGGAGATCGAGCGGCTCGCGCGGCGGGCCCCCAGGGCGCACCCCGGGCTCAACGTCACCGTCGTACGGCCCGCCGTACTGGTGGGCGGGGGCACCGACACCGCCCTGACCCGGTACTTCGAGTCGCCCCGGCTGCTGGTGGTGGCCGGGTCCCGGCCCGCCTGGCAGTTCTGCCACGTCGAGGACCTGTGCGCCGCTCTGGAGCACGCCGTCCTGGAGAAGGTCGACGGGGAACTGGCCGTGGGCTGCGACGGATGGCTGGAGCAGGAGGAGATCGAGGAGCTCAGCGGGATCCGCCGGATGGAGCTGCCGTCGGCGGTGGCGCTGGGCGCGGCGGCCCGGCTGCACCGGATCGGACTCACGCCGTCCCCCGCCGGGGACCTCGCGTACACCATGTACCCCTGGGTGGTGAGCGGCAGCCGGCTGCACGACGCCGGGTGGCGGCCGCGGTGGACCAACGAGGAGGTGCTCGCGGAGCTCCTCGAGGAGGTCGCCGGGCGGCACACGGTCGCCGGGCGGCGGCTGGGGCGGAAGGACGCGACGGCGGCGGGGGCGGCGGGGGCGACGGTTGCGCTGCTCGGTGCGGCGGCTGTGGTGCGGCGGGCTCGGAAGGCCCGGCGGAGAATCTGAGGGGTGCGCCTCAGCGGGGGGCGTGAGGCAGTCGGGCGGCTGCGGGTCAGTCGTGGCCGGTCGCGCAGTTCCCCGCGCCCCTGGGTGAGTGCACTGTACGAGTCTCCAATCGTGCACACGCGTGTGCCTGGTGAAAGTTCGATTCCGGGTCGGTCGGAGCGTGCGGCACGATGGAGGCATGGCAGCCATCAGCGATCACCCCGGTGAGCAGACCGCCGACGAGCCCATCAAGCTCCTCGCCATCCGCGACACCCCCCTCTCCCTCGACGAGGTCTTCCGGGCCGTGGGGGACGACGCCGCCGGAGGGACCGCGCTGTTCGTCGGGACCGTGCGGAACCACGACGGTGGGGTCGACGTCGACAAGCTCGGGTACTCCTGCCACCCCAGTGCCGAGGCCGAGATGCGAAGGGTCGCGGAAAAGGTCGTCGCCGAGTTCCCGGTGCGGGCGCTCGCCGCTGTGCACCGGGTGGGGGATCTCGGCGTCGGGGACCTCGCTGTCGTCGTCGCCGTTTCCTGTCCGCATCGGGGCGAGGCCTTCGAGGCCTGCCGGAAGCTGATCGACGATCTCAAGCACGAGGTGCCGATCTGGAAGCACCAGACGTTTTCTGACGGTACGGAGGAATGGGTCGGCGCCTGCTGAGCCCGCCTTTGGCTCGCCGTCGGCGCCTGCTGAGCCTGCCGTCGGCACCTGCTGAACCCTTCCTTCACCCCTCCGGTTGCGTAACCGCACCCCTGGCACGAGCGTTGTCAGTGCGGATGGTTAATCTGCTGATCAGTCAGTTTTCCGCGATCGCTCGGCGGTCGCTCGGTCCGGGGTCGGAGGTCGGCATGGGGGCGCTCATCTGGTTGTTGATTCCACTCGTGGCCGCGGTCGCGGCCGGGTTGTGGGGCAGCTGGGCCAACCGCACCCGCAAGGTCCGCAGCGACGGCCCCGAGCTCGACGGCTACGCCCGTTTCCGCGCCGCCATGGAGAAGTCCCACTCCGGTACCTGACCTCGGCCGGGTACGGCGCCCTGACGATGGTCCGACAGATACGTCCCGTACTGTCGTGCCATGCCACGCCGCACCGCGACGATGCTCGCCTCCACCCTGATGCTGATCGCGCTTCTCTGCGCGGGAGTCTTCATCAAAGTGCCCTACTCCGAGCTGTCACCGGGCCCCACGGTGAACACCCTCGGGGACCACGGCGGCGAGCCGGTGCTCCAGATCTCCGGACGCAAGACGTATCCGACGAGCGGTCACCTGAACATGACCACCGTCCGGGTCACCAGCGCGGACTACAAGATGAACATCGTCGAGGCCGTCTACGGCTGGCTCGCGCACGACGCCAAGGTCGTCCCGCACGACACGCTCTACCCGGACGGCAAGACCGAGGAGCAGTCGACCCAGGAGAACGCCGAGGAGTTCAGCCAGTCCCAGGAGAGCGCCAAGGTCGCCGCCCTGAAGGAGCTGCACGTCCCCGTGCAGTCCTGGGTGATCGTCTCGACCGTCGTCAAGGACTCCCCGGCCGAGGGCAGGCTGCACGCCGGTGACGTGATCAAGGACGTCGACGGGACGGCGGTGAAGGCCCCGGATGACGTCGCAAAGCTGGTGACCAGGCACAAGCCGGGCGAGAAGGTCGTCTTCACGATCGTGCCCGCCAAGGAACAGGCCGCCGCCGAGAAGGCGAACAAGCCGGCGACGAAGACCGAGAAGATCACCATCACCACCAGGACGTCCGAGGACGACGGCGCCAAGCGGGCCATCGTCGGGATCGCCGCCGGGACCGACCACACCTTCCCGTTCACCATCGACATCAAGCTCGCCGACGTCGGCGGCCCGAGCGCCGGCCTGATGTTCGCGCTCGGCATCTACGACAAGCTGACCCCGGGGAGCCTCACCGGCGGCAAGTTCGTCGCCGGCACCGGCACGATCGACGACGACGGCAAGGTCGGCCCGATCGGCGGCATCGAGATGAAGACGGTCGGCGCACGTGACAAGGGCGCCCAGTACTTCCTGACGCCCGCCGACAACTGCGCGGCCGCCGCCAAGGACACCCCGAGCGGGCTCACCCTGATCAAGGTGAACACCATCGACGACGCCCTCGGCGCGCTCAAGGACCTCCGCGAGGGCAAGACGTCCGACCTGCCGAAGTGCACGAAGAGCTAGCCGCGCGGGGCTAGTCCGCGAACGTCGCCGACAACGCCTCCGCGAGGCCCGGGACCAGGTCGCCGCCCGTGAGGACCTCCGTGGGGGAGTCCTTCTCGCGCAGGCGCAGCGCCGAGTCGCGGGTGCCGTCGCGCAGCACCCCGACCGTCATGCGGACCTCCTGGCGGTCCGGGTGCTCGGCGACCCACTTCGCCAGCTTGGCCTCGCTCAGCCCCTGCGGGACGGACGCCTCAGCCGACGGCGGCAGCATCAGGCGCTCGACTGTGAGCGCGCAGCCGACGACCGCGTCGGGCCAGGCGATGGTGCCGAGGAACTCGTCGAGGGGCTTGCCCGCGGGAATCTCCTCCTGCTCGACCGGGGTCAGAGCCGCGGACTCCTGCGCCCCCTCCTGACCGAGCTGGCTCGCGAGAGCGGGTTCCTGGGCGCGCAGCCGGGCGGTGTCGACGAGGGCGAAGAGGCGGGCGGGCTGGTCCCAGCCGAGGCCGGAGGCGTACTCGTCGATCTCGAGTACGGCCCGGGTGAGCGGGCTCGCCGCCATGGGAGTGTTGGACATGGTCACAATCCTGCCTCGTTCATCACCGGAATCGGGAACCGAGTAAACGGTGAGTAAGTTGCATAGGTGGGGGCCCGCGATCACGGGGGGCCACCCAGGGCCCGCGAACCCGGGGGTCTGACGGATCGACAGCGAACTTCGAGGTGCGCACCTTGGCTTTCCAGATGCCGGACCGCGGCGGAGGCCCGACAGGGCCGCGGATGAGAGTGGGCCGCCCGTCCCGGCGTGCCAGGACCCTGCTCATGACGCTGGGCGTCCTTGCCGTCCTCGGCATGGCGTTCACCATGTTCGCGGGTTTCTGGACTGACTGGCTCTGGTACCGCTCGGTGAACTACTCGTCCGTGTTCACCACCACCCTGTGGACCAAGATCGGGCTGTTCTTCGTCTTCGGTGTGCTGATGGCCCTCGCGGTCGGCCTCAACATCTGGCTGGCGCACCGGCTCCGGCCGCCGCTGAGCGCCATGTCCATGGAGCAGCAGAACCTCGACCGCTACCGGATGGGCATCGCGCCGTACAAGAAGTGGCTGCTGCTCGGCATCGTCTCCCTGGTGGGCCTCATCGCGGGCGCCTCGGCGGCCGGCCAGTGGCGGACCTGGCTGATGTGGGTCAACGGCGTCTCCTTCGGCCAGAAGGACCCGCAGTTCCACCTCGACATCTCCTTCTACACCTTCGACCTGCCCTGGTACCGGTTCCTGCTCGGCTTCGGGTTCGCCGCCACGATCCTCTCCGTGATCGCCGCGGCCCTGACCCACTACCTCTACGGCGGCCTCAGGATCACCTCGCCGGGTGCGCGGGCCACGGCCGCGGCCACCGGACACCTCTCGGTGCTGCTCGGCGTCTTCGTCACCCTGAAGGCGGTCGCCTACTGGCTCGACCGGTACGGCCTCGCGGTCAAGTCCAGCGACTTCAAGGCGACCGACAGCTGGACCGGCCTGAGGTACGTCGACGCCAACGCCTATCTGCCGGCGAAGACCATCCTGTTCTGCATCGCCGTCATCTGCGCCCTGCTGTTCTTCGCCACCCTGTGGCGCCGCACCTGGCAGCTGCCCGTGATCGGCTTCGGCCTGATGGTGCTCTCGGCGATCCTCATCGGCGGCCTCTACCCGGCGATCGTCCAGAAGTTCCAGGTCCAGCCGAACGAGCAGGCCAAGGAAGCCCCGTACGTCGAGAAGAACCTCAAGGCGACGCGCGAGGCGTACGGCATCGACGACGCCTCGGTGACCGAGTACGCGGGCAAGTCCACCACCACGGACAAGACCACGCTGCGCGACGACGTCGACGCCACGGCCAGCATCCGGGTCGTGGACCCCAACGTCGTCTCGCCGACGTTTCAGCAGCTCCAGCAGATGCGCAACTACTACGCGTTCCCGACCAACCTGGACGTCGACCGGTACAGCAAGGACGGCAAGAACGCCGGGGATCAGGACACGGTCATCGGGCTGCGTGAGCTGAACCTCGCGGGCATCCCGAAGAACAACTGGATCAACGACCACTTCCGCTACACCCACGGTTACGGCGTGGTCGCCGCGAAGGGCACCGAGGCCGACGACGAGGGCCGCCCGGTCTTCACCGAGTCCAACCTGCCCTCCCAGGGCGACCTCGGCGAGTACCAGCAGCGCGTCTACTACGGCGAGAAGACCACCACCTACTCGATCGTCGGCGGTCCCCAGAAGGAGATCGACTACTCCGACGACTCCGGCGAGAAGACCTACAGCTACAAGGCCAAGAGCGGGGTCAACCTCTCCAACCCGGTCAACCGGGCCGCGTACGCGGTGGCGTTCAGCGAGCCGCAGATCCTCTACTCCGGAGCGATCGGCGAGGGCTCGCGGATCCTGTACAACCGCACGCCCAAGCAGCGCGTCGAGGCGGTCGCCCCCTGGCTGACCATCGACGGCGACGCCTATCCGGCGGTGGTGAACGGCAGGATCCAGTGGATCGTCGACGCGTACACCACGACGAACGGCTACCCGTACTCCTCGCGCACGACCCTCGGTGACACCACGGCCGACTCGCTGACCGCGACCAACAACCAGCGCGCGGTGGTGGCCCAGCAGAACCAGGTCAACTACATCCGCAACTCGGTGAAGGCGACCGTCGACGCGTACACAGGCCAGGTCAAGCTCTACCAGTGGGACACCCAGGACCCGGTTCTCAAGACCTGGATGAAGGCGTTCCCGGGCACGGTGGAGTCGAAGAAGGACATCTCCACCGACCTGATGGCCCATCTGCGGTACCCGCAGGACCTGTTCAAGGTCCAGCGCGAACTGCTGGCCCGCTACCACGTCGAGGACGCGGACACCTTCCTCAGCGGCAGCGAGGTGTGGCAGGTGCCGGACGACCCGACCAACAAGTCGGGCGACGCGGTGCCGCCGTACTACCTGAGCATGAAGATGCCCGACCAGAAGGCGCAGGCGTTCTCGCTCACGACGACGTTCACGCCCAACGGCCGGGACAACCTCAGCGCGTTCATGGCGGTCGACGCCGAGGCGGGCACCAGTGACTACGGCAAGATCAGAATCCTGAAACTCCCGACCAACACCACGGTCAACGGGCCCAAACAGGTGCAGAGCCAGTTCAACTCCGAACAGGACATCGCCGAGACCATCAGCCTCCTCAACAGAGGCGACTCCAATGTGGAGTACGGCAACCTCCTGACGGTGCCGCTCGACGGTGGACTGCTCTACGTGGAGCCGGTCTACGTACGCGGTGGTGGACTCAAGTACCCGCTGCTGCGGAAGGTGTTGGTGACCTACGGCGGCAACACCGCCTTCGAGGACACCCTCGACCAGGCCCTGAACAAGGTCTTCGGGGCGGACGCCTCGACCACCCCGCCACCGGAGGACGACGGCGGGACCAAGCCGCCGCCGACTTCCAGCAACCCGACGGTCCAACAGGCCCTGAACGACGCCCAGAAGGCGTTCGACGCCGGCCAGGAAGCCCTCAAGAAGGGTGACTGGGAGGCCTACGGCCGGGCCCAGGACGACCTCCAGGACGCACTCAAGCGTGCGGAGGACGCTCAGGCCGCGGCGAACAAGAGCGGCAGCAGCGCCAAACCCAGTAGCAGTCCCAAGCCCAGTAGCAGTCCCAAGCCCAGCAGCAGCCCGAAGCCCAGCAGCAGTCCCAGCGGCTGAGCAACCGCTGGTCAAAGCCCACCTCCGCGCCGTGATACGGTTGGAACACAACGGCGCGGGGTGGAGCAGCTCGGTAGCTCGCTGGGCTCATAACCCAGAGGTCGCAGGTTCAAATCCTGTCCCCGCTACTGGAATCGAAGGCCCGGATCCTTTCAGGATCCGGGCCTTCGTGATGTGCGAACGCATGTGCCGAGGAAGCGACGGCCGTGCCGCCGGGGGCAGTTGGCGGGAACTGTGTTTCACTTGTCGTTCTGTGGGCATGTCGACAAAACGCTGAAGTGACCTCACTGGCTGCGGTATACCAGGTGTACCCAGGTTGCAGGTGGTGCGACGATGGACGTTATGGGGGACAAGGCAACTCTGTTCGAGACAGGGCGTTTTGTGCAACCTTCCGGGCGGGACGGGGTCGGGGAGGCGCCTGACGACGCCGCCGAGGAGGTCCGGCAGCGGCTCGCCGCCGAAGCCGGTGACGTCGAGGCGATGAGCGTCCTCGGCGCCCTGCTGCTGCGCCGCGGTGATCTCGACGGAGCCGAGCCCCATCTGCGTGCCGCCACCGCCGCCGGCGACCGGGCCGCCGCCAACAACCTGGGCGTCCTCCTCCACCAGCGCGGGTACGCCGACGACGCGGCCGGCTGGTGGCGGATCGCCGCCGTCGCCGGTTCCGCCGCGGCCGCCCACGCGCTGGGCCGCCACCACCGCGAGCGGGGCGACGAGCCCGCCGCCGAGTACTGGCTGCGCCAGTCCGCCGAGCAGGGGCACGCGCTCGGCGCCTACGCCCTCGCCGACCTGCTGGAGCACCGCGGGGACGCGGACGCCGAGCAGTGGATGCGGACCGCCGCCGAGCGGGGACACCGGGAGGCCGCCTACCGGCTGGCCCGCACCCTCGACCGCCGACTGGTGCCCGAGGGGGACGTCGGGGAGGACCACGGCGCCGGGGCCGACGCCGAGCAGTGGTACCGGCAGGCCGCCGCGCGCGGGCACCGGCGGGCGGCGCTGCACCTCGGGGCCATTCTGGAGCGGCGCGGCGCGCTCAAGGAGGCCGGCCGCTGGTACCTGACCTCCGCGAAGGACGGCGAGGCGCGGGCCGCCTGCGCGCTCGGATTCCTGCTGCGGGACGCGGGCGACACCGAGAGCGCCGCCGTGTGGTGGCTGCGCGCCGCCCAGGACGGCGACGGCAACGCGGCCAACGCGCTGGGCGCGCTGCACGCCGAGCGCGGCGAGCCGCAGACCGCCGAGCGCTGGTACCGGGCCGCGATGGACGCCGGGGACGACAACGGCGCGTACAACCTCGGGCTGCTCTGCGCCGAGCAGGGCCGGACCGCACAGGCCGAGCAGTGGTACCGGCGGGCCGCGTACGCGGGGCACCGGGAGGCGGCGAACGCGCTGGCCATCCTGCTGCTCCAGGGCGGTGACACGGCCGGTGCGGAGCCGTGGTTCTCCAAGGCCGCCGAGGCCGGGAGCGTCGACGCCGCGTTCAACCTCGGCATCCTGTTCGCCGGACGGGGCGAGGAGGCCGTCGCGCTGCGCTGGTACGAGCGGGCGGCCGCCGCCGGGCACACCGAGGCGGCGCTCCAGGTCGGCATCGCCCGGCTGCGGGACGGCGACGAGGCCACCGCCGAGCGGCATCTGCGGTGCGCGGCGGGAGGCGGCAGCGCGGAGGCCGCGTACCGGCTCGCCACCGTGCTCGACGCCCGGCGGCCGCCGGTGCCCGCGCACACGCTCGGGGAGCCGGTGCACGAGGAGAAGAGCGAGTGCGAGGAGTGGTACGAGCGGGCGGCCTCGCAGGGGCACCGGCGCGCCCAGGTGCGGGTGGGGATGCTCGCCGCGTCCCGGGGCGATGTCGTCGAGGCGGCCCGGTGGTACCGGGAGGCCGCGGAGGCCGGCTCCCGCAACGGCGCCTTCAACCTGGGACTGCTGCTCGCCCGCGAGGGGAGTGAGCCGGAGGCCGCCGTGTGGTGGACCCGGGCCGCCGACGCGGGGCACGGGCGGGCGGCGTTGCGGCTGGCCCTCGTCTACGCGCGTCGGGGAGAGCTGGCGGAGGGGCAGCGGTGGGCCGACCGGGCGGTGGCGCTGGGGCCGGCGGAGGTCTCGGAGCGGGCGGCGCGGTTGCGGGACGCGCTGCGGGAAGAACTGTCTGCCTGATGTGGGCGCCGGGTGAGCACGTCTGGCGGCTGCGGGTCCGCTGTGGCTCGTCGCGCAGTTCCCCGCGCCCCTAGGGAGTGCAGTTGAGCGATTTGCTTCTGGGCTCATCCTTCACGTAACGTTGCATTCATCGACGCGGGGTGGAGCAGCTCGGTAGCTCGCTGGGCTCATAACCCAGAGGTCGCAGGTTCAAATCCTGTCCCCGCTACTGAAGGCCGAGGGCCGGAATCCGAAAGGGTTCCGGCCCTCGGCTTGTTGCCCTGTCGGGTTGTTGTCCCGTGGGCAGCACGAAGCCCCGGCGTCCTGGAAGGACGCCGGGGCTTCGGTGTGGTTCGTCAGGCCGCCGCGCAGTTCGGGCACACGCCGCGGTATGTCACCTCGACGTCCGAGACGGTGAAGCCGAAGCGCTCGGAGTCGGGGAGGTCGGCCATCGGGTTGCCCGTGGGGTGGACGTCCCGGATGGCGCCGCACTGGGCGCAGACCAGGTGGTGGTGCGGCCGGTGCGCGTTGGGGTCGTACCTCTTGGCGCGCTTGTCGGTCGCGACCTCGAGCACCTCGCCGAGGGTGACCAGCTCGCCCAGGGTGTTGTAGACGGTCGCCCGGGAGATCTCGGGCAGCTTGGCGACGGCGCGCGCGTGGACCTCGTCGGCCGTCAGATGGACGTGGTCGCCGTCGAGGACCTCGGCCACGACGCGCCGCTGCGCGGTCATCCGCCATCCGCGGCCGCGCAGTCGTTCCAGTAGGTCGCTCATGTGCACCAGCCTAACAGCTGGAGACCAGAATCCGAACGGGTGTGAGATTGGATGGCTGCTCGAATTGGACTGAGTCCAGTGTGGCTCTAGTGGGGTGACCCGGTGCCGGCCGGAACGCGCTGCCGTGCCGGTGCCCAGCAGCGGATGATGTCGCGGACCGAGACGATGCCCACGGGCTCGCCGTGGTCCAGCACGATGAGGTGCCGGAAGCCGCCGTGGGCCATCGCCTGCGCGGCCTCCTCCAGCGTCCAGGTCGGGGTGGCGAACACGACGTCGGTGGTGGTGTGGGCGTGGACGTGCTCCGCGTCCGGGCTCTGGCCCAGGCCCACGGAGTTGAGAAGGTCTCGCTCGGTCAGAATGCCGGTTCCGGTGCCGTCGGGATCGAGGACCACGGCCGCGCCCACCCGGCGGGCGGACATCAGGGCGGCGGCCTGGCGGAGGGTGTGGGCGGGGCCGATGGTCAGGACCACCGTGCTCATGGCGTCGCGGACGAGCATGGGTCGGAGTCACCTCCAGGTGGGCCACTGGGATAGTTCAGTGGTTCACAAGTTCACAAATGAGGGTGGGTTCAGAGTCCCAGGTAAAGCGAGGGTCAACAAGGGGGCGCGCGCTACCGATTGAGGGCGCACGCGCTCAGATGTGCTTCCTGGGTGCGCTGTTCGGCTCCGGTAGGCCTAGTAGCGCTCGTTGAGGTATCCCAGCAGCTCGTCGTGGAGCAGGCCGTTGGAGGCGGCGGCGTTGCCGCTGTGCGGGCCGGGGCGGCCGTCGAGACCGGTGAAGGTGCCGCCGGCCTCGGTGACGACGATCGCGTTCGCCGCCATGTCCCACAGCGACAGCTCCGGCTCGGCGCAGATGTCGATCGAGCCCTCGGCGACCATCATGTACGGCCAGAAGTCGCCGTACGCGCGCGTGCGCCAGACCTCGCGGGTCAGGTCCAGGAACCCGCCCAGCCGACCCTGGTCCTCCCAGCCGGTGAGCGAGGAGTACGCGAAGGACGCGTCGGTGAGCTTGCCGACCTTGGAGACGTGCAGGCGGGAGGCGGAGGACAGGCTGCGGCCGGTGAAGGCGCCGTGGCCCTTCGCGGCCCACCACCGGCGGCCGAGGGCGGGGGCCGAGACCACGCCGACGACGGGCTGGTAGCCGCCCTCCGCCGCCTCCATCAGGGAGATCAGGGTGGCCCACACGGGGACGCCCCGCACGTAGTTCTTGGTGCCGTCGATGGGGTCGATCACCCAGCGGCGGGGGCCGGTGCCCTCCACGCCGTACTCCTCGCCGAGGATCGCGTCCCTCGGGCGGGCCCGCTTGAGGTGGTTGCGGATGAGTTCCTCCGCCGCCTTGTCTGCTTCGCTGACCGGGGTCATGTCCGGTTTCGTCTCGACCTTGAGGTCCATCGCCTTGAAGCGGTCCATGGTGGTCGCGTCGGCCGCGTCGGCGAGGACGTGGGCGAGGCGGAGGTCGTCGAGGTAGTCCGGCATGGGGCGAACGGTATCTGTCGCTGTCGGTGCGGTGCTATAGGGGTCGGAGTGTGGACGCCTAGTTCGGAGTGTGGACGCCTGGTGGGGTGCCGGGTCCGGTCGTACGGCGGCTGCGGGTCCGTTGTCGTTGCGCCTGCGCGAAGTTCGCGCACTTCCTCATGCCCCCGCGAACCCTTGACAGTGCCCCCGGGCGCGTCAAATCTGGGCGCAGGGCTGCTTGCTCCCTGGGAGGCGATGATGCCTGCTGCTCGGGAATCGCTGCTGGATGCCGCTTACGCGGCGTTGGCGCGTCGGCCGTGGTCCGCCGTGAGGATGGTGGACGTCGCGGTGGTGGCCGGGGTGTCCCGGCAGACGCTGTACAACGAGTTCGGGAGCAAGGAAGGGCTGGCCCGCGCGCTCGTGAGACGAGAGGCCGACGGTTACCTCGTCGGCGTGGAGCGGGCGCTCACCGCGCACGGCGACGCCCGCGAGCGGCTGACCGCGGCCGCCGAGTGGACCGCGGTCTCCGCCCGGGAGAACGCGCTGGTACGGGCCATGCTCACCGGCTGTTGGGGGGAACGGCTGCCCTCGCCGACGCTCTCCGCGGTGCCGTCCTCCTCCGCGGTGCCGGCCCAGCGCCGGGCGGACGGGCCGCTGCCGTCGCCCGGTGACTTCGTGGCCCTGGTCCGCGACCGTGCCGTCTCGGTCCTCGCCGGACCCGGCGTGCACAAGGCGGACGTCCCCGAACTCGCCCGCTCCTGCGAACTGGCCGTCCGGCTCGCCCTGTCCTGCGTGGTCGCTCCGCCGGGCGAGGGCGGCGTCGCGGACCTGGTCCGCAGCGCCTTGCACCGCCAGTTCGCGTGAGCGGCAGTCCGCGCGACCGGCGGGACCTAGTGCTGTGAGCCCGACAGCTGGAGGCCGATCACGCCGATGATCACCAGGCTGATCGAGACGATCTTCAGCGTCGAGACGAGGTCGTCGAGGAAGATCATTCCGTAGATCGCGGTGCCCGCCGCGCCGATACCGGTCCACACGGCATAGGCGGGGCCGACGTCCAGCTTCTTCAGTGACAGGGTCAGCAGGCCGAAGCTGCCGAGCGCGAAGATGCAGAACGCGATGGTCGGCCACAGCCGGGTGAACCCGTGGGAGAGCTTCAGACACACGGCGAAACCGGTCTCCAGCAACCCGGCCACCACCACCAGCAGCCACGCCATGTGCTGTCCTCCCGTATGTCCGGCTCGGTGCGAGTATGCACTTACCGAACTCGCGTACACCCAAACAACGCGGAGGTCAGTCGCCCCGGCTCCCGGTCAGTCCCCCTCCGTGCGCTCCCGTGCCGCCAGCAGCCGGCGCAGCGAGTACAGCCGGGCCGGATCGGCGTGGCCCTCGGCCACCCACTCGTCCAGCGCACAGTCCGGCTCGTCGTGGCTGCACGCGCGAGGGCAGTTCTCGGTCCCCGGCTCCAGGTCGGGGAACGCGTGGATCACCCGGGACGGGTCCACGTGGTGCAGCCCGAACGACCGCACGCCCGGGGTGTCGATCACCCAGCCGTCGTCGCCCGCCAGGGGCAGCGCCAGCGCCGAGGTCGTGGTGTGGCGGCCGCGGCCGGTCACCGCGTTCACATGACCGGTCAGGCGCCTGCGGTCCTCCGGGACCAGCGCGTTCACCAGGGTGGTCTTGCCCACGCCCGAGTGGCCGACGAAGGCCGTGATCTTGCCGTCCAGCTGCTCGCGCACCCGGGCCGCCGCATCGCCGTTCTCCAGCTCCTCGCGGCTGGTGACGACATACGGGATGTCCAGGTCGCCGTAGAGCTCCAGGAGCTTGTCCGGTGGGGCGAGGTCCGACTTGGTCATGACCAGCAGGGGGGTCAGCCCGCCGTCGTAGGCCGCGACCAGGCAGCGGTCGATGAGCCGTGGCCGGGGTTCCGGGTCGGCGAGGGCGGTGACGATGGCGAGCTGGTCGGCGTTGGCGACGACCACCCGCTCGTACGGGTCGTCGTCGTCGGCCGTACGGCGCAGCACCGAGGTGCGCTCCTCGATCCGGACGATCCGCGCGAGGGTGTCCTTCTGGCCCGACAGGTCGCCGACGAGGGCCACCCGGTCGCCGACGATCGCCGCTTTGCGGCCGAGCTCGCGGGCCTTCATCGCCATGACGATGCGGCCGTCCACGAGGACGGTCAGCCGGCCCCGGTCGACGGTCAGGACCATGCCCCAGGAGGCGTCCTCGTGCTTGGGCCGGATATGGGTGCGCGGCCGGTTCCCCTTGCGGTTGGGGCGGCTGCGGATGTCGTCCTCGTCGGTGTGCTTGCCGTAGCGGCGCATCGTCTACGTCCCTACGGCCTGTCGCTCCCGAGCATCCCTGTCCACAGATCCGGGAAGTCCGGCAGGGTCTTGGCCGTCGTCCCGACGTTCTCGATCTGTACCCCCTCGACGGCGAGGCCGATGATCGCGCCGGCGGTGGCCATGCGGTGGTCCTCGTAGGTGTGGAAGATCCCGTCGTGCAGCGGGCGCGGGCGGATGTGCAGTCCGTCGGCCGTCTCGGTGACGTCACCCCCGAGCTCATTGATCTCCTTGGTGAGCGCGGCCAGCCGGTCCGTCTCGTGCAGACGCAGATGGGACACCCCGCGCAGGGTGGAGGGGGAGTCCGCGAGGGCGGCGACCGCCGCGATGCCCGGGGTCAGCTCGCCGACCTCGCCGAGGTCGACATCGATGCCGTGGATGCCACCCGAACCGGTGAACACCAGCCCGTACTCGGTGAGTTCGCAGGAACCACCCATCTCGGTGAAGATCTCGCGCAGCCGGTCGCCGGGCTGGGTGGTGCGGGCCGGCCAGGCCGGGATCACCACCCGGCCGCCGGTCACCAGGGCGGCCGCCAGGAACGGCTGGGCGTTGGACAGGTCGGGCTCGATGGTCAGGTCCCGGCCCAGCAGGGCGCCCGGCGTGACCCGCCAGACGTTCGGCTCGCCGCCCGACTCCGGGGTGTCCACCTGGGCGCCGACCGCGCGGAGCATGTCGACGGTCATACGGATGTGGGGCATCGACGGCAGCGAGGAGCCGACGTGGCGGACCTCGACGCCCTGGTTGAAGCGCGGGCCGCTCAGCAGCAGGGCGCTCACGAACTGGGACGAGCTGGAGGCGTCGATCTCCACCGGGCCGCCGTCCAGGGCGCCGCTGCCGTGCACCGTCAGGGGGAGGGCACCCCGACCGTCGTCGTCGATCCGGGCGCCGAGCACGCGCAGCGCGTCGATCACGCCGTGCAGGGGGCGTTCGTACGACCTAGGGTCCCCGTCGAAGCGGACGGGGCCGTCGGCAAGGGCGGCGACGGGGGGCAGGAAGCGCATGACGGTGCCGGCGTTGCCGACGTCGACGGTGGCGGGACCGCGGAGTCCTGCCGGGAGGACGCGCCAGGTCTCTCCGGTGCCGTCGGGGCCCACTCCCTCCTCGATGCCGACGCCCATCTCGCGGAGGGCGGCGGCCATGAGGAGGGTGTCGCGGGAGCGGAGGGGGCGGCGGAGCCAGCCGGGTTCGCTCGCGAGGGCTGCCAGTACGAGGGCGCGGTTGGTGACTGACTTGGACCCCGGGACGTGGACCGTGGCGTCGACGGCTCCGCTTGCTTGGGGGGCGGGCCAGAGGGCGGTGTCTGCGGGGTTCAAAGCCATGGGTTCACTTTAGTCGGGGGTTGTGTGTCGGGTGCTGCGCCGTCGTGGCTGGTCGCGCCCCGCGGCGGAGCCGCTGATGTCACAGCCCCGCGCCCCTGTGATGCGGCCCTTCGGGCCTGCATCACACCTCCAACATCCACCTGCCCCCGCCTATCAGCGAGCACAGGCTCACCGCGTGGAACAGGAACAGCCACAACCCCGCCGGTACGTGCGTCAGGCGGGAGAGCTGGTCCGCGTCCGAGTCGCCCGCGCCGCCTCTCGAGCGCTTCGCCTGTAGCTCGAAAGCGGGACGTACTCCGCCGAGCAGCAGGAACCACACGACCGCGTAGGCGAAGGCCGCCTGTACCTGGGGGCCGGTGAGCCAGGAGACCACCACGAAGGTGCCGCCGGTGAGCACGACCGTCAGGGCTCCGTAGGCGTTGCGGATCATCACCAGCATCGCCACCAGCAGGGCCGTCGCCGCCCACAGCAGCAGGGTGATGCGGCCCGAGGCCAGCAGGGCCGCGCCGCCCAGGCCCAGCAGCGGGGGAGCGGTGTAGCCGGCCGCTGCCGTGAGGATCATGCCGATGCCGTGCGGCTTGCCGCGGCTGACGGTGAGGCCGCTGGTGTCGGAGTGCAGCCGTATGCCGGTCAGCTGGCGGCCGGTGCACAGGGCGACCAGGCCGTGTCCGCCCTCGTGGGCGATGGTGATCGCGTTGCGCGAGACGCGCCACAGCGGATGCGGGACCACTATGGCCAGCGCCGCCACCAGGGTGGCCAGCACCACCCACAGGTCGGGATCGGGCTGGAGGCCGGTGAGCTCGTCCCAGAGAGAGGTCGCTGTGCTGGTGTCCATGTTTCCGGGTGGCTCCCTCTCCTCGTACGGAGTCTGGCAGTGTGGCACGTATGTGCGGACGGTATGCAGCGAGTCGTGGGCCCGAGGATCTCGCAGGAATCTTTGAGATCGAGAAGTGGGAACCCGAGGAGACCCTGGAGCCCGATTACAACGTGGCCCCGACCAAGGAGGTCTACGCCGTCCTGGACCGTCCACTTAAGGACGTGGAGGATCCTCGGCCGGTTCGGCAGCTGCGGAAGCTGAAGTGGGGACTGGTGCCGAGCTGGTCCAAGACGCCCGAGGGCGGCGCCCGCATGATCAACGCCCGCGCGGAGACCGTGCACGAGAAGCCGTCCTACAAGAGGGCCTTCGCCACGCGCCGCTGCATCATCCCGGCCGACGGCTACTACGAGTGGGTCACCGGCACCCAGGAGCGCGACCTGGAGGTCGAGGGGAAGAAGAAGCGGCCGCGCAAGCAGCCCTACTTCGTGCTGCCCGCCGACGGCTCGGTCTTCGCGATGGCCGGCCTCTACGAGTTCTGGCGCGACAAGACCCTGCCCGACGACCACCCGGGGGCCTGGTGGGTCACCTGCTCGGTGATCACGACCGAGGCGGAGACGGGTCCGCTGGCCGTCTCCCCGGCCGACGGACCGCGCTCCCTCGCCGACATCCATCCCCGGATGCCGCTCATGCTCACCCCGGACCGCTGGGACACCTGGCTCGACCCGTCCCGCACGGACGTGGAGGACCTGCGCTCCCTGCTCGCGCCGCCGCCCGAGGGGCTCATGCGCGCGTACCCGGTCAGCACGGCCGTCAGCAACGTCCGCAACAACGGCCCGGAGCTGCTGAAGGAGCTCGACGGCCCCGAAGAGGGCACACTCTTCTGACGTGACCAAAGCGACCTCCGAAGAGACCTCCGAGATCATCGGCACCGACGCGGGGGACGCCCGCATCACCTGGCACCGGGCGAGCAGGGCACGGCTCGTCCTGGCGGTGAGCCACGGCGCGGGCGGCGGCATCGAGGCACGGGACCTCCAGGCTCTCGCCGCGGTCCTCCCGCGGCACGGAGTGACCGTCGCCCTCGTCGAACAGCCCTGGCGGGTGGCCGGCAAGAAGCTCGCGCCCGCGCCGAAGACGCTGGACGTGGGCTGGCGGGGCCTGTGGCCCGCCCTCGCGAAGCCGGGCCTGCCGGTGATCTCCGGCGGGCGCAGCGCGGGCGCCCGGGTCGCCTGCCGTACGGCCGTCGAGCTGGGCGCCCATGCCGTGCTCGCCCTCAGTTTCCCGCTGCACCCGCCGGGCAAGCCGGAGAAGTCCCGGGCGGACGAACTGCTCGGATCCGGGGTGCCCACCCTGGTCGTGCAGGGCGGCAACGACCCCTTCGGGAAGCCGGAGGAGTTCCCGGACGGCTCGTACGAGCTGGTCGAGGTCCCCTACGGCGATCACGGCTTCGCGGTGCCGAAGCGGGCGGAGCTCACCCAGGAGGAGACCGTGACGGTCATCACGGACGCGGTCGTGACGTGGGCCGGGTCACTGGGGTGAAGCCCCGGGAATGTTGAGCCGCGGACCTCTGTTGAGGCGGACAGAAGTGCTGAACACCCAGCACCGACCGTCGTGGAGAGGAAGTCCGCCGCATGGGTTCGACCTTCTGCCCGAGCCGTAGCAGCCGTGCTGACCTGGACTGGACGGTACTGCATGCGGCCAAGACCACCCCGATTCGAGGGGCGGCCGGGACGGGTAGTCGTCTATCCTCCAATTCCGGTGGCACCGGTTTCGTTGCTGCCAGGAATCTTGAGGAGGTGGGTCCGGTCACTGGGATCGACGCAGGGACCGACAACGGCCAGGCGGAGCAGCCCGAGGGCCAGGGCACGAGCACGGAGACCACCGCGGAGCGCACCGCGCGCTTCGAGAGGGACGCGCTCGAATTCCTCGACCAGATGTACTCGGCCGCTCTGCGTATGACACGCAATCCGGCCGACGCCGAGGACCTGGTGCAGGAGACGTACGCCAAGGCGTACGCGTCCTTCCACCAGTTCCGTGAGGGCACCAACCTCAAGGCGTGGCTGTACCGGATCCTCACGAACACCTTCATCAACTCGTACCGCAAGAAGCAGCGCGAACCCCAGCGCTCCGCGGCCGAGGAGATCGAGGACTGGCAGCTCGCCCGTGCCGAGTCGCACATGTCGACCGGTCTGCGCTCCGCCGAGTCGCAGGCGCTCGACCACCTGCCCGACTCGGACGTGAAGGAAGCGCTCCAGGCGATCCCCGAGGAATTCCGCATCGCCGTCTATCTCGCCGACGTAGAGGGCTTTGCGTACAAGGAGATCGCGGACATCATGGGGACACCCATCGGTACGGTGATGTCCCGCCTGCACCGCGGCCGCCGTCAACTGCGCGGCATGCTCGAGGACTACGCCCGTGAGCGCGGGCTCGTCCCGGCCGGTGCAGGGGAGTCGAACGAAGCGAAAGGCTCGGGCTCATGAGCTGCGGAGAGCCGCACGAGACGGACTGCTCTGAAGTCCTGGACCATCTCTACGAGTTCCTCGACAGTGAGATGCCGGACGTCGACCGCGCCAAGTTCAAGCAGCACTTCACGGAGTGCTCGCCGTGCCTGGAGAAGTACGGCCTGGAAGAGGCCGTGAAGAAGCTCGTCAAGCGCTGCTGCGGTCAGGACGACGTCCCGACCGACCTGCGCGCCAAGGTCCTGGGGCGGCTCGACCTGATCCGCTCCGGGCAGACGGTGCCCGAGCACGACGTGACCGCCGCGCCGGCGACGCCGCGGGAGTCCTGAGCGCCGCCGTCCGCCGTGCCGTACGGCCCGCGGAACGCCGCGGGATCAGATCTCCAGACCGCTCTCTATCCGCCTGAGGCCATGTCTGGCCAGCGCCAGATTGCTGCGGGACCGGTCCAGAGCGACGTAGAAGAAGAGCGCACCCTGGCTGCTCGTCAGTGGCCGGATCAGGTGGTACTGCTTGCCGAGCGTGATGAGGATGTCCTCGATCACGTCGTCCATGTCCAGTGAGGCCAGGGTGCGCATCTTGGCCCGCACCACCTCGGTGTTGCCCGCACCCGCGAGTTCCAGGTCAAGGCCCTGGCCGCCGCCGAGCGAGCCGAGCGTCATGCCGCTGTCATAGTCCACGATGGCGGCGCCGATCGCGCCGTCCAGGCTCATGGCTTCCTTGAGTGCGGTCTCGATGTTCACCGGTTTCCTCAATTCTTCCGTGCTGCTGACCGGTCGATGCTCGGACAACTACGATCGACAGCAAGCGACTCATGGGTCACTTAGCGCCAACTTTGGCGTGTGCGCCGAAACTTGTCGTTCAAAGTAGTGCGTGGTGTCTGACCGTGGAGGGCCAATGGGGGAAAACGCGACGGCGCTCCAGACCTCCCTCGACCGGCTGCTCGACTCGCCCGGAGTCACGGGCGTGGCCCTGATCGACGCGGTGACCGGACTGGTCTACGGCGCCGCGGGCGACATCGGCGAGGCAGGCGGCGGTGCGGAGAGCAGCGAACTCGCCGCCCTCATCGCACAGCGGCTCGGCGAGGCCGGGGCCGAGGGCGATCTGGAGAGCGTGGTCCTGACCAGCCGGCGCCGCCATCAGATGCTGTTCTCCGTCGTACGGCCCGCCGGTGACCCCCTGCTGCTCGCCGCCGGGCTGGACCGCGACCGGGCCAACGTGGCGCTCGCCCTGCGCAGCCTGGGCGACCGCGTCACCGAGGTGCTGGCGTGAAAGCGCCCGCCGCGCGGAACGTCCCCGCGCTCCTCCAGGCGCTGCGGGACGAGGAGTTCACCGGCACGGTCCGGGTCTCCGGCTCACCCGGCGGAACGATCCATCTCCGGAACGGCCTGGTCGGCGCGATCGAGACGCCCGGTGCGCCGACCGCCACCTCGGCCCTGCTCACCACGGGCCGTATCGACGACGAGGCCTGGCTCACCGCCTGCGCCACCGAACCGGACGCCGACCGGCTCGGCGCCCACCTGGTCACCGCCCGGCTGATCGGCGCCGCGGAACTGGAGGTCGTCTGCACGGCCGCGGTCCACGACGGCGCCTTCGCGATGTCCCTCGGGGCGCCGGGCGGCTGGGTCATGGGGGACCGCGAGCCGACGCTGGTCGCCTCGCCCGGGGTGGAGCCCCGGGTGCTCACCGACGAGGTCGCTCGCCGCGTGGGCCTGCTGGGGCGGGCGGGGGTGACGGCGGGCGAGCTGGCACGGTCGCGCCCCGAGGCGGTGGGGGACCCCGAGCGGAGGGGCGCCGCGGCACTCGAAGGACACCGGGGCGGGCCGTGGGTGCCGCCGCGGCTCCGGGAACTGCTCGACGCGGTCAACGGGCGCCGTACTCCCCGCGATCTCGCCTTCGCTCTCGGGCGGGGGCTGTACGCGGTCATGCTGGACCTCGACCGCCTGGAATCACAAGGCCTGATCCGCCGGGAGGCCAGGACCGCGCCGGGCGACCGGCCGAGCACCGCGCCCCGTGTCATCCCGGGCAACGCCGACGGGTCCACCCCCGCCGCCGGCCCCCTGCCCAGACGCAGACCGGGCGGCGGTACCCGTCCCGGCGAGCGCGGAGAGAAGGCCGACCGGTGAGCCCAGCAGGAGAAGAGCCCGCGAGAGGGCGGAGACCGAGCGCCGCGCGCACGGGGAAGTCCGCCGGGAGAGCCTCCGGACCGGAGGAGTCCGCCGGCTCCGGGAGAGCGGGGAGATCGGCCGAGGGCACGGATGCGGACGAGGGTGCGGGGACTGTGCCCGCGGATCCTGGTGCGGGGAGCGTGGCCTTAGGTCCGTCCAACCCCGGTGGGACGGACAGGACTTCGAGCGGAGACGGTTCTTCGGAAGCCGCGACGGCTCCGGCCGCCCGCAGACCCCCCGAAACCGCCGAGCCCGGATCTGAAACCGCCGAGCCCGGATCTGAAACCGCCGAGCCCGGATCTGAAACCGCCGAGCCCCCCGGATCCACCGCAACGTCGGCCACCGCCGAACCCCCAAGCGCCACCGGGACCTCGATCACCCCCGCTTCCCCCGGCCACCGCGACTCCCCGAAGCTCCCCTCCCCGGGCGCGTCCGCGCACCCACCCCTCCCCGTGCGCGGCGTTTCCCCCACCACTGCGCCTCCGTTCGCGTTTCCGGTCCCCTCGCCCGAGGAACTGGCCGCCGAACAACCCTCGATCGAAACACTGCGGCGCGTCCGTCAGCGGCTCGGGGCCCTTCCCGAGAACAGGAGCCCGACCGAGCCCCCCTCGGCGTCCGGACCAAGGAGCACGTGTCCATGACCGAAAACCCCTCGCCCCGGCCGGACGGCGAACCGCAGAACTCCGGTACCACTCTCACCGACATCCTCACCTCCCTGCGCGACCGCGTGATGGGCGTCAGCGAGAGCGTCCTGTCCACGGCGGACGGTCTGCTCGTCGTCGCCGACGTCGACTCCGTGCACCCCGAGTCCGTCGCCGCCCTCGCCGCCGCGACCCTGGGGGTCGGCCGCCGGATGGCCGACCAATGCGGTGCGGGACCGCTCCGCGAGGTGGTGGTGCGGGGCGGTACGGGACACGTCGTCGTGACCGCAGTCGGCGACCGCGCGCTGCTCACGCTCATCTGTGACGAAGGGCTCGACCTCGCCGCCCTGCAACGCGAGTCGCCCTCCGTCGTCGAGGAACTCGGCAAGGTGCTCGCCGCGGACGTCTCCCACTGACACGGGGACGCGGCCGCGCGGCCGCACACGGGAACACGCAGACGGGAACACGCAGACGGGAACACGCACGCGGGAACACGCACGCGACGGTCACCCGATCGGGCTAATCCTGGGGCGATATGCTCGCAGATTCGCCCATAGCGGCTCCCACGGCCCACCCCGCGTTCTAGGCTCCGGAGCCGTAGCAGGCGCGGCCCGGGGGAGGCGTTGGCGTGGAGGCGGTACCGGTGCGCGCGCGTGCGTACGTCGCCTGTGTCGCCGTCGCCGCACTGCTCTGTCTGCTGCCGCTGCCCGCCGTCCGCGCCCCATGGTGGGCGGTCCTCCTGCTCGCCGCGCTGTACGCGGGATGCGAGCAGGCCGCCGCCCGGTGGCGGTACGCCGGCACCTTCCATCCCGTGCTGCTCGCCGGTGCCTTTCTGCTGCCGCCCTCCGCCGCCGCCCTCGTGGCCCTGCCGGGGGCGCTGCTGTCCCCGGTCGGTCCGCGCCCCCGGTGGCTCAGGCGCCTGTGGCGGGGAGCGCAGCTCGCCGTGGGAGTGTGGGCGGCCGCGCGGGTGCACTGGGCGCTGGGCGGCCGGGACGCCGTCGCGGCCTCCGACTTCCCGTACGCGCTGGTCCCGGCCGGGGCCGCGGTGCTCGCCTTCTGCCTGGTGCTGAGCCTGCTGGACGGTGGCATCCTGGCGCTCGCCGACCGGATTCCGGTACGGCGGGCCTGGCGCGGTCTCTTCCTGCGCTCCCTCGCTCCCGTCGCCGTCCACGGCCTGGCCGGGCTGATGATGGCCGTGCTCTGGCGCAGTCCCTACGGCCCCGTCGCCGCGCTGCTCGTGCTGCTGCCGATGTGCGTGTCGTGGTGGGCGTTCGCGCAGTACCACCGGGAGCGGGCCGCGCACCAGGCCACCATCCGGGCCCTGGTGCAGGCCGTCGACATCAAGGACGAGTACACGCGCGGGCACAGCGAACGGGTCGGACAGGCGTCGATGATGATCGCGCGGGAGCTCGGCATGGACGACGCCCGGACCGAGGTGCTGCGGTTCGCCGGGATCCTGCACGACGTGGGCAAGCTCGGGGTGCCCACGCGGCTGCTCCGCAAGGACGGGCCGCTCACGCCCGAGGAGCGGCGGGTCATCGAACTGCATCCCGAGTACGGGCACGAGATGGTGCGCGGCATCTCCTTCCTCGGGGAGGCCCGGGCCGCCGTGCTCCACCACCATGAGCGGCTGGACGGCAGCGGATACCCGTACGGACTGAGGGGGGCCCAGATCCCGGAGTCCGCGCGGGTGGTGGCGGTCGCCGACGCCTTCGACGCCATGACCTCCACCCGGTCCTACAGCCGCGCCCGGCCGGTCGGCGCGGCGCTGGAGGAGCTGGAGCGGTGCGCGGGCAGCCAGTTCGACCCGCGCATGGTGACGGCACTCGTCAACGCCCTGACCCGGCACGGCTGGCATCCCGCGGTCACGGCCGACGAGACGGACGTGCCCCGGCCGCGGCCGGGGGTCGACGGGCGGCAGGGAGCACGCCGGTGAACGGCCGACAGATGTCGAAGACGTCCCGTCGGTGCTCCTGGCTCCGGGTCCTCGTCCACACCAGTGCCGTCCTCCTCGCGCTCGGCTGCCTCGCCTGTTCCCTCTGGGGCGGCCTGGAGGAGCGCGGGACCGCTCTCGCCTTCGGGGTGCTGATCGCCGTCGGCGAGCTCAACCGCCGCGGTGGGTCCCACGTCCGGGAGGCCGCGCCGCTCGGGGCCGCCGGGGCGCTGTCCTACGCGCTGCTCGGGGAGAACGCCGGCACGCCCACCCATCACGGCGCCGGCCAGGTCGTGACCGTGGTCCTCGCCGCCTCCCTCGTCGGCAGCGTGCCGCACGTCGGACGCGGCCAGGGTCCCACCACCGACCAGCTGGCCCGCCGGGTGCTCACCGTCGGGTTCGCCGCCGTGTGCTTCCAACCCCTCTACAACCAGGGGACGTTCGAGCACTGGGGCGGCCCCGCCTACGCCCTGCTCCTGCTCGCGCTGCTCTCCCTGACCGCGCTGTGCGACGCCGTGCTCGCCGCCGCGCTCGCGCACTCCCGCACCCGCTGGCCCTTCGCCCCGCTGCTCAGGGACGAGCTGCGGGCGCTGCTCGGCATCGGGTCGGCCGTCGTCGCCACCGGGGCCGTGATGGCGCTCGCGGTGGCCGTCGCGGGGCTGTGGGCGCTGCCCGTGTTCTCCGTGCCGCTGCTGCTCACCCAGCTCTCGGTCCGCCGGTACGCCGCCGTCCGGGCCACCAACCGGCAGACCATCGCCTCCCTCGCCCGCGCCACCGAGATCGCCGGCTACACCCCTGCCGGGCACGCACGCCGGGTCGCCGCGCTCTGCCGGGAGGTCGGCCGGGACCTCGGGCTCACCCGGCCCGAGCTGACCGTCCTGGAGTACGCGGCCCTGATGCACGACATCGGCCAGCTCAGCCTCGTCGACCCGGTGCCCGCGGGCGCCACCGCGTCGCTGCCCGTCGCCGAACAGCGCCGTATCGCCCTGCTCGGCGGGGCCGTCGTACGGCAGACGGGCGTGGACGCGGCCGTCGCGGTGGTCGTGGAGCGGCAGGCCGACCCCTGCCGGGAGCAGCCGACGGCGGCCCGGATCGTGCGGGCGGTGAACGCCTACGAGGAGAAGGCCCGGGACACCGGCCCCGGCGGCCCCCTGACCGCGCTCGAGGAGCTGCGCCTGGGCACCGCGGGGGACTACGCTCCGGAGGTCGTGGAGGCGCTGGCCAGAGTGCTGTCGAGAGACTGTCTGACCTCGCCCAGGACGGGGTAACCCATGGGTAATGAGCGCCCTTCCGACCACACGTGGTTGGATGCGAGAGAGAGGGTGTCCGGGGGCACAGCCAGCCCACTCGACGGAACTGGCAGGCGGGAATCGTGAGGATCTTCGGCAAGGGACGGCACCGGCCCTCCGCCTCCTGGCGGCAGGCCACGGACCGTGCGTTCACGCTGATCGGCGACGGCCGGTACGAGGACGCGGGCGCGCTGCTGACACGTGCCGCGGACCTGGAGCCGTGGCTGTCCGAGTCCTGGTTCAACCTTGCCCTGCTGCACAAGTTCCGGCACGACTGGGAGCAGGCGCGGGCCGCGGGCCTCAGGGCCGTCGCGCTGCTCGACCGGGAGGCAGGGGCGCCCGACTGGTGGAACGTCGGCATCGCCGCGACCGCCCTCCAGGACTGGCCGCTGGCCCGGCGGGCCTGGCAGGCGTACGGACTGCGGGTGCCGGGCGGCGCCACCGCTTCGGGCGAGCCGCTGGGGATGGACCTGGGCAGTGCCGCCGTACGGCTGTCCCCGGAGGGGGAGGCCGAGGTGGTCTGGGGGCGGCGGCTGGACCCCGCCCGCATCGAGGTGCTGTCGATCCCGCTGCCGTCCTCGGGGCGGCGCTGGGGCGAGGTCGTGCTGCACGACGGTGTGCCGCACGGCGAGCGGACGACCGCGTCCGGCCATGCCTACCCGGTGTTCGACGAGATCGAGCTGTGGGCGCCGTCGCCGGTGCCGACGTGGGTGGTGCTGCTGGAGGCGGCGACCGAGGCGGACCGGGACGCGCTGGAGCAGCTGGCCGCGGACGCGGGGTTCGCCGCCGAGGACTGGTCCTCTTCCGTGCGGTTGCTGTGTCGGATGTGTTCCGAGTCGCGGATGCCGTCCGACGAGGGCGACGGGGAGCATCTCGATCCGCACGATCACAGTGAGCCGGGGCATCCCGGGCCGTTGGGGCATCGGACGGACGGGCAGTTGTGGGTGCCGGAGCGGGAGTGCGGGGTGGCTGCGCCTGCCTCGCTGGTTCGGGGGCTGTTGGACGGGTGGGTAGCGGACAGCCCGGATTCTCGTGATTGGCGGGATTTGGAAGAGGTCTGTTAGGTCGGTGTTCGGCTGCGGGCCGGTGGGGGCCGGTCGCGCAGTTCCCCGCGCCCCTGCGGGGCGCGATCCCCGTACCCTGTATGCGCAGTCACCCCCTGTTCTTGTTTTTAGGAAGGCGATCCGTAGGTCATGGCCCAGCAGGACACCGATCAGCAGCACGCGGGCGTGCTCCCCGTCGACGATGACGGGTTCGTCGTCGACACCGAGGAGACCGAGGAGCGGGAGAACGCCTGGCGTGAGCGCGGCACCTCGCGGCCCATCACCGTCGTCGGGAACCCCGTGCTGCACAAGGAGTGCAAGGACGTCACCGAGTTCGGCGCGGAGCTGGACCAGCTGGTCGCGGACATGTTCGCCAGCCAGCGCACCGCCGAGGGCGTCGGCCTCGCCGCCAACCAGATCGGCGTCGACCTGAAGGTCTTCGTGTATGACTGCCAGGACGACGAGGGCAAGCGGCACGTCGGTGTCGTCTGCAACCCGAAGCTCGTCGACCTGCCCGCCGACCAGCGCCGGCTCGACGACAGCAACGAGGGCTGCCTCTCGGTGCCCACCGCGTACGCCCCGCTCGCCCGCCCCGACTACGCCGAGGTCACCGGGCAGGACGAGAAGGGCAACCCGATCAAGGTCCGCGGCACCGGCTACTTCGCCCGCTGCCTCCAGCACGAGACCGACCACCTGTACGGCTACCTCTACATCGACCGTCTCTCCAAGCGCGAACGCAAGGACGCGCTGCGGCAGATGGCGGAGAACGAGCCCCGCTACCCCGTGGTCGCGAACGACTGACGTCGTACAACGCCCTTCCGCACGGCGCCTGTTCAGGGAGCACCTCCCCGACAGGCGCCGTTCGCATGTGCGTCGCACGTTCGATCGGATGTGCTCATGCGGTGATCCGGTTCTGGTCACGCACGGGGAGAAATCGGCACCTGGGGGGTAGTGAACGAAGCAAATCCGTTCTCAAAACGGTCAGTTGTGGTGCTGAATGGGAAGTGCGGGGATACGCAACGGCGCACGCCCGGTTCAGCGGAGGGCGTGCGTCAACTGGCGGCTGGAAGGGGTTTGTTCGTGCCTGCTTTCCAACACAGCATCACGTCGTCGGCGCCGTCGCCGACGGCGATCGCGGTTCCACCGTCACTCTCTCTCCCGGTGATCGAGGCAGCGTTTCCCAGGCGACTGCATCCGTATTGGCCCAGGCTCCAGGAGAGGACCCGCACCTGGCTTCTGGAAAAGCGGCTGATGCCGCCGGACGCAGTCGCAGAATATGCCGACGGACTGTGCTACACGGACCTCATGGCGGGGTACTACCTCGAGGCCCCCGACGAGGTCCTCCAGGCGATAGCGGACTTCAGCGCCTGGTTCTTCGTCTGGGACGACCGGCACGACCGTGACATCGTCCACCATCGCCCGGCGGCCTGGCGGCGACTCCGGCGCCGGCTGCACTCGGCGCTCGACGCCCCGCGGAACCACCTGCACCATGAGGATCCGCTGGTCGCCGCCTTCGCCGACACCCTCACGCGGCTGTACTCGTTCCTGCCGCTGACGTGGAACACCCGGTTCGCCCGGCACTTCCACGCCGTGATCGAGGCCTACGACCGGGAATTCCGCAATCGTGTCGAGGGAGTCGTCCCCCCGGTCCAGGAGTATCTGGCGCTGCGCCGCCTGACGTTCGCCCACTGGATCTGGACGGACCTCCTGGAGGCCGCCGCCGGATGCGAACTCCCGGACCCGATAAGGAAACACTCCTCCTATCGGCGGGCCGCCCTGCTCAGTCAGGAATTCGCCGCCTGGTACAACGACCTGTGTTCGCTCCCCAAGGAAATCGCGGGCGACGAGGTGCACAATCTCGGAATCAGCCTCATCCAGCACGAGGGACTGACCCTCGAAGAGGCGATCCGGGAAATGCGGCGACTGGTCGACAAATGCGTGGACGCATTCCTGGTGGCCGAGGCGGACGCCCTTCAGTTCGCCCTCGGTCTGGACGACGGCACAGCGCGCGGAAAGGAACTCAGCGCGGCCGTGAGGACCTGCGTCCGCAATATGCGCAACTGGTTCAGCACCGTCTACTGGTTCCACCACGAGTCCGGCCGTTACCAGGTCGACAGCTGGGACGACCGGTCCACACCCCCGTACGTCAACAACGAAGCGGCAGGTGAGAAATGACCGTCGAATCCGTGAAACCCGACACCCCGGTGGTTCCCGAGCCGGGTGAGCCGCCCCTCGCCGGCGGCCGGGTGCCGCTCCTCGGGCACGGCCTGCGGCTCGCACGCGATCCGCTGACCTTCCTGTCCGGCCTGCGGGCGTACGGCGACGTCGTGCGCCTCCGGCTCGGCCCCAAGACGGTGTACGCGCCCACCACCCCCGAACTGACCGGAGCGGTGGCGCTCAACCCCGACTTCATCATCGCCGGGCCGCTCTGGGAGTCCCTGGAGGGGCTGGTCGGCAAGGAGGGGGTGGCCACCGCCAACGGCCCGCAGCACCGGCGTCAGCGGCGCACCATCCAGCCCGCGTTCCGGCTCGACGCGATACCGGCGTACGGGCCGATCATGGAGGAGGAGGCCGAGGCGCTGGCCGAGCGCTGGCGGCCCGGCGAGACGGTCGACGCCACCCTGGAGTCGTTCCGGGTCGCCGTGCGCATCGCGGCCCGGTGCCTGCTGCGCGGGGACTACATGGACGAGCGCGCCGAGCGGCTGTGCGTCGCGCTGACGACCGTCTTCCGGGGCATGTACCGGCGGATGGTGATACCGGCGGGGCCGCTGTACAAGCTGCCCCTTCCGGCCAACCTCGCATTCAACCGGGCGCTCGCCGATCTGCATCTCGTGGTCGACGAGATCATCGCCGAACGCCGGGCATCCGGTCAAAAGCCGGACGATTTGCTGACGGCATTGCTGGCGGCCAAGGATGCGAATGGCGATCCGATCGGCGAACAGGAGATCCACGACCAGGTCGTCGCGATACTCACCCCGGGCGGTGAAACCGTGGCGTCCACGATCATGTGGCTGCTTCAGGTACTCGCCGAACACCCGGAACACGCGGACAAGGTGTGCGCGGAAGTTGAATCCGTCACCGGTGGCCGTCCTGCGGCATTCGAGGACGTCCGGTCGCTCACGTACACGAACTATCTGGTGGTCGAGACCATGCGTTTGTGGCCCGCGGTTTGGATATTGACGCGGCGGGCGGTACGCGACACCGAACTCGGTGGCTATCGCATTCCGGCCGGGTCCGACATCGTCTACAGTCCCTACGCGATCCAGCGGGACGCGAAGTCCTTCGACGACAGTGCGGAGTTCGACCCGCTGCGCTGGAGTCCGGAGCGCGCCAAGGCGGTTCCCAAACACGCCATGAGTCCGTTCAGCACCGGCAACCGGAAGTGCCCCAGCGACCACTTCTCGATGGCGCAGCTGACGCTGCTCACGGCGGCCCTGGCCCGGAGGTACCGCTTCGAGCAGGTGCCGGGCTCGGACGACACCCCCCGCCCCGGCATCACCCTGCGGCCGAACCGGCTCCTGGTGCGGCCGGTGCCGAGGTGACGGCTCAGGCGACCGCCTCGGGGCCCTGGAAGGTGCGCCGGTAGGCGTTCGGGGTGGTGCCCACCGCCCGCAGGAACTGGTGGCGCAGCGCGGCCGCGGTGCCGAACCCCGTTCGGCCCGCGATCGCGTCCACCGTCTCGTCCGTCGCCTCCAGCAGCCGCTGGGCCAGCAGCACCCGCTGGCGCAGGATCCAGCGGTAGGGAGTCGTGCCCGTCTCCTGCTGGAAGCGGCGGGCGAAGGTGCGCGGGGACATGTGCGCGCGCTCGGCGAGCTGCTCCACGGTGACGTCCTCGTCGAGGTGGCCCTCCATCCAGACGAGGACCTCGCCGACGGTGTCGCACTTCGACCGGGGCAGCGGCCGCTCGATGTACTGGGCCTGGCCGCCGTCCCGGTGCGGCGGTACGACCATGCGCCGGGCGATCTTGTTGGCGATCTCGGGGCCCTGCTCGGTGCGCACGATGTGCAGACAGGCGTCGATGCCGGCGGCGGTCCCGGCGGAGGTGATCACCGGGCCCTCGTCGACGTACAGGACGTCCGGTTCGACCGTCAGCCGGGGATACGCGAGCGCCAGTTCCTCCGCGTGGTGCCAGTGCACGGTGCAGCGACGGCCGTCCAGCAGTCCCGCCGCGGCCAGCACGAAGACGCCGGAGCACACGCTCAGCACCCGGGCGCCGCGCTCGACCCCGCGCCGCAGGGCCTCCAGCAGCTCGGGCGGGAACTCCCGCGTCTCGTAGCAGGCGCCGGCCGGCACGGCGATCAGGTCGGCCGACTCCAGCCGCTCCAGACCGTGCTCCACGCCCAGCGAGAAGCCCGAGCGGGACTTCAGGGTGGGCCCCTCGGCCGAGGCCACCGCGAAGTCGTACACGGGCAGTCCGTCGTCGCTGCGGTCGGTGCCGAAGACCTCGCAGACGACTCCGAGCTCGAAGGGATTCACGCCGTCCAGGACTACGGCGGCCACGTTGGTCAGCATGCTGCCAGTGTGCCTCAGGGTTGGCAGTAAATCGAGGGTGTGCGGCAGTCCTGCCACTGTTTGTCAGGAGTCTACGGCGCGACAGTAGTGACATGACCTCAGCGCAGACAGAAGGACTGATCGGAATGCTGATTGTTCTCGGAATCCTCGCTCTGCTGGTGCTCCCGTCCGCGATCGGGATCGTCCACGACAAGCGCGTCGACCGTCAGATCAGGCAGGCCCGCGAGTTCCGGGCCGCACACGGGGCGACCCGTACGGTCTAGTCTCTCCTGATCAACAGGGGAGGAACATGAGACGCAGACTGTGGGCCGTGGCAGGCGGGGCGGCAGCCCTGACCCTGCTCACGGCCACCGGGGCCCACGCCGAGGGTGAGGGTGACATCAGGGTCACCAAGACCGTGGTGAACAAGGGCGGGAACGTCATCGTCGGTACGGCGCGGACGATCACGTTTCCGATCGCGGTCACCATCAAGGACGACTCGGGTGCCAAGAAGATCACGCACCTCAGCACGTTCAACCGCACCACGCCCTACGGCTTCTTCACCTGGAACGGCGACTCCTCCTGTGTGAGGAAGAGCTCGACGACCTCGGTGTGCACCGGCACGATGACGGTCGACCCCGTCTGGATCGCCGACAGCGACGACATCGACAGCAACCGGCTCGCCGGTGTCTGGTCGGTCGCCGCCACCGTCAAGGCCAACGACGGCGACTACTGGATCTACGACGACATCGCCCACTAAAAGGTCAAGCGCGCCGCGCAGCTCTCCACGGACGCGACCCCGGAACCCGTCGCCAAGGGTGCCCAGCTCACCGTCAGGGGCAAGCTGTCCCGGGCCAACTGGGAGGACCTGAAGTACCACGGCTACCCGGGCCAGTCGGTCAGGCTCCAGTTCCGCGCCGCCGGTGCCGCCCACTACCGCACGGTCAAGACCGTGACGACGGACAACGTGGGCCGGCTCAGCACCAAGGTGACCGCCACGCAGGCGGGCAGCTGGCGCTGGTACTTCCCCGGCACCACGACGACCTCGCTGAAGGCGTCGGCAGGGGACACGGTCACGCTCCAGTGATGACCACGGTGACCCACCACCCCTGAATCCCCTTGCAGGAGACCTTTCCGGTCTCGGTGGCGCACAGGGGCCGCGACGACGTCAGACGCACCTGTCCCGCCGAAACCGCCCGGTACGCGGCGTTCGCGTCGCCGGGCTGGAGGACGAAGCCGCTGTTGACGGGCTCCAGGCCGGTGCCCTCGGCGGTGACCGGGCTCCAGGGGCGGCTCTTCGTCCCGTCCAGGCTCAGCCGGACCGTGTCGCCCACGGCGAGACAGACCGTGGCGCCGCTGTCGGATGCGCCGAGCTCGGAGGCGGACGTACAGCGGGGTGACGACGAGGGTGACGGCGATGCGGACGACGAGGGCGGCGGCGACACGGTGTCGGCGCCACCCCCGTCGCTTCCTGCCTGGCTGCCGCATCCCGCCCCCGCCAGCAGGGTCAGTGCGGCGAGGGCGAGGGTCGTGCGGTGGGTCGTACGACGCATGGGGGACTCCTCTCCCTTCTGTGACGTACGACCCCCGCTCATGGATCCGTATCAGCTGGTCGTGACGGCGGTGTCGTCGATGACGAAGCTGGTCTGGAGCGAGGAGTCCTCGACCCCGCTGAACTTCAGCGTCACGGTCGAGCCGGCGTACGAGGAGAGGTCGAAGGACTTCTGGACGTAGCCGGAGGCCGCGTTGACGTTGGAGTAGGTGGCCAGGGTGGTGGAACCGGCGCTGACCGTCAGCTTGTCGTAGGCGGTGCTGCCGGTCTCCTTGGTGTCGATGTGCAGGTAGAAGGTGAAGGTCGCCTTGCAGCCGCTCGGGACGGTCACCGCCTGGGAGAGCGTGTCGGTGTGCGCGGAGCCGTAGCCGTCCAGCCAGGCGTAGTAGGAGCCGCTGTGCGCCGACTCGCCGGTGCCGTTGGTGATGACCCCGCTGGACGCGGACCAGGTGGTGCTGCCCGACTCGAAGCCCGCGTTGCCGAGCAGCTGGGACGAGGTGCAGGTGCCGCCGGTCGAGCCCACGGTCCAGGTGAAGGAGGCGGAGCCGGAGGCGCCGGTGGAGTCCTTCGCGGTGACGGTGACCTGGTAGGTGCCCGCGGTGGACGCCGTACCCGTGATCTTGCCGGTGGAGCCGGCGATCGACAGCCCGGTCGGCAGGCCGCTGGCGCTGTAGGTCAGGGTCGCGCCCGCGCTGTCGGTGGCGCTGATCTGGAGGCTGACCGTGCCGCCGGTCGTCGTCGACTGGCTGCCCGGGTTGGTGACGGTCACCGTGTTGCCGGTGCTGGTGCCGGCGGTGAAGGCGGTGGTGCCGTTGGGGGTGCCCCAGCCGGTCGGGCCGTCGTAGCCGGTGGTCGCGGTGCAGAAGTACGACGGGGAGCACGAGCCGTTGTTGCCGCTGGTGACGTCGTACAGGTTGCCGGTGTGGGAGTACGGGTACTTCGCCGGGTAGTCGCTGGAGCCCGGGGTGCCCGCGAGGGCGTAGACGCCGGCGATGATCGGGGCGGAGGCGCTGGTGCCGCCGTAGACGGCCCAGCCGGAGCCGCCGTAGGTGTCGTAGACCGCCACGCCGGTGGCCGGATCGGCGACCGCGGAGACGTCGGCCTCCATGCGCTTCGAGCAGCCCGTGTCGGTCTGCCAGTTCGGCTTCGGGTCGTACGCGGAGCAGCCGGAGCCGGTGCCCTCGGTGGAGCTGGTCTTCCAGACGGACTCGGTCCAGCCGCGGGAGTTGGAGGACGTCGACAGCGCGGTGCCGCCGACTGCCGTCACGTACTGGGACGTCGCCGGGTACTCGGCGCCGTAGGCGGAGTCGCCGGCGGAGACGGTGATCGCCACACCCGGGTGCTTGAAGTACGAGGTGTCCTCGCTGGTCTGGGACGAGGCCTCGGAGCCGCCCCAGCTGTTGGAGACGACCTTGGCGCCCAGGGACACCGCCTCGTTCTCGGCGATGCCGAGGTCGGTGTCGTTGGCCGAGTTGGCCTCCACGAGGGTGATGTTGCAGTTCGGGCAGACCGCGCTGACCATGTCGATGTCCAGCGCCTCCTCACCCGCCCAGCCCGTGTCGTTGGTGGGCAGCGAGGTGGTGGAGCCGGTCTGGCTGACCTGCTTGAAGCAGCCGTTGGCCTTGGTGCAGGCGGAGAGGCCGTACTGCGAGCGGTACGTGGCCAGGTCCGCCTCGGCGTTGGGGTCGTTGTAGGCGTCGACGACCGCAACCGTGAGGCCGGATCCGCCCGTTGAGGGCAGGTTGTACGCGCTGTGCAGGTTGGCCGGGCTGAGGCCGGAGGGGGCCGCGGCGGCCAGCGCGGTGGCGAGGCGCTGCTTGATGTCGGTACGGCGCTGGGCGAAGCAGGAGGCCTCGCCGGGGGCCGCGGTGGCGCACAGGTGGGTGGTCGGGACCTTCTGGCCGGCCTTGCCGGTGGTGTGGAAGGTCTGCCGGTCGGGGGAGGTGAGGGCCTTGCTGTTCTGGCTCACCCGGGAGGTGTGGGTGGTCGCCGGTGCCGCGTGCGCCGGTACGGCCGCGAATCCGGCGAGGCCGAGGGCGAGGGCGGGTATCGCTGCGGTCAGGAGTCTTCGCAGGCTCCGTCGGGGCATTTCGCGCATGGGGTACTGCCTCCATCGGTGGGGTTACAGGCAGGCCCGTGACGCGCGCAGCGGCGGCAGATCACGCAGTCATGAGCATGACGTGCCAGAAGCTAGCGGCGGGTGGGAAGGCGCGAGAAGAAGCCAGGGGAGATCTTTGCTGCCCCATAGCAGCCTCATGGACGGCCCATGGAAGCTCCATGGGCCGTCCACTGGTCGTTCCTTACTTTGCGGTCAGAAGTCCTCGTCGAGGTCGACGGTGCCCTCCACCGCGACCTGGTACGCCGACGGGCGGCGCTCGAAGAAGTTCGTCAGCTCCTGGACACCCTGCAACTCCATGAAGGAGAAAGGGTTCTCGGAGCCGTACACCGGCGCGAAACCGAGCCGCGTGAGCCGCTGGTCGGCGACGCACTCCAGGTACTGCCGCATCGACTCGGTGTTCATGCCGGGCAGCCCGTCGCCGCACAGGTCCCGGGCGAACTGGAGTTCCGCCTCCACGGCCTCCGCCAGCATGTCGGTGACCTGCTGGCGCAGCTCCTCGTCGAACAGCTCCGGCTCCTCCTTGCGGACGGTGTCGACCACGTCGAAGGCGAACGACATGTGCATGGTCTCGTCACGGAACACCCAGTTGGTGCCGGTGGCGAGGCCGTGCAGCAGACCCCGGCTGCGGAACCAGTAGACGTAGGCGAAGGCGCCGTAGAAGAAGAGGCCCTCGATGCACGCGGCGAAGCAGATCAGGTTGAGCAGGAAGCGGCGGCGGTCGGCCCGGGACTCCAGGCGCTCCAGCTTCTCCACCTCGTTGATCCACTTGAAGCAGAACTCGGCCTTCTCACGGATCGAGGGGATGTTCTCGACGGCGTCGAAGGCGGCCGCGCGGTCCTCGGGATCGGGGAGGTAGGTGTCGAGCAGCGTCAGGTAGAACTGCACGTGCACGGCCTCCTCGAAGAGCTGACGGCTCAGGTACAGCCGGGCCTCGGGGGAGTTGATGTGCTTGTACAGCGTCAGCACCAGGTTGTTCGCGACGATCGAGTCGCCCGTCGCGAAGAACGCCACCAGCCGGCCGATGAGGTGCTGCTCGGCGGGGCTGAGCTTCGCCAGGTCGGCCACGTCCGAGTGGAGGTCGACCTCCTCGACGGTCCAGGTGTTCTTGATGGCGTCCCGGTAGCGCTCGTAGAAGTCCGGGTAGCGCATGGGCCGGAGGGTCAGCTCGAAGCCCGGGTCGAGAAGGTTCTTGGCTTCGGTGGTCATTACTGGCATGCCTCGCAGGACTCGGGGTTTTCCAGGGAGCAGGCGACGGCGTCTTCCGGGGCCGCCTGCTGGACGGGGACGGTGGCCTGAGCCGCGCGGGCGATACGGGTCGCCGGGCGCGAGCGCAGGTAGTACGTCGTCTTCAGCCCGGACTTCCAGGCGTACGCGTACATCGAGGAGAGCTTGCCGATGGTCGGCGTCTCCAGGAACAGGTTCAGGGACTGCGACTGGTCGAGGAACGGGGTCCGGGCCGCCGCCATGTCGATCAGGGAGCGCTGCGGGATCTCCCACGCCGTGCGGTACAGCGCCCGTACGTCCGCCGGGACCCACGCGAAGTCCTGCACCGAGCCGTTCGCGTCGCGCAGTGCCTCACGGGTGCGCGCGTCCCACACGCCCAGCGCCTTGAGGTCGTTCACCAGGTACGAGTTGACCTGGAGGAACTCCCCGGACAGTGTCTCGCGCTTGAACAGGTTGGACACCTGCGGCTCGATGCACTCGTACACCCCCGCGATCGAGGCGATGGTCGCGGTGGGCGCGATGGCCAGCAGCAGGCTGTTGCGCAGCCCGGTGCCGGCCATGCGCTCGCGCAGGGCGGCCCAGCGCTCGGGCCAGTTGAGCTCCGTGGCGTAGTGGTCCGGGTGCAGCACACCCTGCGCGGTACGGGTCTTCTCCCAGGCCGGCAGCGGGCCGCTGCGCTCGGCGAGGTCGGCGGAGGCCTCGTAGGCGGCGAGCATGATGCGCTCGGCGATCCGGGTGGACAGGGCCTGCGCCTCCGGGGAGCCGAAGGGCAGGCGCAGCTTGAAGAAGACGTCCTGGAGGCCCATCGCGCCGAGGCCGACGGGACGCCACTTGGCGTTGGACCGCCCGGCCTGCTCGGTCGGGTAGAAGTTGATGTCGACGACCCGGTCGAGGAAGGTCACGGCGGTGCGGACGGTGGCGTCCAGCCGCTCCCAGTCGATGTCGCCGGTCCTGGTGTCGACGAACGCGCCCAGGTTCACCGACCCCAGGTTGCAGACCGCGGTCTCGCCGTCGTCCGTGACCTCCAGGATCTCCGTGCAGAGGTTGGAGGAGTGGACCGTGTGACCCGGCAGGGCCGTCTGGTTGGCCGTGCGGTTGGCGGCGTCCTTGAAGGTCATCCAGCCGTTGCCGGTCTGCGCGAGGGTGCGCATCATGCGGCCGTAGAGGTCACGGGCCGGGATGGTCCGCTTCGCGAGCCCCTTCTGCTCGGCCGCGCGGTACGCGGCGTCGAACTCCTCGCCCCACAGGTCGACCAGTTCGGGCACGTCGGCGGGGGAGAAGAGGGACCATTCGGCGTCCGCGTTCACCCGGCGCATGAACTCGTCCGGGATCCAGTGCGCGAGGTTCAGGTTGTGCGTACGGCGGGCGTCCTCACCGGTGTTGTCCCTGAGCTCCAGGAACTCCTCGATGTCGGAGTGCCAGGTCTCCAGGTAGACCGCGGCCGCGCCCTTGCGCCGGCCGCCCTGGTTCACGGCTGCGACACTCGCGTCCAGCGTCTTCAGGAACGGGACGATGCCGTTGGAGTGCCCGTTGGTGCCACGGATCAGCGAACCGCGGCTGCGGACGCGGGAGTACGCGATGCCGATGCCGCCGGCGTGCTTCGAGAGCCGGGCCACCTGGTGGTAGCGGTCGTAGATGGAGTCGAGCTCGTCCTTCGGGGAGTCGAGGAGGTAGCAGGACGACATCTGGGGGTGCCGGGTGCCGGAGTTGAAGAGGGTGGGGGAGGAGGGGAGGTAGTCGAGGCGGCTCATGAGCCCGTAGAGCGCGGCGACTTCGTCCAGAGCCCTGACGGTGTCGTCCTCGGCGAGCCCGGACGCCACCCGGAGCATGAAGTGCTGGGGGGTCTCGATGACCTTGCGGGTGATCGGGTGCCGCAGCAGGTAGCGGCTGTGGAGGGTGCGCAGCCCGAAGTAGCCGAAGCGGTCGTCGGCCTCGGTGTCGATGAGCGCGTCCAGCCGCTCCGCGTGCACCCGTACGAACTCGGCCGTACGGTCGGCGATCAGGCCCTCGCGGTGGCCGACCGCGACCGAGCCGGTGAACGAGGTGACGCCCTGGGAGGCGGCCTCCGCGGCGACGGAGATCGTCAGCAGCCGGGCGGCGAGCCTGCTGTACGCCGGGTCCTCGGAGATGAGCCCGGCGGCGGCCTCGGTGGCCAGCTCGCGCAGCTCCGACTCGTCGGCCCGCGCGGACCGGCCGCGGAGCGCGGCGGCGGCGACCCGGCCGGGGTCGGCGTCGGGCAGGTCGGCGGTCAGCTCGGCCAGGGTCCGCAGCAACGCGGCTCCGGGGCCGTCGTTCTCCTGCTCGGTCCGCTGCGCGGTCCGCTCGATCGCCGCTGAGGCCGGATCGGCTGGCGCGATGGTCACGTGGGGCTCTCCCTCGCTGGCACGGGGCCTTGCGGAGGGCAGGGGGCAGCACACGAGCGCACACGGCGTCGCGTCCACCGGCCCACTCCACGAGGCCCGGACGTCATGACACCCGGGCCACGGTGGCCGGGCGTACTGTCGGCAGGTCCTCGGACTGACGCTCATGTGCGCTTATGCGCGCATGAGTACACCGTTGCGGGACAGTTCCGGATTCACACCGGATTCCCCTGCGACGACAGCGAGCATGAGCATACATCTTGTGCCCGGTGGTGGAAGCAGGCCCATATGTTGTGTCGCGGTGACTTCAGAGCGTCAACTTGTAGGTGAGGAGCGTGAAGTCGTCGCCGGGGATCGGCTTCCAGTCGCGCTCCGGGGCGCGGGTGAAGCCGAGGCGCTCGTAGAGGCGGTGGGCGGTGTGCATGGTGGGCTGGGTGCACAGGACGAGGTCGTGGCCCGTGGCCGCCGCGCGGTCGATACAGGCCTGCACGAGGGCTTGCCCGGCACCCCGGCCGCGGGCCTCGTGGGATACGGCGAGCATGCGGATCTCGGCCTCTCCGGGGCGGGCGAGTTCGGCCAGGGGGCCGCCGGAGGGGACGTAGGTGACTCCGCCGAGTACGCGGTCGTCCGCCGTGGCCACCAGGACCTCTGCGGTTTCCGCTCGCTTGGCCACGTTCCTGAGTTCCTGGAAGTACCAGTCGTCCTCGTCGCCGAAGGCCAGGAGGCCGTCGTTCAGGTAGGCGTGGGCGGTGATCTCGCCGAGGGGTTCGTAGTCGGTGGGTTCTGCGGGACGGATCACTATGGTCATGCGGGTGAGTGTGCACGAAAGCGGGCCGCCGAGGGTCCTGCTCCCGGTGGCCCGCTGCGGGTTGTACGGGGTTGCTCGCGCAGTTCCCCGCGCCCCTGAGGAGTTAGTGCGAGGTACCTGCTGTCGCGGGCGGAAGTTCCACCTCCACCCCCGGGTCGCCCGCGTCCGCCGTGTAGTCCTCCGGGCTCGTCTCGTCCACGCCGTCGGGGGCCTTCGCCGCCTTCAGGATGAACGTCAGGATCACCGTGACCGCCACGTTCAGGACGAACGCCGTCAGGCCGATGTAGCCGATCTCGCCGATGCCCGGGATCTCCTTCGCCGAGCCGCCGAAGTGCTTCTGGGTCGGCGAGGCGACCCCGTACGCGGCGAACGTGCCGTAGACCATGCCGACCGCCCAGCCGGCGAGCAGCGCCCAGCGGTGGAACCAGCGGGTGAACAGGCCGCCGACCAGGGCCGGGAAGGTCTGGAGGATCCAGATGCCGCCCAGGAGCTGGAAGTTGATGGCGACCGTCTTGTCCATGGTCAGGACGAAGACCAGGGCGCCCACCTTCACCAGCAGGGACACCAGCTTGGATACCTTCGTCTCCTGGGCCGCGGTCGCGTCCGGCCTGATGAAGTCCTTGTAGATGTTGCGGGTGAAGAGATTCGCGGCCGCGATCGACATGATGGCCGCCGGGACGAGCGCACCGATGCCGATCGCCGCGAAGGCCACGCCCGCGAACCAGTCCGGGAACATGTCCTCGAACAGCTGCGGGATCGCCAGCTGCGGGTTGGTGACCTTGACCCCCGCCGCGATCGCCATGAAGCCGAGCAGGGCCAGCAGGCCGAGCATCAGCGAGTACAGCGGCAGGATCGTGGTGTTGCGGCGGATCACCTCACGACTGCGGGAGGACAGCGTCGCGGTGATCGAGTGCGGGTACATGAAGAGCGCGAGCGCGGAGCCCAACGCCAGCGTGGCGTACGTCCACTGGCCGGCCTCCAGGGGCACGAGTCCGCCCGCCTTGGCCGCCGTGTACTTCTCGCTCGCCGCGCCGAAGACGTCGTCGAAGCCGCCCAGCTTGATCGGGATGTAGATGATCGCCACCGCGATGACGATGTAGATCAGCGTGTCCTTCACGAACGCGATCAGCGCCGGGGCCCTGAGGCCCGAGGAGTACGTGTAGGCCGCGAGCACGCCGAAGGCGATCAGCAGCGGGAGGTCCTTCACGAACCAGTTGGTGTTCTCGCCGCCGCCGACGCCCATCACGTCCAGCACGGCCTGGATGCCGACCAGTTGAAGCGCGATGTACGGCATGGTCGCGAGGATGCCGGTGACCGCCACGGCCAGCGAGAGCCCCTTGGAGCCGAAGCGGCCGCGCACGAAGTCCGAGGTGGTGACGTATCCGTGCTTGTGGGAGACCGACCACAGCCGGGGCAGGAAGGTGAAGATCAGCGGGTACACCAGGATCGTGTACGGCACCGCGAAGAAGCCGGCCGCGCCCGCCGCGTAGATCGCCGCGGGCACCGCGACGAAGGTGTACGCCGTGTAGAGGTCGCCGCCCAGCAGGAACCAGGTGATCCAGGTGCCGAACGACCGGCCGCCCAGGCCCCATTCGTCCAGCGAGTGCTCGTTCTCGGCCTTGCGCCAGCGCGCGGCAAGGAAGCCCATGACCGTGACGGCCAGGAAGAAGAGGATGAAGACGGTGAGTGCCACGCCGTTCACGCCGTCGTTCACTTGGCACCTCCGTGGCGGCCGCGCTGGTCACGCTTCCAGAGCTGGTAGGCGATCATCGTCAGCGCGGTGGAGATCAGCACCCACAGCATCTGGTACCAGTAGAAGAACGGGATCCCGATGAACTCCGGGTCGACCTTGGCGTACGAGCCGACCCAGAGCATCGCCACGAAGGGCGCGAGCAGGCAGAGCGCGATGACCACGCGCACCGGTGTCACCACCGGTGGTCTCACTTCAGGTGCGTCCGACATGTCGTGGCTCCTACCCCTCACTGATCAGCGTTGATCACCGGTAACGCGCAGGCAATCTAGGTCACGCGTCACGCGAGGGGAAGACCTCATCGGCGTATCGGTATGTCGATTCTGTGAAGCATCGGCGGGGACCGTCCGTACGGCCCCCGCGGTGTCCTAGTCGACCGGCCGCTTCAGGCGGGCCACGAACTTGTACCGGTCCCCGCGGTACACCGACCGCACCCACTCCACCGGCTCTCCGGCCTTGTCGAACGAGTGCCGGGACAGCATCAGCATCGGCAGGCCCACGTCGGTGCCGAGCAGGCCGGCCTCGCGCGGGGTGGCCAGCGAGGTCTCGATGGTCTCCTCGGCCTCGGCGAGGTGGACGTCGTAGACCTCGGCCAACGCCGTGTAGAGGGACGTGTACTTGACGAGGGACCTGCGCAGGGCCGGGAAGCGCTTGGCGCTCAGGTGGGTCGTCTCGATGGCCATCGGCTCGGCGTTCGCCATGCGCAGCCGCTCGATGCGCAGCACCCGGCCGCCGGCCGTGATGTCGAGGAGCTCGGCGAGCCGGTCGTCGGCGGTGATGTAGCCGATGTCGAGGAGCTGCGAAGTGGGTTCGAGGCCCTGGGCGCGCATGTCCTCGGTGTAGGAGGTGAGTTGCAGCGCCTGGGAGACCTTCGGCTTGGCGACGAACGTGCCCTTGCCCTGGATGCGTTCCAGGCGCCCCTCGACCACCAGTTCCTGGAGCGCCTGGCGCACGGTCGTGCGGGAGGTGTCGAACTCGGCGGCGAGCGTGCGCTCGGGCGGTACCGGGGTGCCGGGCGACTGGGTCTCCGTCATGTCGAGCAGGTGCTTCTTCAGGCGGTAGTACTTCGGCACGCGCGCGGTACGGACTCCTGCCCCGCCCTCGGTCTCCGCACTGCTGACGTCGCTGCTCATGGTCTGCCTTCCCGGCTCCGGATGCGGGTCACATCGTGATCCCTTCTGTATACCGTCGCCGACTCTTTTGGTCTAGTCCACAGAGGCGAGTGGTATAGCGGACGAGACTACTCCGCCGCCGCTGTTTTCGCTGCCTTCTTTACTAATGGTCCCTGCATATGTAGCTCGCATAACGGCTGGTCAGGGGCGTTTCTCAGGCTCTTGACAGGCCCTGTGGTCTGGTCCAAGCTCCCCCTACTGGTCTACACCATTGGTCCAGGTCCCGGCTGGTGGGCGGGAGGTGTGGGCATCCCTGAGGAGGGTGGCGTGAAGCGCAAGCTGGCAGCCGCGATAGGCATCGCGGGCATGATGGTCTCGGTCGCGGCGTGTGGGGGCAGCGACAGCGGAAGTTCGGACAACAGCGGCGCGGACGCCAAGGAGCTGACCGTCTGGCTCACCGTCGACGCCCAGAACAACTGGCCCGAGCTGGTCAAGGCCGCGGACGCCGCGGTCCAGAAGAAGCACCCCGGCATCAAGATCAACCACGAGTACTACGGCTGGCCGGACAAGAACACCAAGCTCGACGCGGTCCTCGCCACCGACAAGGCCCCCGACGTGGTCGAGATGGGCAACACCGAGATGCTCGGCTACATGGTCAAGGGTGCCTTCGCGCCCCTGGACGCCTCGAAGTTCACCAACTCCGCTGCCTGGCTCGACGGCCTCAAGGCCTCGGTGACCTACGACGGCAAGACCTACGGCGTCCCGTACTACGCGGGCGGCCGTGTCGGCAACTGGCGCAAGGACCTCTTCGCCTCGGTCGGCGTCAAGTCCGCCCCGAAGACCTACGCGGAGCTGACCGCCGCCCTCGACAAGGTCCAGAAGAAGGAGGGCGACAAGTTCTCCGCCTGGTACCAGCCCACCCGTGACTGGTACGCGGCCATGTCCTTCGTCTACGACGCCGGCGGCTCCATCGCGGTGGACTCGGGCGGCACCTGGAAGGCCAACCTCTCCTCGCCGGAGTCCCTCAAGGGCCTTACCGAGTTCAAGAACGTCGTCGACAAGTACATGCACGGCGACAAGACCAAGGACGAGTCCGACCGCTACATCGTCTACGGCCAGGGCAAGTCCGGCATGATCTTCGGCGCGGCCTGGGAGGGCGCGACCTCCGCCGACCCGAAGAACGACAAGACCGGCAAGCTCAAGGACAACCTCGAGAACTTCGTGATGCCCGGCCCGTCCGGCAAGAACATGCCCGTCTTCCTGGGCGGTTCGGACCTCGCGGTCCCGGTGAAGTCCAAGGCGCAGGCCGTCGCCGCCGAGTGGATCAACGCCTTCACCGGTCCCTCCGGCCAGAAGGGCCTGATGGCCAAGGGCAACCTGCCCAACAACAAGACCGACCTCGCCACCCTGAAGAAGGACCCGGCGACGGCGGTCCCGGCCACCGCCGCCGAGTCCAACTGGTTCGTGCCCATGGCGCCCGGCTGGGGCCAGGTCGAGAAGGCGCAGGTCCTTCAGAACATGCTCCAGAACATCGGCACCGGCAAGCAGTCCGTCGAAGCGGCGGCCAAGGCTGCCGACGCGGCGATCGACAAGGTCATCAACACCAAGTGACCGCAGGCAGGGCCCCGTCGGGACCGACGGGGCCCTGCCTCCCGTACGGCTGCGCGGGCCCGGCCCCCGTACGACCGTGCGGCTTCGCTCTCGTACGACCAGAGGGACCGCTGAGGAGCGCGCCATGAGTGCCGCAGACACCACCACCCCCACCGAGGTGCCGCCGCCGCTGTCGGTACCACCGCCGCCCACCCCGTCGGCGCCCCGCAGAAGGCGCGGGCCCGGCGCCACTCCATGGCTGCTGCTCGCGCCCTGCCTGCTCATCCTCGGCCTGGTCATGGGCTATCCGCTGGTCCGCCTGGTCACCCTGTCCTTCCAGAAGTTCGGCCAGTCACAGCTGTGGGGCTTCCTGCCCGCCCAGTGGGTCGGCTTCGACAACTTCACCGCAGTGCTGGGCGACGGCGAGTTCTGGACGGTCGTCGTCAGGACCGTCGTCTTCGCGGCCGGCTGCGTCATCTTCACCATGGTCACCGGCATGCTGATCGCCCTGCTGCTCCAGCGGGTGTCCGGCTGGGTGAAGACCCTGATCAACATCGCGCTGGTGGCCAGCTGGGGCATGCCGATCGTCGTCGCCACCACGGTCTTCAAGTGGCTGTTCGACGCGGACTACGGCATCCTCAACGCGCTGCTCAGCAAGCTGCCCGGGGTCGAGATGATCGGCCACAACTGGTTCGCCAGCGGCCCCCAGGGCCTGGCCGTGATCATGCTGCTGGTGGTCTGGGGCGCGGTGCCCTTCGTCGTGATCACCCTGAGCGCCGGACTCACCCAGGTCCCCAAGGAGATGGAGGAGGCCGCCCGTCTCGACGGCGCCGGCGCCTGGGGCGTGTTCCGGTACGTCACCCTGCCGATCCTCAAGCCCATCATCGTGATGCTGACGACCCTGTCGGTCATCTGGGACATGGGCGTCTTCCCGCAGGTGTTCGTGATGCGCAACGGCCACCCGGAGCCGGAGTTCCAGATCCTGCCGACCTACTCGTACGACCGTGCCTTCGTGGTCAACGACTACGCCCAGGGCTCCGCGATCGCCCTCATCACCGTGCTTCTGCTGCTCGGGGTCGTCGCCGTGTACATGCGTCAGATGCTGAAGATCGGAGAGGTCGAATGAGCACGCTCGCTCCCGGGGTCCGCCGCAGGTCGAAGCTGGGCTGGAACCTCCTCGGTCTCCTCGTCTTCGTCACCGCCGGCTTCCCCGTCTACTGGATGCTCAACACCGCGTTCAAGCCGGCGAAGGACGCCATCGACCCGGACCCGAGCCTGCTGCCGACGGGCGTGACGCTGAGCAACTTCAGCCGCGCGCTGGACATCGCCGACTTCTGGGGCCCGGTCGGCCGCAGCCTGATCGTGTCCCTCGCGGTCGTGGCGATCGGCATCGTGGTCGGCACCCTGGCCGCCCTCGCCATCTCCCGCTTCGCCTTCCGCGGCCGCAAGGTCGTGATCGTGGGCATCCTCGCGGTCCAGATGGTCCCCCTGGTCGCGATGATCATCCCGGTCTTCCTGCTCCTGAACGATCTCGACCAGTACGACAAGCTGTCCGGCCTGATCATCACCTATCTGACCTTCATCCTCCCCTTCACGGTGTGGACGCTGCGCGGCTTCATCGTCAACATCCCGAGGGAGCTGGAGGAGGCGGCGATGGTCGACGGCTGCTCACCCACCGGCGCCTTCCTGCGCGTGGTCTTCCCCCTCCTGGCCCCCGGCATGGTCGCCACCTCGGTCTACGCCTTCATCCAGGCCTGGAACGAGTACCTCTACGCCCTCATGCTGCTCAGCCAGAAGAACCAGACCGCGACCGTCTGGCTCGGCAACTTCACCACCAAACACGGCACCGAATACGCCCCGATGATGGCCGGCGCCACCATGATGGCCGTGCCGATCGTGGTCCTCTTCCTCCTCGTCCAGCGCAAGATGGCCGCGGGTCTCACCGCGGGCGCCGTGAAGGGATAACGCCCCCCGATGACGACATTCGCCAGCGGCACGACCGGGTCCAATGCGAAAGATGCGCTCACCCGCGACGCGCTGACCGTCCTCCAGCCCGGCTTCACCGGCACCACCGCCCCCGACTGGCTGCTGCGCCGCCTGGGCGAGGGGCTCGCCTCGGTCGGCCTGTTCGGCCGCAACATCACCTCCCCGGAACAACTCGCCGCCCTGACGGCCCAGTTGCGTGCCGAGCGCGACGACGTCCTGGTCGCCATCGACGAGGAGGGCGGTGACGTCACCCGCCTGGAGGTGCGCTCCGGCTCGTCCTTCCCGGGCAACAACGCCCTGGGCGCGGTGGACGACGTGCAGCTGACCCACGCGGTCGCCGCCGAGCTGGGCCGCCGTCTCGCGGCCTGCGGGGTCAACCTCAACTGGGCCCCGTCGGCCGACGTGAACTCCAACCCCGCCAACCCGGTGATCGGCGTGCGCTCCTTCGGTGCCTCCTCCGACCTGGTCGCCCGGCACACGGCGGCATACGTCACCGGGCTCCAGTCGGCGGGCGTCGCCGCCTGCACCAAGCACTTCCCGGGCCACGGCGACACCGCGATCGACTCCCACCACGCCCTGCCGCGCATCGACGCGGACCGGTCGGTGCTGCTGGAGCGCGAACTGCGGCCCTTCCGCGCCGCCATCGCCGCCGGTACCCGTGCCGTGATGACGGCCCACATCCTGGTCCCGGCCCTGGACCCGGACCGCCCGGCCACGCTCTCCCACCCGGTCCTGACCGACCTGCTGCGCGGCGAACTCGGCTACACCGGCCTCATCGTCACCGACGGCATGGAGATGCGGGCCATCGCCGGCACCTACGGCATCGAGCGCGGCAGCGTGCTCGCCATCGCCGCAGGGGCCGACGCGATCTGCGTGGGCGGCGGCCTCGCCGACGACGAGACGGTACGGCGGCTGCGGGACGCCCTGGTCTCCGCGGTCCGCTCGGGCGAACTCCCCGAGGAGCGCCTGGCCCAGGCGGCGGAACGGGTCCGCACCCTGGCCCACTGGACGGCGGCCGCCGCGGCCGACCCCCAGCTGACGGCCGACGAGGAGGTGGGACTGCGCGCGGCCCGGCGGGCGTTGCGCCTCACCGGTGCCGGCTTCACCCCCCTGTCCGCGGCCCCCTATGTCGCCGCCTTCACACCGGTGGCCAACATCGCCGTCGGTGACGAGACCCCCTGGGGCGTGGCCGCCGAACTCACCCGCCTCCTCCCCGGCACGGAGACGGGCAGCTTCGCCGGCGAGGACGCGGGCCTCGCGACCCTGGCCGCGGCCGGCCCCCGCCGCATCGTGGCCGTGGTCCGCGACGAACACCGCCACCCGTGGATGGCAGCAGCCCTGGACACGGTCCTGCGCACCCGCCCCGACACCGTCGTCATCGAAATGGGCCTCCCCCAGGCCCCGGCCCGAGGAGCCCTGCACATCGCGACCCACGGCGCGGCAAGGGTGTGCGGACGGGCGGCGGCGGAGGTCATCGCGGGGGCCTCCTGAGCCTTACGACGCGACAGGTGCCGGTTCCTTCGAAAGGGACCGGCACCTAAGTCTTTTTTGGGGGCGCGGGGAACTGCGCGACCAGCCACCACGAACCGGCACCGGCGACAAACAGAACCCCGCAGACGAGTCCCCTAAATCCCCTGCCAGTCCGGCTTGTTGACAAACGTGTGCCGGAAGTAGTCAGCAAACTTCAACTTGGACGCCGCCCCCTCGTCCACCACAACCGTCGCATGCGGATGCAACTGAAGCGCCGACGCAGGACACACCGCCGCAACCGCCCCCTCCACCGTCGCCGCCACCGCATCCGCCTTGCCCTCACCCGTCGCCAGCAGCACCAGATGCCGAGCCTCCAGGATCGTCCCGATCCCCTGGGTGATCACATGGTGCGGCACCTGCGAGATGTCCCCCTCGAAGAACCGCGCGTTGTCCACCCGCGTCTGCTCGGTGAGCGTCTTGATCCGGGTCCGCGAGGCCAGCGAGGAACACGGCTCGTTGAACCCGATGTGCCCGTCCGTCCCGATCCCCAGCACCTGGAGGTCCACGCCCCCCGCCTCGGCCAGCGCCGCGTCGTACGCCGCGCAGGCCCCGGGGATGTCCTCCGCGGTCCCGTCCGGCCCCATGAAGGCGTCCATCGGTATCCCGAGCGGCTCCAGGACCTCCCGGCGCAGCACCGAGCGGTACGACTCCGGGTGCTCGGCCGGCAGCCCCACGTACTCGTCGAGCTGGGCGATCCGCGCCCGCGAGGCGTCCACGGCACCGGACCGCACCTTCGAGGCCAGCGCTTCGTAGATCGGCAGCGGGGTCGAGCCGGTCGCCACCCCGAGCAGGGCGTGGGGCTTGCGCCGCAGGAGCTGGGCCATGGCCTCGGCGATGAGCTCGCCGCCTGCCTTGGCGTCCGGAACGATGACAACTTCCACGCTGGGCCTGCCGATCTGAGGAAACGATCTGATCTGGAGAAACGCTCTGCACCGGGAGGGCTCGACCGGACCCGGCACAGCCCATGTGGTTTAGACCAATCTAACAGAATCGGGCGTCCCGGCCCAGAGTCCCCGGGCGTCATCGCCCCGCCGCCCCCGCGTCACTCCGAGGTCGGATCCCCTTCCTCGCGGGGGAGCGGAACGGGTAGTGCAATAGGAGCCATGAGCACCGTCACCACACCCGACCCGCACAGCGGACTCCCCGGCCGGATCATGGCCCGCGAGATGGCCGAACAGCCCGGGGTCCTGCGCCGCATCCTGGACGAGGGCGCCCCGGCCATCCGCAAGGTCGCCCGGGAGATCGCCGTCCGCGCCCCCCGCTTCGTCCTGCTCACCGCCCGCGGCACCTCCGACAACGCGGCCCTGTACGCCAAGTACCTCCTCGAAATACGCCTCGGCCTGCCCTGCGGCCTCACCTCCATGTCGACGACCACCGCCTACGGCGCCCGTCCCGACCTCACCGACGTCCTCGTCGTCACCGTCAGCCAGTCCGGCGGCTCCCCGGACCTGGTGGCCTCCACCCGGGCCGCCCGCGAGGCCGGCGCCATCACCCTGGCGGTCACCAACAACCCCGACTCCCCGCTGGCCGGGGTCTCCGAGTACCACATCGACATCATGGCCGGACCGGAGAAGGCCCTCCCCGCGACCAAGACCTACACGGCCTCCCTCCTCGCGCTCTATCTCTTCGTCGAAGGCCTGCGCGGCGGGGACGGAGGCCCCGCCCACGTCCTGCCCGAACTGGCCGCCGGACTGCTCGCCCGCCAGGAGGAGGTCCGTGCCCTCGCCGCCCGCTACCGCTTCGCCGAACGCATGGTGATCACCTCGCGAGGCTACGGCTACCCCACCGCCAAGGAGGCCGCCCTCAAGCTGATGGAGACCAGCTACATCCCCGCCCTCGCCTACTCGGGCGCCGATCTGCTGCACGGCCCGCTCGCCATGGTCGACAACGTCTCCCCGGTCATCGCGGTCGTCACCGACGGCAAGGGCGGCGAGGCGCTCCAGCCCGTCCTCGACCGGTTGCGCGGCCGGGGCGCGGACCTGGTCGTGATCGGTCCCCGCGGTCAGGTCGAGCGCGCCTCGGCCGGCTTCGTCCTGCCCACCGAGAACGTCGCCGAGGAGGTCCAGCCCGTCCTGGAGATCATCCCCCTCCAACTCCTGGCCTACGAGGTCACCATCGCCCGCGGCCAGGACCCGGACGCACCGCGCGCCCTGGCGAAGGTGACGGAGACGCACTGAGCGGGTCTGCTTGTGGCGGACGAGAGGGTCTGCTTCTGGCGGACGAGTGGGTCCGCTTCTGGCGACGAGTAGGTCTGCTGCTGACGGCCGAGCGGGTCCTCTTCTGGCGGCCGTCGCGGAAATTGCCCGGCCATCTCGCCCCGCACATGAACCCACACGCGTTAGGCTGCGTGGTGGATGTCAGGGCGTCCGACCAGTTGCCTCCCGTGGGGGAAAGCGCCAACAACAAACAGGCTCCCACGCATGGACACACCTAGTGGTCTAGTCCACAATTGAACCGTGACTTCCGTCTTCCCCGCACAGGAAGGCGGGATCGAGGAACCGGAGCTCTCTGCCCTGACTGCCCCGGGTCCTCATCCTTCGGCCGACCGGGACCGCACACCCCGCGGCCGATACTGCTCCGGGCTGCGGTGCCGGGAAGGTTGAGGGTCCTTCCCAGGCGCCGCGGCCCGCGGGTGTTTCCGGGGCCGGGCGTCCTCAGCGACGGCGCTTTTAGGTCACTCACATACCGCCAGGTACGCTCGCACCCGTGCCCTCCATGAACGAACTGGTCCGCCAGCACACCGCACTCGACGACTCCGACCTCGAGTGGCTCCATCTGCTGGTCTCGGAGTGGCAGCTGCTCTCCGACCTCTCCTTCGCCGACCTCGTCCTGTGGGTCCCCACCCGGGACGGCGCCCGCTATGTCTCCGTGGCCCAGATGCGCCCCAACACCGGCCCCACCTCCTACCAGGACGACATGGTCGGCCACCTCGTCCCCCGCGGCCGCCGACCCTTGCTGGACGCCGCGCTGGACGAGGGCCGGATCGTGCGCGAGGGCGACCCGGAGTGGCGCGAGGAGGTCCCGGTCCGCGTCGAGTCGATTCCGGTACGACGGGAGGGGCGCGTCCTCGGTGTCATCGCGCGCAACACCAACCTGCTCACCGTCCGTACCCCGAGCCGGCTCGAACTGACCTATCTCCAGAGCGCGTCGGACCTCGCCCAGATGATCGCGGCCGGCTCCTTCCCGTTCCCCAACCAGCAGATGGACATGGACGCGGCCCCGCGCGTCGGCGACGGTCTGATCCGCCTGGACGCGGACGGCATCGTCCAGTACGCCTCCCCGAACGCGCTGTCCGCCTACCACCGCATGGGCCTCGCCTCCGACCTGGTCGGCCAGCACCTCGGCCGAACCACCGCCGAACTCGCCCCCACCCGGGGCCCGGTGGACGAGGCGCTCGCCAAGGTCGCCAGCGGCTGGGCACCGCGCGAGTTCGAGATCGAGGCCCATGACGGGGTCATCCAGTTCCGGGCCATCCCGCTCAAGCCCAAGGGCACCCGCATCGGTTCACTGGTGCTGCTCCGGGACGTGACCGAACTGCGCCGCCGCGAACGCGAGTTGATCACCAAGGACGCGACCATCCGGGAGATCCATCACCGGGTGAAGAACAACCTCCAGACGGTCGCGGCCCTGCTCAGGCTCCAGGCCCGGCGCATCGAGTCCGACCGCGGCCGGGAGGCGCTGGAGGAGGCGGTCCGCCGCGTGGGCTCGATCGCGATCGTGCACGAGACGCTGTCCCAGAACCTGGACGAGCGTGTGGAGTTCGACGAGATCGCCGACCGGGTGCTCGCGATGGTCGCGGAGATCTCGCCCGGCAAGGTCACCGGCCGGCGCAGCGGCCGCTTCGGCATCCTGGACGCCGAGGTCGCCACCCCGCTCTCGATGGTCCTGACCGAGATCCTCCAGAACGCCCTGGAGCACGGCTTCCGTGAGGGCGAGACCGGCACCGTCGAGGTCTCTGCCGTCCGCGGCGGCACCACCAAGGAGGCCCGCCTCCTCGTCACCGTCCAGGACGACGGTGTCGGCCTGCCCGAGGGCTTCGACCCGCACACCGCCGGAAATCTGGGGCTCCAGATCGTACGGACCCTGGTGGAGGGGGAGTTGGGCGGCACGTTCGACATGGTCCCGGCGCCGGAGGGCGGGACCCGGGTGATCCTGGACGTGCCGGTGCGGGCGCACAAGTAGCGACGGCGCACCTCGACCGCCGTACGACTGCTGCCGTGGCGGCATTCCGGGCCCGTGACGGACAGCAAAAAGCCCCGGACCGTTCAGGGGTCCGGGGCTCACATGCTCGTTGCCAGCGTGTGCTGCGCATCGGGGGTACTGCGCGCTGCGGCTCGGGGGCGGGAGAAGCGTACGCGGTGTACGCGCCGCCAAGCTCAGGCTGTTTTGCGGGGCGGGTGTGTCAGGCGGAGGCCTGACGGGCCCGGTTGCGGGCGGCACGGCGCTTCATGGCGCGACGCTCGTCCTCGCTGAGACCACCCCAGACGCCGGAGTCCTGGCCGGACTCGAGCGCCCACTGCAGACACTGATCCATAACGGGGCAGCGACGGCAGACGGCCTTGGCTTCCTCGATCTGCAGCAGCGCAGGACCGGTGTTGCCGATGGGGAAGAAGAGCTCGGGGTCTTCCTCGCGGCAAACGGCGTTGTGACGCCAGTCCATGGCTGCTACCTCTCCTTGGTATTACGTGCAAGTTGCTTGTGAATGTGAACGCTTTCACGAATCCCTCAACAAGTGAAGGGCCGATCGCCGAGTCTTCCCCGGCGTGGTCCTGTTGATTGAAGAGGGGTTCCGGTGGTCTGTGGACGCTGGTGTTGCGGGCTGTCCCGACCGCCACGTAGAGACTCGCAAACCTCAGCGGCGGATACAACCCCTTCCGGAAAGTTTTTTTTGATTCCTCGGTGTCGACTAGGTCACAGCCGTACTTCCATGGGGTGGACCCTGGCCTAAACGTTCGAGTGAAAGGACTTTAGCCCCTTCTGCTCACACAATCACACGCAGTGCACGGCGTACGCCTGTGAACGTCACGCTCGTTCGCAGTCCGAGGTGGTCGCCGTCCATCTGGAGGGGCAGAGGCACCTTCGAATGCAAGGTGAACTGGTCCAGGTCGTGCAGGGAGATCGCGTGCTTGCCGTGGGGGCCGCGTTCGGGGGACGAAGTGAGCAACTGCGTGCCATATCGGGTGATCGCGGGCGCCGTGATGCGGCTCAGACCGAGTACGTCGAGGCCTTTATCGAACGAGGCCTTAGGTGACGCGTACATCGGGTGATTGCCCAGGAAGGTCCACGGAGAGGTGTTCGAGACTATGGAAAGGACCAGACCGGTCACCGGCTCCGCGTCCGGCCGATCCAGTGTGATCGTCCCGTGCCGGCGGTGCGCCTCGCCGAAGAACTGGCGCAAGGCCTGGCGGACGTAGAGAGCGTGTGTGGATTTCCTGCCGCGCTCACGCTGCTGCTCCACCCGTCCCACCACACCGGCGTCGAACCCGAGGCCCGCGTTGAAGGTGAACCACCGTCCCGGCACGGCCTCGTCCTCGGTGCCGGGCGTGCCCGAGGTCAGTCCCAGGCCGACGGTGCGCTCGCGGCCCTCGCGCAGGGCGTCCAGGAGGGCGCCGGTGGACTCCACGGCGTCGTTGGGCAGACCCAGGGCGCGGGCGAAGACGTTGGTGGAGCCGCCGGGGACCACGGCGAGTCCGGGGAGGCGGTCGGGCTCGGGCCCCGCGTGCAGGAGGCCGTTGACGACCTCGTTGACCGTGCCGTCGCCGCCGAGGGCCACGACCAGGTCGATGTCCTTGCTCTCCGCCGCCTGCCGGCCCAGGTCGCGGGCGTGGCCGCGGTACTCGGTGGTGACCGCTTCCAGTTTCATCTCGCTCGCGAGCGCGTGGATCAGGACATCGCGCGTACGTGCGCTTGTGGTGGTTGCCGCCGGATTGACCACGAGGAGTGCACGCATGGGTTGCAGCGTACCTACTGGGTGGTACCGGGCACAGTTCGAGGTAGGGATCACGTAAGACTTCGGTCCGTGAGCCTTGCCACGGGGGCGCGGGGCAACCCGAGAGAAGCGGCGTGCGTTGCCCGCGCCTCACCCGTGGGGGCTCCCGGGACCGAGGGCTACCCTTCAGGGGTGAGCAGCAAGCAGAACCCGGCCACCCCTTCTCCCGCCGAGACCGCCGAGACCGCCGAGATCTCCGGTCCGCGCCCGCGGCGACTGACGTACGCCGCCGCACTCGCCGGACTGGAAGGGCTCGCGCTCCTCGTCGGGGGCGGCTGGCTGCTCGTGGAGGGCATCGTCGGTGACCCGGACGACCGGCAGTCCGCCGTCACCGGGGGCATCACGCTGATCGTCCTCGCCCTGCTGCCGCTGCTCGCCGCGCGCGGACTGCTCGCCCGCCGCAGCTGGAGCCGGGGCCCGGCCGTCATCACCCAGATCATGGCCCTGCCCGTCGCCTACAACCTCCTCCAGGCCGACAGCGTGGCCATCCCGGCAGGCATCGCCCTCGCGGTCGTCGCGGTGGCGGCCCTGATCCTCCTGATCAACTCCGAGACCACCCGGGCACTGGGAATCAGGGGACCCGGGCGGACCCAGGACGGCGAGGGCCGGTCGTAGCACTGGGGTGGGGCGGCCGCGGAGGCGGTGCCCGGCCCTCTGACGCAGCGTGGCCGGCCGCGGAGGCGGTGCCCGGCCCTCTGGCGCAGCGTGGCCGGTCGCCGGGAAGGCGGGAACCGGCCGAGGCGTGCGGTCCTGGGCGGCCCGGTCCCCACGGCGCTGACCGCGGCACATCTGTGTGCGGTGACCGCTGGGGCGCGGCCCGGGGTCCCGGCTCCTCGATGGGCCCCGGCGTTCCCGGGGACCGGTCGGACCGAGCCCGGCGGCGGGACGGCCGCTCTCGCCGGGCTGTGGGTCTGTAGGTCTACTCCTCTACGAGGAGCTTTTCCCGGAGCTGGGCCAGGGTGCGGGCCAGGAGCCGGGAGACGTGCATCTGGGAGATGCCGACCTCCTGCGCGATCTGCGACTGGGTCATGTTGCCGAAGAAACGCAGGAGCAGGATGCGCTTCTCGCGCGGCGGGAGATCCTCCAGCAGCGGCTTCAGCGACTCGCGGTACTCGACGCCCTCCAGGGCCTCGTCCTCCGCGCCGAGGGTGTCCGCCACCGCGGGCGACTCGTCGTCGGTGTCGGGGACGTCCAGGGACAGCGTGGAGTACGCGTTGGCGGACTCCAGGCCCTCCAGGACCTCCTCCTCCGAGATGGCCAGCTTCTCGGCCAGCTCGTGGACCGTGGGGGAGCGGCCGTGCTGCTGGGAGAGCTCTGCCGTGGCCGTCGTGAGCGACAGCCGCAGCTCCTGGAGGCGGCGCGGCACGCGGACCGCCCAGCCCTTGTCGCGGAAGTGGCGCTTGATCTCGCCGACGACCGTGGGCGTCGCGTACGTCGAGAACTCGACTCCGCGCTCCGGGTCGAAGCGGTCGACGGACTTGATCAGACCGATGGTGGCGACCTGGGTGAGGTCGTCCAGCGGCTCGCCGCGGTTGCGGAAGCGGCGCGCGAGGTGCTCGACGAGCGGCAGGTGCATCCGGACCAGCCGGTTGCGCAGCTCCGCGTACTCCGGGCTGCCGTCCTTCAGCGTGCGCAGCTCGACGAACAGCGCGCGTGCCCCGCTGCGGTCCTGTGGATCATGGTGCGGGACCGGCGTGTTGTTCGCGCCCGCCGCGCCGTCCTCTGCGTTTCGCTCGTGTTCGCTCATCGTCCCGCCCGTCGCCCTTCCACGAGCCCTCGCCTCCGTCCGCGCCGGGAAGACCCCGGCCGGCCCTGCCGGAGGCGTGTCCTGCACGGCAGCTTCCCGATCACCCTGCCCGTCGTCCAGGAGGCCGGTCGCCGTGCTCTCACCGACGCTCTCCTCGGGGTGCGGCCGGGCCTGCTCGGGGATGCCGTCGATGCCGTCCACCATGTGCCGGGAACCGCCGGGGCCGTCGTCGCCCAGGCGGTCGGTGCCGCTCGGGCGGTCAGGGCGGAGCCCGCCCTCGGCCGGCAGCTCCCGTGTGCCGCGCTCTTCGTCCCGCACCGGCCCGTCCCCGTTCCTCACGCCGGCCCGGGTCCCGCGCCGCGCTGTTTGTAGAGGCTGATCGACACGGTCCTGTCCTCGTCCACGGCCGACGAGACCTTGCCCGCGAGGGCCGACAGGACGGTCCAGGCGAAGGTGTCGCGCGAGGGTGCGTGCCCGTCCGTGGTCGGGGCCGAGACGGTGACCTCCAGCGAGTCGTCGACGAGGCGGAAGACACAGCTGAGCACCGAGCCGGGCACGGCCTGCTGGAGCAGGATCGCGCAGGCCTCGTCCACCGCGATGCGCAGGTCCTCGATCTCGTCGAGGGTGAAGTCCAAACGGGCTGCGAGGCCGGCCGTGGCCGTCCGCAGCACCGACAGGTAGGCACCCGCGGCCGGCAGCCGGACTTCCACGAAGTCCTGGGTCGCGGGCTCGCCTGCGATCTGGGACACCCTCACCTCCAAGGTGGTACAAGCTTTTCGGGGGCCGAGGGTCGCCCCCCGGAGTAACGCGAAGTGTGGTTCAGCGGTGACGCTACCGCGCTCTCGGCTTTTCTGTCCCGGGACCCCAACCCCATGCCGTCACTCACAGTAAACCTGTGGACACGCTCCGTGTCTAGGGGGTTTGCGGCTCCAATTGGGAAGAACGCGCGCCGGGTTGACGTACCCAGACGTCAGACGGTCGAACCGTCCTGGAACCCGCAGGTCCAGGGTCACACAAGGACGTGGTCCACGAAGCACCAACGCCAGTTCTCCCCGGGTTCGTGCGTGCGCATGATCGGGTGCTCGGTGTCCTTGTGGTGCTTCGTCGCGTGCTGTCCCGGCGAGGAGTCGCAGCAGCCGACATGACCGCAGTCGAGGCACAGGCGCAGCTGTACCGGGTGGGTGCCGTCCCTCAGGCACTCCGGACACGTCTCGCTGAGAGGCTCGGGTTCCGGGTGCGGCAGCGCGTCGGCGTGCGTGCACTGTTTCATGATTGCCAGGTTACGACGGCCGCGCGGATGGCGGCGCGGAAAAACGAGGGTGGGGCGTACGACGATGAACGAGGGCGGGCGAGGGTCATGGACGTGATGCCACTGCTGTTGCTGGTGGCGGGGAGCGCGGCGGTCGCCGCGGCGGCCCGGCGCACCCCGGTGCCGGCGCCGCTGCTGCTGGTCGCCGCCGGGCTCGTGATCTCCTACGTGCCCGGGGTGCCGGAGTACACGCTGGACCCGGACGTGGTCCTGCCCATCATCCTGCCGCCGCTGCTGCACACCGCGGCCACCGACAGCTCCTATCTCGACCTGCGGGCGCAACTGCGGCCCGTGGCGCTGCTGTCGGTGGGATACGTGCTCTTCGCGACCCTCGTCGTCGGCTGGGCGGCGTACCGGATCGTGCCGGGGCTGTCGCTGACCGGGGCGCTCGTGCTGGGCGCGGTGGTGGCTCCGCCGGACGCGGTCGCCGCCACGGCGGTCGCGCGGCGGGTGGGGCTGCCCTCCCGGATCACCACGATCCTCCAGGGCGAGTCCCTGGTGAACGACGCGACCGCGATCACCGCCTACCGGGTCGCGCTCGCGGCCGCGATCGGCGAGGGCGCGTCCTGGGCGGGCGGCATCGGGGAGTTCCTGCTCGCCGCGGTCGGCGGGGTCGTGGTCGGCCTGGTGCTGATGGTGCCGATCCACTGGCTGCGCACCCACCTCAAGGAGCCGCTGCTCCAGAACACCCTGTCCCTGCTGATCCCGTTCGTCGCCTACGCGTCCGCGGAGTCGTTCCACGCCTCCGGGGTGCTCGCGGTGGTCGTCGTGGCGCTGTTCCTCGGACACCGCGCGTGGGAGGTCGACTTCGCGACGCGCCTCCAGGAGGACGCCGTCTGGAAAATGGTCGCCTTCGTCCTGGAGTCGTCGGTGTTCGCCCTCATCGGACTGCAACTGCCCGTCGTGCTGAAGGGCCTCGGCGAGTACGAGGGCGGACGCGCCGCCTGGTACGCGGTCGCCGTCTTCCTCGTGGTCGTCGTGTCGAGGTTCGTGTGGGTCTATCCGGCGACCTTCCTGCCCCGCATGCTGTCCGCGCGGATCCGCGAACGTGAGGAGAACCCCACCTGGAAGGGGCCGTTCGTCATCGCCTGGGCCGGAATGCGGGGCGTGGTCTCGCTGGCCATCGCCTTCTCGATCCCGGAGACCCTGCACGACGGCGAGGCCTTCGAGGGCCGCAACCTGATCCTCTTCCTCACCTTCACCACGGTCATCGGCACCCTGGTCGTGCAGGGCGTCACCCTGCCCCCGCTGATCCGCATGCTGAAGCTCCCCGGCCGCGACCGGCAGGCCGAGACCCTCGCCGAGGCCAACGCCCAGGCGCAGGCCTCCCGGGCCGCCGAAACCCGCCTGGACGAACTCCTCGGCGACGAGCGCAACGCCCTTCCCCCACCCCTCGCCGACCGCCTGCGCACGGTTTTGGAACGCCGCCGCAACGCCGTCTGGGAACGCCTCGGCCAGTCCAACCCGCTGACGGGCGAGACGGTCGACGACACCTACCGCCGCCTCTCCCGCGAGATGATCGGCGCCGAGCGCACGGTCTTCGTCAAGCTGCGGGACCTGCGCTACATCGACGACGAGATGCTCCGCACACTGCTGCGCAGGCTGGACCTGGAGGAGGCGGCGGCCTACCGGGAGGCGGCGGAATAGGGCCGGGACCGGCCCCCCCGGTCAGGGAAAGGGCCGGCCCGTGATGACGGCCGCGACGGTCGTGCCGCGCGCGAAGGCGCCTTCGTCCGCCAAGGTGACCAGTCCGAACAGCAACTTGGCGACATAAAGACGTTCCACGGGCACACCGTGGCGCTGCTCGAAGTCGTTCGCGAACGCGTCGAGTTCCGGGGTGGTGCGGGCGTAACCGCCGCAGTGGAAGCGGTCGTCCAGCGTCCAGTCGCCCCGCCGCCCGCCGAAGGCGCGGTGTTGCAGGGACTCCGTCTCGGCCGTCAGGAAGCCGCCCTTGAGGACCGGTATGCCGAGGGCGCGCTGATCCCGGGAGAGACCCGCCGCCAGGCCCGCCAGGGTGCCGCCGGTGCCGCAGGCGATCGCGACCACGTCCGCCCGGCCGGCGAGCTCCTCGCCGAGCGCGCGGCAGCCGCGTACCGCGAGCGCGTTGCTGCCGCCCTCGGGGACGACGTAGGCGTCCTCGGCGTCCGCCGCGCGCAGCACGCGCGCGAGGCCGGCCGGGTCGGCCTTGTCGCGGTACGTCGACCTGTCCACGAAGTGCAGGCGCATGCCGTCGGCCGCACACCGGGCCAAGGACGGGTTCAGGGGCCGGTCGGCCAGCTCCTGCCCGCGTACCACACCCACCGTGGGCAGGCCGAGGAGGCGTCCGGCGGCGGCCGTGGCACGCAGATGGTTGGAGTAGGCGCCGCCGAAGGTGACGAGGGTACGGCCGGCCGCCGCGGCGAGGTTCGGCGCCAGTTTGCGCCACTTGTTGCCGACGATCTCCGGGTGGATCAGGTCGTCCCGTTTGAGGACGAGACGCAGGCCATGGCGGGTGAAGCGGGGGTCCGACAGGTCCTGCACGGGGGAGGGGAGGCGGGGGCGCAGGGTGTCGAGGACGGTCACGCCCCCATTGTGACCTGCGGGGTCACTCCAGGCGCTCGCGGATCCGGCCGCGCAGCCAGGACATCGTGAAGCCGCGCGGGTCCACCTTTCCCGGCTGCCACTCCAGGTGGCCGATGACCGAGCGCTCCGTCCAGCCGTGGTGACGGCACACCGCCGCGGAGACCCGCTCGATCGCCTTCAGCTGGGCGTCCGGCCAGGGGTCCTCGCCGTCGCCGAGGTTCTCGCACTCGAAGCCGTAGAAATGGCGGTTGCCGTCGGTGTTGGCCTCGTTGTCGGGCGGCAGCGCCGTCTCCGCGATCACGGCACGCAGGACGTCGTCGTCTCCGAGACCGGCGTGGTTGGCGCGGCCGTAGCCGACGAGATGGACCCGGCCGTCCTTGGTGATGACGCCGTGGCAGAGGGGGCCCGGCAGGTCCGTGTAGCCCTTGCGGCACAGCTCCACCGTGGCCGCGCTGCCCCTGGTCACCGTGTGGTGGATCATCACGCCGTGCACGGGCCCCCAGGCGCCGACGTGGTTGCGGTTGTGGTGCTCCCAGTCACCGACCTCGACGACGGTCGCGCCCTCCGCCTTCAGGACGGCCAGGAATCTGGCGGCGGACATGGGTGAGGCCATGGCCCCCTCCTTCGCGCTGCGCGCCGACCGCCCGACGCGGGTCGGCTCGTACCCGTGCTTGTACCGAAGGCGGCGGGATCCGACTCCTGGTTCGTACGGCGTGCGAGCTGATTCGGACAGTCATATTCCGCCGCGGCGAACGGAATTGACCTGGCGGGAGTGGACACGAAACGCGCATATGCCCAGCCTCGCGGTGATCCATTCCCGCTCTTTCGTGTAATAGCACCGGCACGCTCCGTGAGGAAGGGTTGGTCCCGCACATCGATGCCCGTGAGCAGATCGCGTCCGGGCATGTACCGGGAGGGCAATTCCTTATGTCGGTAGGCGAAGAGGTCCGCACCGAGCAGGGCCGGCCGCAGCAGAGTCTCGGCACGGCGGCCGCGCGGAACCTGGCCACCACCACCAAGTCCGCACCCCAGATGCAGGAGATCAGCTCGCGCTGGCTGCTGCGCATGCTGCCCTGGGTGAACGTCCAGGGCGGCACGTACCGGGTGAACCGGCGGCTGAGCTACGCCGTGGGTGACGGCCGGGTGACGTTCGTGAAGACCGGCGACCGGGTCGAGGTGATCCCCGACGAGCTGCGCGAACTGCCGGCGCTCAGGTCCTACGAGGACGACGACGTGCTCTCCGAGCTCGCCCAGCGCTGCCAGCAGCGGGAGTTCGCCCCGGGCCAGGTGATCGCCTCGTTCGGCGGCCGGACCGAGGAGGTGTACCTGCTGGCGCACGGCCGCGTGGAGAAGGTCGGCACCGGCCCCTACGGCGACGACGCGGTCCTCGGAGTCCTCGCCGACGGCTCCTACTTCGGCGACCAGGCGCTCCTGGACCCGGACGCCATCTGGGAGTACACCGCCCGCGCGGCCACCACCTGCACGGTTCTGGTGCTGCCCCGCCAGGACGTCGACCAGGTGGCAGAGCGCTCCGACGCCCTGCGCGAGCACCTGCGGGAACAGCGGGCGATCCCCTCGCAGCGCACCAACAAGTACGGCGAGAAGGAGATCGACCTCGCGGCGGGCCACGACGGCGAGCCCGACATCCCGCACACCTTCGTCGACTACGACGCCCGGCCCCGCGAGTACGAGCTGAGCATCGCCCAGACCGTGCTGCGCATCCACACGCGCGTGGCCGACCTCTACAACCAGCCGATGAACCAGACGGAACAGCAGATCCGGCTGACCGTCGAGGCCCTCAAGGAGCGCCAGGAGCACGAGCTCGTCAACAACCGTGAGTTCGGGCTGCTGAACAACTGCGAGTACGACCAGCGGCTCCAGCCGCACGACGGCGTGCCGAGCCCCGACGACCTCGACGAACTGCTCAGCCGCCGGCGGGGCACCAAGCTGCTGCTGGCCCACCCGCGCGCGATCTCCGCGATCGGCCGTGAGCTGAACAAGCGCGGTCTGGTCCCCGAGACCATCGACGTGGGCGGCAACCGCATCCCCACCTGGCGCGGGGTGCCGATCTACCCGTGCAACAAGATCCCGGTCACCCCGGAGCGGACGACGTCGATCATCGCCATGCGTACCGGTGAGGCGGACCAGGGCGTCATCGGCCTCCAGCAGGCGGGCATCCCGGACGAGATCGAGCCGAGCCTGTCGGTGCGGTTCATGGGCATCAACGAACAGTCGATCATCAAGTACCTGGTGACGGCCTACTACTCGGCGGCCGTGCTGGTGCCGGACGCGCTCGGAGTGCTGGAGAACGTCGAGATCGGCCGGTGGAGGTGACGTTCCTGCACCTGGGAGCCGTGTCCTCGCCGTCGGGCGCGGGTACGTCCCGGTCGGACACCGGGGTGGAGACACCCCGGTGGCAGGCGCCCACCCGCAGCGGAAGCGCCACCGTCCGCGGAGTGACCGAGAGGGGTCCCATGGCGGAGTTCACGACGGATACGCAGGCGCGGGCGCCGGAGAGAACGGAGTCGCGGCGGACGCCGACCGCCGAGGCGACGGAGGTGTCGGCCGCCGGACGGGCGGGAGCATCGGTTTCCGGATGGACGGGGACGTCGGTCGAGGGGCGGGCGGAGGTGTCGGTCGAGGCGAGAAGGGGAGCGCCCGCCGAGGCGCGCCCCGGGGATCGGGTGATCACGCCCGGCCCGACCGACGGGCACGAAGCCGCTGTGATCCTTGAGCGGGTCCGGGCGGCGGTCGACCCCGCGTTGCGCCGCGCGGTGGAGTCGCTGCCCCGGTCCCTGCGCCGGGTCGCGCTCTACCACTTCGGCTGGTTGCACGCCGACGGCACTCCGGCCACGGGCAACGCCGGCAAGGCGATACGGCCCGCCCTGGTCCTCACCGCGGCCGCGGCGCTCGGCGGGGACCGGGCGCGGGAAGCGGCCGTACCGGCGGCCGTGGCGGTGGAGCTGGTCCACAACTTCACCCTGCTCCACGACGACGTGATGGACCGCGACACCACCCGCAGACACCGCCCCACCGCCTGGACCGTGTTCGGCGACGCGGACGCGATCCTCGCCGGGGACGCCCTCCAGGCGCTGGCTCTGCGGCTGCTGGCCGAGGATCCGCACCCCGCGGCCGGTGCCGCCGCGGCCCGCCTCGCGGCCTGTGTCGTCGAGTTGTGCGAGGGCCAGCACGAGGACACCGCCATGGAGGGGCTGAGCCCCGGCGAGGTCACCCTCGACCAGGTGCTCGTCATGGCCGAGGCGAAGACGGGCGCGCTGCTCGGGTGTGCCTGTGCGCTCGGGGCGCTGTACGCGGGCTCGTCCACCGAGGATGTCGACGCGATGGACGCGTTCGGCCGGGAGGCCGGGCTCGCCTTCCAGCTCATCGACGACGTGATCGGTATATGGGGCGACCCGAGCCGCACCGGCAAACCGGCCGGCGCGGACCTGGCCGCCCGCAAGAAGTCCCTCCCGGTGGTCGCCGCGCTCACCTCGGGCACGGCGGCGTCCGCGGAACTGGCCGAGCTGTACGCGGCGCCGTACGACGAGCGGGACCTGGCGCGCACGGTCCTCGCCGTCGAGGAGGCCGGGGGCCGGGACTGGGCACAGGTGCAGGCCGCCGACCGGATGGCCCGGGCGATGGGGCAGCTGGCCCGTGCGGTGCCCGATCCGGAGGCGGCGGGCGGGCTGCTGTCGCTCGCCGAGTTCGTGACCCGGCGCAGCAGTTGAGGACGCCGGAGCGGCCGGGCCCGCGCGGCTCCTGACCCCGCGTGGCCCTGGAAGGCTCCGGTCGAACGGGTCCCGCACATCCCCACGGTGTGCGGGGCCCGCTTCCGTCTGCTCACCGGATAGGCTCAACAACCCTGCGAGCAGAGGCTGTTGAGACCAAAGGGGCGGGCAGACATGGGTGTGGCGATACGGACGGCGGACGCGGACGACCGGGAGCCGGTCACGCGGCTGCTGGACGCGGCCTTCCAGGACGATCCGGTCAGCGGGTGGATCTTCCCCGGTGCGGAAGACCGCCGTGCCACGCATCCGCGGCTGATGGCCGCGTTCGTCGACATCGTGATGGCCGAGGGCCGGATCGATGTGACGGACGACGGGGCGGCGTGTGCGCTGTGGCTGCCGGTGCCGGCGGAGAGCGCCGAGGAGGAGGAAGGCTTCGCCGCGTTGCGGGAGGCGATCGACCCGGACAACGAGCGGATCGAGCTGATCGGCACGCTCACGGCCGAGGTGCACCCCGCCGGGCGGGCGCACGAGTACCTGTGGATGATCGGCGTGGCCCCGGGGCGGCAGGGGGAGGGGCTCGGGACCGCGCTCATCGGGTCGGTGCTGGAGCGCTGCGACCGGGAGGGGGTCCCGGCCTACCTGGAAGCGAGCAGCGAGCGGAGCCGGGGGCTGTACGAGCGTCTCGGGTTCGCCCTCGTGGAACACCCCCTCGAACTGCCCGACGGCCCCCTGATGTGGCCGATGTGGCGCGAACCGGGTGCCTCGCGGTAGGGCGGGAGCGGTCCGGGTGCCGGCACGGTCCAGGAGTGACTCCTGGGTCAGTGGCTGAGGGCTGGTAGGCCTGCCGCCGCCGACGTACGGCACAGAGCGCCGCGCCCCCCTTCGCCCTACCCTGAGGACATGGGCACTGACGAACGCGTCTGTCCCGTCTGCGGGCAGCCGGTCGAGACCGTCGTACGGCGTCACAAGACCCTCGGCGCATGGGTCCCCGTGTGGACGGGCGGCCCCTGCCACAACCCCGAGTGCCCGGCCTGCGCCGACAAGGTCGCCGACCCCGGCGAGGAGCACGGCGGCGCGCCCGCCGGAAACCCTTCCTGATCCGGTCCGGAGAAAATTTCCTGAACCCTGTCGAGAATCCGTCCCCGGCTCCGACGTCCCCTGTGAGAGCCGCCCGGTCCGGGTGGCCGAGCCGATCGACGCCGAAGGAGCGGAATCATGAAGTACCTGGTGATGGTGCAGGCGACGCAGGCGGACTACGAGGCCATGCGCGGCAAGGGCTCCGAGCAGTCCCCGGTCTGGAGCGAGCAGGAGATCCAGGCGATGTACGCCTTCATGGGCGCCATCAACAACGACCTCTCCGAGACCGGCGAGTTCCTCGACGCCCAGGGTCTCGCCGAGCCCGCGAGGATCCGGCACGTCAGCCGGGACGCGGACGGCAAAGCGGTGATCACCGACGGCCCGTACGGCGAGACCAAGGAGCTGATGTGCGGCTACTGGGTCCTGGAGTGCGAGAGCCTGGAGCGGGTCACGGAGATCGCCGAGCGGATCACCCAGTGCCCCCAGCCCGTCGGCGCCCCCGAGTACCCGGTGGTGATCCGGCCCATCCTGGACGGCGCCGGGGACATCTGAGACCCGTGCCCGGAACCACCGCGGTCGAGGACCTGCTGCGCCTGCACGCGCCGCAGGTCCTCGGCGCGCTGGTCCGGCGGTACGGCCGCTTCGACGCCGCCGAGGACGCCGTACAGGAGGCGCTGCTGGCCGCGGCCGGACAGTGGCCGGCCGCAGGGGTGCCCGACAATCCGCGCGGCTGGCTCATCAGGGTGGCCTCGCGGCGGCTGACGGACGCGCTGCGCGCGGAGGAGGCCCGGCGGGCCCGGGAGGAGCGGGCGGCGGCGCTGGACCTGAGGGTCACGGCAGTCGCCGACCGGGCGCCGCGCGAGGACGACACCCTGTCGCTGCTGTTCCTGTGCTGCCATCCCGACCTCACCGCGTCCGCGCAGATCGCGCTCACCCTGCGCGCGGTCGGCGGTCTGACCACGGCGGAGATCGCCCGGGCCCATCTCGTCCCCGAGGCGACGATGGCGCAGCGCGTCAGCCGGGCCAAGCAGAAGGTGCGGGGCGTGCGGTTCGGGCGTCCCGACCGGTGGGAGGAGCGGCTGCCCGCGGTCCTGCACACCCTCTACCTGATCTTCAACGAGGGCCATACGGCGACCTCCGGCCCCGCGCTCCAGCGGCGCGACCTCGCCGGCGAGGCGATACGGCTGACCCGCACGGTCCACCGGCTCCTCCCCGACGACTGCGAGACCGCGGGCCTGCTCGCGCTGATGCTCCTCACCGACGCCCGCCGTGACGCCCGCACCGGCCCGGACGGCGACCTCGTCCCCCTCGACGAACAGGACCGCGCCCGCTGGGACAGGGCGGCGATCGAGGAGGGCGTCGCGCTGGTCACCCGGACGCTGGCCCGCCACCGCGCCGGGCCCTACCAGATCCGCGCGGCCATCGCCGCCGTGCACGACGAGGCGCCCTCGGCGCGGGAGACCGACTGGCGGGAGATCCTCGGGCTCTACGACGTTCTCGTGCGGCTGGTTCCCGGGCCCGTGGAGCGGCTGAACCGGGCCGTCGCGGTGGCCATGGTCCACGGGCCGCAGGCGGGGCTCGCCGAACTGGACCAGCTGCCCGACGAGTTGGGGCACCGGCTGGACGCCGTACGCGGGCACCTGCTGGAGCGGGCCGGTGCCCGCCAGGAGGCGCGGGCCGCCTACGCGTCGGCGGCCGAAAAGACACTGAGCCTGCCCGAGCAGAGGTACTTGCAGGCGCGGGCGGCCCGGCTCAGGCCGTACCGTGACGGCATGTCCACAACGAAGCCCATCGTGCACCTCACCGAACGCTCCCTCTGGGAAGAGGCGCAGGCCAAGGGCAGCTACGAGGTCTCCACACGCGGCCGCACCCTCCAGGAGGAGGGGTTCATCCACTGCTCGACGCGTGAGCAGCTGCCGCGCACGGCCGCCGCGTTCTTCGCCGACGTGCCCGACCTGGTGATCCTCGTCATCGACCCCGCCCTCCTCGACGTACCCCTCAAGTACGAGGCCCCCGAGCCCGGCGCCGAGGAGTTCCCGCACATCTACGGCCCGCTTCCGGTGGCCGCGGTCGTGGACGTGGAGCCGTGGGGGTGAGCGGTCGCTTATGGCGCTGGGCCCTGCTGGTGTGGGCGGTTCTCGTGGTCGTCGCGGGCGGGCTCACGCTGTGGCTCCAGGACTCCGCCGAGCCGCCGGGGCCGTACGTCTGGGAACAGAGCAGTCCGACGCCCTCGCTGCCGGCCGGGTGGAGGTCGGCGTGCGCCGACGTCACCCCCGACGAGCAGGGCCGGAGCGCCTGCCTGATCGTCACCGCCGGCTAGGCAGCCCGCCCGTCTCCGGGTCCCGGCCCGTCAGGCAGTACAGGCCGCCCGCAGGGTCCCTCATCACCGTCCAGCTCCTGCCCGCGGCGACGAACTCGGCGCCCAGGCGCTCGTGTTCGGCCCGTGTCGCGCCGATGTCCGCGCAGGCCAGGTCCAGGTGGGCGGAGGCGGGGCGTTCCTCCTCCAGGCGCTGGAGGAGGATGCGGACCGGGAAGCCGGCCGGCGGCCTCAGCACGTGGAACTCGGGGAGCGAGCCGGAAAAGGACTCCCAGTCGGGCAACAGGGCGGTCCAGAAGGCGACTTCGGCCTCGTGGAGGGACGGCGGGACGTCCAGGCAGACCTGGTCCAGGCGGGTGCCCCGGAACACCGGCGGGCGTGCCGACTGCCCCCGCCAGGGGTCGGCGCAGAACAACTGGCCCGCGGGGGAGCGCAGTACCACCAACGTCCCCTGATCGGCGACCACATGCGCGCCGAGCGCCTCTGCCGTCCTCGCGAACTCCCGTACGTCGTCGACACAGAAGTCGATGTGCGCACCGCCGGGCCCGGAGGCGACGGCCTGGATCTTGACGCAGGCGTCGGTCCCGTCGGCGGGCAGCAGGGTCACGAACTCCCGCCGCTCGCCCCGGAACTCGGAGAGACGGGTGCCCGTGACGCCGGCCCAGAAGTCACAGGTCTGGGCGAAGCGGGGGACGGGCCGGTCCACGAAGGCGTAAGTCCAGCGGGTAGTCATGCGGTGATCGTAGGCGGCCTTACTTCGGCACCTGCATGAACCGCAGCATGTTCCCCGCCGGGTCCCGGAACGCGCAGTCCCGCACCCCGTACGGCATGTCCATCGGCTCCTGGATCACCTCGGCCCCGGACTCCCGCACGCGCGCGAACAGCGCGTCGCAGTCCGTGGTCGTGAAGTTGACTCCGCGCAACAGCCCCTTCGCCAGCAGCCGGGCCATCGCCTCCTTGTCCGCGGGTGACGCGTCCGGATCAGCCGCCGGGGGCTCCAGGACGATGTCCACGTCCGGCTGGAGGGGCGAGCCGACCGTCACCCACCGCATCCCCTCGTACCCGACGTCGTTGCGCACCTCCATGCCCAGGACGTCCCGGTAGAACGCGATCGCCTTGTCGTGGTCGTCGACGGCGATGAAGCAGTTCTTGAGTTTGATGTCCATGGGTTCACGTTAGGCCCGCCGAGGGCCGGTCCGCCTGCGGACCGTTCAGGTCCTTCGGGGCCGGGTGTGCCGGCGGACCACGCACGGCGGGATGTCCGCGAGTTCCTCGTGCGGGCGGGCCCGGTACGCGCTCGGCGTCTCGCCCACCAGCTCCGTGAACCGCGAGCTGAAGGAACCGAGGGAGGTGCAGCCGACCGCCATGCAGACCTCGGTGACCGACAGGTCGCCCCGCCGCAGCAGCGCCTTCGCGCGCTCTATGCGCCGGGTCATGAGATAGCCGTACGGCGTCTCCCCGAACTCCGCGCGGAAGCTGCGCTGGAAGTGTCCGGGGGACATCAGCGCGGTGCGGGCGAGCGCGGGCACGTCCAGCGGCTCGGTGTACTCGCGGTCCATACGGTCCCGCGCCTGCCGCAGCCGCACCAGATCCTCGACGCTCACCATCACGCCAGCATCGCACGACGCTCACCGGTCGGGTGCGTGGACCTGGAACGGGCTTTGCCTGGCGTTCGCCTCCCGTACGGAAGCGCTTGCTCCCATGAGGGCATGGACCACATCACGTTCCTCGTGGCGGTCGTCATCGTCACGGCTCTGGCCTTCGACTTCACCAACGGATTCCATGACACGGCCAACGCGATGGCGACGTCCATCGCGACCGGTGCACTGAAACCCAGGACCGCGGTCCTGGTGAGCGGCGCCCTCAACATCGTGGGCGCCTTCCTGTCGACCGAGGTGGCCAAGACGATCTCCGGCGGCATCGTGGACGACACCCTCGTCTCGCCCGGGATGATCTTCGCGGGGCTGGTCGGAGCGATTCTGTGGAACCTGCTGACCTGGCTGATCGGACTCCCGTCGAGCTCGTCGCACGCGCTCTTCGGCGGCCTGATCGGCGCGGTCTGGGTCGGTGCGGGTGCGCACGGCGTGCACTTCGACAAGGTCGTCGAGAAGATCCTGCTCCCGGCCGTGGCCTCCCCCGTGGTGGCGGGTCTCGCCGCCCTGCTCGCCACCTACCTCGCCTACAAGCTGACCGCCCGCGCCCGCAGGGACTCGGTGACCAAGGGCTTCCGGCTCGGCCAGATCGCCTCCGCGTCCCTCGTCTCCCTCGCGCACGGCACCAACGACGCCCAGAAGACCATGGGCGTCATCACGCTGACCCTCATCTCCGCGGGCGCGCTCGGCCCCGACGCCGGTCCGCCGGTGTGGGTCATCGCCTCCGCCGGCCTCGCCATCGGACTCGGCACCTACCTCGGCGGCTGGCGGATCATCCGCACCATGGGCAAGGGCCTCACCGAGATCCAGTCCCCGCAGGGCTTCGCCGCCGAGACCGCGTCCACGGCGGTCATCCTGACCTCCGCCCACCTCGGCTTCGCGCTGTCCACCACGCAGGTCGCCTCCGGCAGCATCCTCGGCGCGGGCCTCGGCCGGCGGCTCGCGGAGGTCCGCTGGGGCGTGGCCGGCCGGATGGTCCTGGCCTGGCTGATCACCCTGCCCGCCGCCGCGCTGGTGGGCGGCCTCTCCGCGAGCGCGGTCAAGCACGGCGGCAACCTCGGCACCGTCGTCGTCGCCCTGGTCGGCGTGGCCGTCGCCGGGGGCATCGTGCTGCTGTCCCGCCGCAACCCGGTGAGCGCGCACAACGTCAACGACACCCACGAGGTCACCCTCCGCACCGAGCCGCCGGCCCGTGTCCGCACGGCCGCCTGAGCCTCCCCAGGAGTTCCTGTCATGAGCATCGACTGGTCCGCACTCGGCCAGGTCACCGCGGTGAGCGTCGGCGTCACCGTCGCCGTGGTCGTGGTCTTCGCCCTCGGGGTACTCGGCCTCGCCCGATTCGAGGGAGCGAGGGAGGATGGCACAAGCACGTCGACTCTCGGCGCCGCCCAGGCCGGCCTCTGCTTCCTGGCCTGCGCGGCGGTGGTGGCGTACGGCATCTATCTGATCGTGCCGCAGTTCCACTGACCCACCGAGATGAGAGGGGACCCAGGATGACGCCTCTGCTGACCGACCTGAAGGTCGACTACAACGATCCCGACGACCCCGTGCTCATCCGCCCGGACGGGAGCCCGATCGACACCTGGCGGGAGAACTACCCCTACGAGCACCGCATGGAGCGCAAGGAGTACGACTGGCACAAGCGGCTCCAGCAGATCGAACTCCTGAAGCTCCAGACCTGGGTCAAGGAGACCGGACGCCGGCTCGTCATCGTCTTCGAGGGACGGGACGCGGCCGGCAAGGGCGGCACCATCAAGCGCTTCACGGAGCACCTGAACCCCCGTGGCGCCCGGGTGGTCGCGCTGGAGAAGCCGACCGAGCGCGAGCGCGGGCAGTGGTACTTCCAGCGGTACGTCGAACACCTGCCGACCGCCGGGGAGATCGTGCTGTTCGACCGGTCCTGGTACAACCGGGCCGGCGTGGAGCGGGTCATGGGCTTCTGCACCGACGACGAGTACCGGCGCTTCATGCGGCAGGCCCCGCTGTTCGAGCGGATGCTCGTGGACGACGGCGTGGACCTGCTGAAGTTCTGGTTCTCGGTCTCCCAGGGCGAGCAGCGCACCCGCTTCACGATCCGGCAGATCGATCCCGTACGGCAGTGGAAGCTCAGCCCCATGGACCTGGCCTCACTGGACCGCTGGGACGACTACACCGCCGCCAAGGTCGCCATGTTCCGCGAGACGGACACCCAGTTCGCCCCCTGGACGGTGGTCAAGAGCAACGACAAGAAACGCGCCCGCGTCGAGGCGATGCGCAGCGTCCTGGCCCGCTTCGACTACTCCGACAAGGACGAGGAGGTCGTCGGCACCCCGGACCCGCGGATCGTGGGAGCGGCGGCGGGGCTGCTGGAGGCGGGGGAGCACTGAGGGGTCCTCCGCGCAGCTGTGGCCGCGTCCAGTGGTCCGAACAGCGCGAAGGGGCCCGGACGGTGAACCGTCCGGGCCCCTTCGACCGCCTTCGGATCCGCGATGGTGCACCGATCGCCGACCAGGCGGAGCAGGCCGTGGGTCAGGCCTTCTTGGTCTCCCAGAAGATCTTGTCGATCTGGGCGATGTAGTCCAGAGCCTTCTGGCCGGTGGCCGGGTCGGTCGACGCCTTGGCGGCCGAGAGGGCCTTCAGGGTGTCGTTGACCAGCTGGTGCAGCTCCGGGTACTTCTCGAAGTGCGGGGGCTTGAAGTAGTCGCTCCAGAGCACGGAAACGTGGTGCTTCGCGAGCTCGGCGCGCTGCTCCTTGATGACCGTGGCACGCGCCTGGAAGTGCGGGTCGTCGTTGGCGGCCATCTTCTCCTGCACGGCCTTGACCGACTCCGCCTCGATGCGGGCCTGGGCCGGGTCGTACACACCGCAGGGCAGGTCGCAGTGTGCGCTGACCTTGACCTTGGGGGCAAACAGGCGGGAAAGCATGGAGCATTCCTTCCTCGTGATCGTCTTCTCAGGTGCGACATTACTCCCTGGGAGAGCCGAATTCGCGAGTGCCCCCATGGGCTTAGGACAAAAGTCCGGGGTCAGACTGAGACTGGTGGATGAACGTACCGGGGAGGTGCCGGGGATGCCGGAGCTGTCGCAGGAGACCGAGCGGGGGAGGTCCTTGCTGCCCTTCCTAGGGGTGGCCGAGGTGACCGGGCCGTCGATGGTGCCCACGCTCCAGCACGGGGACCGGCTCGTCGTGCACTGGGGGGCCAGGGTCGGGACCGGCGACATCGTGGTCCTCCGGCATCCGTTCCAGCAGGACCTGCTCGTCGTCAAGCGGGCCGTGGAGCGCCGTGAGGGCGGCTGGTGGGTGCTCGGCGACAACGCGTTCGCGGGCGGCGACAGCACGGACTACGGCGTCGTACCGGAGGACCTCGTGCTGGGGAAGGCCCGGCTCAGGTACCGGCCGCTCGGGCCCGGTCAGCGCTCGCCGCTGGCCGCCGTGCGCTGGGCGGTGTCCGCGGTGCGGCCGCTGTTCGCCGACCGGTCGGCCTCCAGGCGCTTGCGGGCCCGGTAGGCGGCCACGTTGGCGCGGGTGGCGCAGCGGTCGGAGCAGTAGCGCCGGGAGCGGTTGGTGGAGGTGTCGAGGTAGGCGTTGCGGCAGGGCGCGGCCTCGCACAGGCCGAGCCGGTCCACGCCGTACTCGGTGAGGTGGAAGGCCAGGCCCATCGCGGCGATGGCCGCGTAGCCCGCGGTCGCGTTGGAGGGGTGGTCCGCGAGGTGCATGTGCCACAGCGGGCGGCCGTCGTCGTCCCGGAAGTCGTGACCGGAGATCTGCGGGCTCACCGGGAACTCCAGCAGGAGCGAGTTCAGCAGGTCCACCGCGAGCGTCTCGTCGCCGTTGTCCGCCGCCTCGAAGACCGACCGCAGCCGGGCCCGGACCGAGCGGAACCGGGTGACGTCGGCGTCCGTGGCGCGGCGGGCGCCCGTGCCGTTGCCGCCGAACAGGTCGCGGACGGCCTCCACCGAGGTCAGGGTGTCCTTGCCCCGGGCCGGGTCCTCGCTGTTGACCAGACGTACGGCGTAGTCCGAGTAATAGGCCAGTTCCACTTGTAGTCCTTACGGAGGCGTTCTATCGTCGGGATGCGGTCGGGTAACAGCTGATCGTGCTTCCAGGGTATTACGGCGATGACGGGACGAGGGGCTTTGATGACGACCGGTGTCGGAACCGACTGGCAGTCCTGGCAGGAGAGCTGGGACCGGCAGCAGGAGTGGTACATGCCGGACCGCGAGGAGCGGTTCCGGGTGATGCTCGACATGGTCGAGGCTCTCGTCGGGCCCCGGCCGCGCGTACTGGACCTCGCGTGCGGCACAGGAAGTATCACGGCCAGGCTGCTCGCCCGGTTCCCGGAGGCCACCAGCACCGGCGTGGACCTCGACCCGGCGCTGCTCGCCATCGCCGAGGGCACCTTCGCGGGCGACCGGCGGGTCACCTTCGTGACGGCCGACCTCAAGGACCCGGGCTGGGCCGCGGAGCTGCCGTACGACTCCTACGACGCCGTCCTGACCGCCACGGCCCTGCACTGGCTGCACAGCGAACCCCTCACGGTCCTCTACGGACAGGTCGCCGAACTCGTCCGCGACGGCGGCGTCTTCATGAACGCCGACCACATGATCGACGAGTCCACGCCCCGGATCAACGCGGCCGAACGCGCGCAGCGCCACGCGCACATGGAACGGGCCCGGCAGGACGGCGCCCTCGACTGGGCCGCCTGGTGGGAGGTCGCCGCCGCCGACCCCGTCCTTGCGGGCCCCACGGCAAGGCGCTTCGAGATCTACGGCGAACACGCGGAGGGCGACACCCCGTCGGCCCAGTGGCACGCACGCGTCCTGCGCGAGAGTGGCTTCGCCGAGGCCAGGCCGGTGTGGTGCTCACCGTCGGACACGCTGCTGCTCGCGCTGAAGTAGGGGCACGCGAAAGGGGCGGTACGACACCGTCGTACCGCCCCTTTCGTCGTCGTACCGCTACAGCACCTTCGACAGGAACGACCTCGTGCGCTCGTGCTGAGGGTTCGTCAGGACCTCACGGGGGTCGCCGGACTCGACGACCACGCCGCCGTCCATGAAGACCAGGCTGTCGCCGACCTCGCGGGCGAAGCCCATCTCGTGGGTGACGACGACCATCGTCATACCGGACTCGGCGAGGTCGCGCATGACGTCGAGGACGTCACCGACCAGCTCCGGGTCCAGCGCCGACGTCGGCTCGTCGAAGAGCATCAGCTTCGGGTCCATCGCCAGGGCCCGGGCGATCGCCACCCGCTGCTGCTGGCCGCCGGAGAGCTGGGAGGGGTAGTTTCCGGCCTTGTCGGCCAGTCCGACCCGCTCCAGGAGCTCCCTTGCACGGTCCCTGGCCTGGCCCTTGTTCACGCCCTTGACCTGGACCGGAGCCTCCATGACGTTCTCCAGCGCCGTCATGTGGGGGAACAGGTTGAAGCGCTGGAAGACCATGCCGATGTCCCGGCGCTTCAGCGCGACCTCGCTGTCCTTGAGCTCGTACAGCTTGTCGCCCTTCTGGCGGTAGCCGACCAGCTCCCCGTCGACGTAGAGCTTGCCGGCGTTGATCTTCTCCAGGTGGTTGATGCACCGCAGGAAGGTCGACTTGCCGGAGCCCGAGGGGCCGATCAGGCAGAAGACCTCGCCCTGCTTCACTTCCAGGTCGATGCCCTTGAGGACCTCGACCAGACCGAAGGACTTGTGGACGCCCTCGGCCTTCACCATGGCGGTCATGCGGTGCCTCCCGCCGACGAACGGTTCGACAGGGACAACAGGTTCGCCCTGATCTTCTGGAACGGCGTGCTGGGGAGCATGCGGCTGGAGCCGCGGGCGTAGTACCGCTCCAGGTAGTACTGGCCCACGCTGAAGACCGAGGTCAGCACCAGGTACCAGGCGGCGGCGAGGAACAGCATCTCGGCCGGCGCGCCGGAGGTCTGCCCGATGTCCTGGGCGACGCGGAGCAGCTCCGAGTACTGGACCACGGACACCAGCGAGGTCGTCTTCAGCATGTTGATGACCTCGTTGCCCGTGGGCGGCACGATCACGCGCATCGCCTGCGGGATGACGATCCGGCGCAGCGTCTTGCTGTGGCTCATGCCCAGCGCGTGCGACGCCTCGGTCTGGCCCTCGTCGACCGAGAGCAGACCGGCCCGGCAGATCTCCGCCATGTACGCCGCCTCGTTGAGGCCGAGACCCAGCAGTGCCGTCAGGAACGGGGTCATGAACTGCGACCACTCGTCCTTGTAGATCGGCCCGAGGTTGATGTACTCGAAGACCAGGCCCAGGTTGAACCAGACGATGAGCTGGACCAGGACCGGGGTACCGCGGAAGAACCAGATGTAGAACCAGGCGACGGACGAGGTCACGGGGTTCTTCGACAGCCGCATCACCGCCAGCAGGATGCCGCCGACGATGCCGATGAGCATGCACAGCACCGTGAGCAGCAGCGTCTTGCCGACGCCGCTGAGGATGCGGTCGTTGAAGAAGTAGTCAGGGATCGCGCCCCAGTTGATCCTGCCCTGGGAGAACGCGTAGACGATGGCGCCCAGTGCGGCGAGCGCGATCACGGCGGAGACGTACCGCCCGTAGTGACGGACCGGGATGGCCTTGATGGCCTCCGGGCGGGGCGGCGGGGTGTCCGCCGGCCCGTCCGTCTTGTCGATGTCAACAGTCACCGGTGTTGCCTTTCAGCGGACTCTGCCCGCGATCACTTGCCGCCGTTGACGGTGGCCTGGGTGACCGCGCCGGCCTCGACGCCCCACTTCTTGATGACCTTGTCGTAGTCGCCGTTCTTGATGATGGCGTCGAGGGCGGCCTTGAGCGCGTCGCGCAGCTGGGTGTCCTTCTTCGCGACCGCGATGCCGTACGGGGCCGCCTCGACCTGCTCGCCGACGAGCTGGAAGTCGTTGCCGCCGCCGGAGGTCTTCACGGCGTACGCGGCGACCGGGAAGTCGGAGGAACCGGCGTCCGCGCCGCCGGCGCGCAGGCGGGTCTGGGCCTGCTGGTCGTTGTCGAAGGACTCCAGGGCGATCTTCTTGCCACCCGTGCACTTCTTCGACTCGGACTTGGCGAGGTCCTCGGAGACGGTGCCGCGCTGCACGACGATCTTCTTGCCGCACAGGTCCGACCACGTCTTGATGTCGGTGTTCTTGCCCTTCTGGGTGTAGATCGAGACACCGGCCGTGAAGTAGTCCACGAAGTCGACGCCCTCGCCGACCTTCTTGCCGGTGTCGGAGTCGACGCCCTCCTGGCGGTCCTTGGTGTCCGTCATCGCCGACATGGCGATGTCGTACCGGTCGGAGCGCAGACCCGTGATCAGGGTGTCGAAGGTGCCGTTCTCGAACTGGAACTTCACACCGAGCTGCTTGCCCATGGCGTCGGCGAGGTCCGGGTCGATGCCGACCACCTTGCCGGAGCTGTCCTTGAACTCGACCGGGGCGTACGCGATGTCCGAGCCGACCTTGATGACGCCCTTGTCGCGGATCTCCTTGGGCAGCTTGTCCGCCAGCGGGGCGGAGGACGTGGAGGCGGAGCTGGAGCTGTCCGAGCCGCTGTTGGTCTGGTCCCCGCAACCGGTGAGGATCAGGGCGCCTGCGACCGCGATCGCGCCTACCGCGGCTGTCCTGGTGCGCGCGGCGGTCGTACGACGGGTGGTGCTTGCGGTCATTTTGGGTTCCTCCGGCGGATGGGTGGAGTTGCCGATGGGGCGGGGCGGTCGCCGACGGGTTCGGCAGACTGCCTTCATTCCTCAGGTCGACGAGAGCACACGTCTTTGAGTGTCGCGACCTCGTGTGATTACGGCATCTTGCCATTCGGACTGGACCATTCAGGGAGACGGTCATGTCAAAATCGGATAACGGGTGACCCCCGAACCGGACCATGTCCGTACATCACGGCCGGACCATCTACGGGAATCTCGCATTCCGGCCGGAAGATCTTCGGTGCCGTTCGCGGGGCGGACGACCCGTACCTGGGTGGATCGGTATCGCCCGAGTGGCCCTCCGGTGATCGTCAAGGGGCCTCCGGCTGTTTGTCCGGATGCCGATCCATGATCCATGTCACGGCCCTCCGATGATCGATGATCGATTTGCGCCGCGGCGTGTGACCTTGGCCGTACTGGACTCGTCCTCGACGCCGTTCGTCCGGTAAGAAGGTTCTTTACACCCCTCATCCGGGGCTCAGGGCGCGTGTGCGGCGCGCCCGTCGCGCAGCGGCCCGTACGTATCCGTATGGGTCCACGACCAGGGCCGTGCGCGGTGCCCGCCCGCTCCTCAATCAGGAGCGGTCTCAACCCTCAAACCATGAAGACCTAAGGGGTACAACAAAGTGGCAGCGGAGATCGTCAATCCTCGCAGCGACAGCGATACGGGCCAGGACGGCGGGGCGGAGCCCCTCGATTCCTTCGACCCCGCGTTCGCGCTGCACCGCGGCGGCAAGATGGCTGTGCAGGCCACCGTGCCGGTCCGTGACAAGGACGACCTGTCCCTCGCGTACACGCCCGGCGTGGCGAAGGTGTGCAGCGCCATCGCCGAGCAGCCGGACCTCGTCCACGACTACACGTGGAAGTCGTCCGTCGTCGCCGTCGTCACCGACGGCACGGCAGTCCTGGGGCTCGGTGACATCGGGCCCGAAGCCTCCCTCCCGGTGATGGAGGGCAAGGCGATCCTGTTCAAGCAGTTCGGCGGGGTGGACGCGGTTCCGCTCGCGCTGGCCTGCACCGACGTCGACGAGATCATCGAGACCGTGGTCCGTCTCGCGCCGTCCTTCGGCGGCGTGAACCTCGAGGACATCTCGGCTCCCCGGTGCTTCGAGATCGAGCGGCGGCTCCAGGAGCGGCTCGACATTCCCGTCTTCCACGACGACCAGCACGGCACGGCCGTCGTGACGCTGGCCGCGCTGCGGAACGCCGCGCGGCTGAGCGGGCGGACCATCGGGGATCTTCGTGCGGTGATCTCCGGTGCCGGGGCGGCCGGTGTCGCCATCGCCAAGATGCTCGTCGAGGCGGGCATCGGGGACGTCGCGGTCGCCGACCGGCGTGGTGTCGTGTCCGCGGACCGGGACGACCTCACGTCCGTCAAGCGGGAGCTCGCCGGGTTCACGAACAAGGCCGGTCTGTCGGGGTCGCTGGAGTCCGCCCTGGCCGGCGCCGACGTCTTCATCGGGGTGTCGGGCGGGACGGTACCGGAATCGGCGGTCGCCTCCATGGCGGAGGGGGCCTTCGTGTTCGCGATGGCCAACCCCGACCCCGAGGTGCATCCGGAGGTCGCGCACAAGTACGCGGCCGTCGTCGCGACCGGGCGGTCCGACTTCCCGAACCAGATCAACAACGTGCTGGCGTTTCCGGGGATCTTCGCGGGGGCGCTCCAGGTGCGGGCCTCCCGGATCACGGAGGGCATGAAGATCGCGGCGGCGGAGGCGCTGGCGTCTGTCGTCGGTGACGATCTTGCGGCGGACTATGTGATTCCGTCGCCGTTCGACGAGCGGGTTGCTCCGGCGGTCACCGCGGCGGTTGCGGCGGCGGCTCGGGCGGAAGGGGTTGCTCGCCGCTGAGTCTGTTGAGCGGGGAGGTGGCTCCGTCCGGGCGTTGGTGTTCGGGCGGGGCCATTTCTTTGCCTGGGGGTTGGGCCGGTTGGGTCATGTGGTTGTCTGGGGGTGTCCGTCCTCGGTCCGGCGGCTCGGTCTCTTGAGCAGTTCTCGGTTCCGGACGCCGGCCGCTGCGGGCGGACACCCCCCACCCCGTCCCCTTCACGCTGTCGGCGGCAAACGGTCCGTTGGGGTGCGCGTGACTGCAACTCCCCGGGGGCGCGGGGAACTGCGCGACCAGCCACGACGGACCTCGAGCCGCCGAACAACCGAACCCGGCACCCCCGTGGGCAACTCTGCGGCACGTGTCACAACGCGTCCCGGTTCCCCGTGTCGCCGGGGGACCCTATCGTCAAGGTCATGTTCGCTGTCTACGCCGCCCGCATCGACCGCGACAACCCGCTCTCGGGACTGGAGTTGGGGGAGCGCCCGGCCCCCGAAGCCCGTTCGGGGTGGAGCGTCGTCGATGTGAAGGCCGCTTCCCTGAATCACCATGACCTCTGGTCCCTGCGCGGCGTGGGCCTCGCCGAGGACAAGCTGCCGATGATCCTCGGCTGTGACGCCGCCGGGATCGACGAGGACGGCAACGAGGTCGTCCTGCACTCCGTCATCGGGCAGAGCGGGCACGGTGTCGGGCCCAAGGAGCCGCGGTCCATCCTGACGGAGCACTATCAGGGGACGTTCGCCGAGCGGGTCGCCGTGCCGACCTGGAACGTGCTGCCCAAGCCGAAGGAGCTGTCCTTCGCCGAGGCCGCCTGTCTGCCCACGGCCTGGCTGACGGCGTACCGGATGCTCTTCACCAACGCGGGCGTACGGCCCGGTGACTCCGTGCTCGTGCAGGGCGCCGGCGGTGGTGTCGCCACGGCGGCCATCGTGCTCGGGAAGGCCGCGGGGCTGCGGGTCTTCGCCACCAGTCGGGACGAGGCCAAGCGGAAGCGTGCCCTGGAGCTGGGGGCCGTGGAGGCGCTGGAGTCCGGGGCGCGGCTGCCGCAGCGGGTGGACGCCGTCATCGAGACCGTGGGCGCGGCCACCTGGTCGCACTCGGTGAAGTCGCTCAAGCCCGGCGGCACGCTGGTCATCTCCGGTGCCACGAGCGGCGACCGTCCCTCGCACGCCGAGCTGACCCGGATCTTCTTCCTGGAGCTCAAGGTCGTGGGGTCGACGATGGGGACGAAGGACGAGCTGGAGGACCTGCTCGCCTTCTGCGCCGCCACCGGTGTGCGTCCCGTCATCGACGAGGTGCTGCCCATGGACCGGGCCCGTGAGGGATTCGAGCGGATCGCGTCCGGTGACCTGTTCGGGAAGGTCGTGCTCACCAACAGCTGAGGGCGTTGTTCTTCGTCGGCGGTCGGCTCCTTGCGGGTCGGCCGTCTGCGTTTGTCAACTTCGGTTGACGTCGGTCATGCTGTCAATGTAGGTTGACAGCATGACCGAAGCAACGGATCTCGCCGAACGGGCCGGTGACCGGGACCCCCGCGTCGGACTGCGTGCCGTCGCCGCGCTGCGCAGGCTGCTGGAGCAGCTGGAGTCGGTGCAGGTGCGCAGTGCGCGCAATCAGGGCTGGTCGTGGCAGGAGATCGCCGCCGAACTCGGTGTGAGCAGGCAGGCCGTGCACAAGAAGTACGGGAGGCATTGATGTTCGAGCGGTTCACCAAGGACGCCCGGGCCGTGGTCGCGGGCGCCGTCGAGCACGCCGAGGAGGCGGGGGCCGGGTCCGTGGACGCCGAGCACCTGCTCCTCGCCCTGCTGGACCGGGAGGGCAGCCGGGCCTCCTTCGCCCTCGCCGCCCTCGGGCTCGCGGAGCGCGGGGAGGCCGTACGGCAGGCGCTCGGTCAGGCCCGGCGGCGGGCCGGGCTGTCCCAGGCGGACACCGAGGCCCTGGCCGGGCTCGGTATCGACGTCTTGGAGATCGTCGCCCGGGTGGAGGAAGCGCACGGGGCCGGGGCTATGGCGGACGAGCGCGGCGGGCAGGGGCGGTGGCCCGGACGGCGGCGCCCCTTCGGCAAGGGGGCCAGGGAGACGCTGGAGAAGGCACTGCGCATCGCCGTGGCCCGGCGGGACCGGCACATCGGCGACGAGCACATCCTGCTGGCGCTGACGGTCAGGCCGGGGGTGTCCGGTGAGGTTCTCGCCGATCACGGGGTGACCCATGAGTCGGTGACGCGTGTCCTGTACGGCGGGGGCGCGGCGAAGGCCGGCTGAGCAGGGCCAGGGTCACCTGCTCCGGCTACCCGGCCACCTGCTCCGGTGCCTGGCCGCCTGCTCCGGTGCCTGGCCGCCTGCTCCGGCTACCCGGCCGCCTGATCCGGCGCCTGGCCGCTTGCTCCGGCGCCTGGCCGCCTGGCCGCCTGCTCCGGCCACCCGCTCCGGCGGTACGGTCCGGAGCCGTCGTACCGCCGGAGGCCGGCCGGTCACGCCTTCGGGGCCCGCAGCAGTGCTCCTATGTGCGCCGCCGCCGTCGACAGATGGCGGCGGGCGTCGCGGAGCTGGTCGGCCGTGATGCCGTGGTCGCGGGCCGCGTCCCGGACGTCGTCGCGGAAGCGGTCGAGCAGGCGGTCCAGGTCCCGGGCCGGGTTGCCGGTGGAGTCCTCGTGGGCCCAGGACGGTTCGTACTCGGCGGGGAAGTCCTCGGGGGTGTGGGAGTACTCCGGGCCGGATGCCGAGCCCTCGGCCTTCTCGAACCGCTCGGCCTTCTCCGACCTCGCGCCGCCCCGGCCGAAGCCGAAGTCCTTCCCGAACTCCTTGCCGTAGTCCTTCCCGAACTCACCGAACTCCTTGGCCAGTTCGGTCAGTCCCTCGCGCACCCCCGTCGGCCAGTCGCCGCGCGCGAAGTGGTCCTGCACCTGCTCCTGGACGCGGCGGGCGATGCGCTGCACCTCCTCCTGGGCCTGCTCCCTCGCCCGGTCCTGGGCCTCCTTGGCCTGGCGGCGGGCCCGCTGGGCCTCCTCACGGGCCCGGCGGCTCTCGTCCTTGGCGCGCCGGGCCTGCTCCTTCCACTCCTGCTTGACGCGGCGCATCTCCTCCTTCGCGGCCCGCCATGACTCCTTGTCGCCGTATTCCGTGAAGTCGCCGAAGGGGCCCTCGGACTCGGCGCCGGCGCCCTTGCCGGCGCTGCCGGATCCACGGCGGGCCTCGGTGGCCGCCGCCCGCATCTCGCGCCGCAGGTCGCCCGCCGCGCCGCGCACATCGGCCCGGATCTCCGCGGCGAGCTCGGCGACCGACTCGCGGATCTCCAGCTCCAGGTCGGCCAGTTCACCACTGCGGTCGGCCAGTTCGGCGCGGCCCGCGTCCGTGATGGCGTACACCTTGCGGCCGCCCTCGGTGGTGTGGGTGACCAGCCCCTCGGCCTCCAGCTTGGCGAGGCGGGGGTAGACGGTGCCCGCCGAGGGGGCGTACAGGCCCTGGAAGCGCTCCTCCAGGAGCCGGATCACCTCGTAGCCGTGGCGCGGGGCCTCGTCCAGCAGCTTCAGCAGGTAGAGGCGGAGGCGGCCGTGGGCGAAGACGGGGGGCATGTCAGAGCACCTTCTTGTCGGTCGTGCCGTCGGCCGGGGGAGTGGGTGTGTCCGTGGGGGTGGGGGGCTCGTCCTGGCCGGAGGGGGGATTGTCCCCCGGGGCACTGTCCCACGGCTCCTCCTCGTCCTCCCGGGCCGGGCGCCGCAGCAGGGCGATGGAGCCGGAGACGGTGGTGGCGCGGAGCTTTCCGGTGCCGGCGCCCAGGCGGCCGGTGACCTTGTGAGCGCCCCACTGGCCGTGCACCCGCAGGCCGTCGAAGGCGTTGGAGATCGTCCCGCTCGCGGTGTTGGCCTCCACCTCCGCGTCCGCCGGCTGGGGCAGCCGGATGGCGATCTCGCCCGAGACGCTGGTCAGCCGGACGTCGGTGGGGCCCTCCGGGTCGAGGTCCACGATCATCGAGCCGCTGACCGAGTCCGCCCGGACGGAGGAGCCCGAGCCCTCCACGACGGTGAGGTCCCCGGAGACCGAGTTGAAGCGCAGGTCACCGGTGACGGCCTGGGCCTCCAGGTTCCCGGAGACGGTGTCGGCGCGGACGGGCCCCGACAGGCCGACCAGGGTGGTGTCGCCGTTGACCCCCTTCACCACCGACGGGCCGCGCACCCCCGACACCACGGCCCCTGCGCTGACCACGCCCACTTCGACGCGGGTCTCGGCCGGCACCGCGAGGGAGACGACCGCGCTGCGCCGCCAGCCCTTGCGGTCGAGCCACTTGAGGAAGCCCTTCCAGGGCAGGTCCTCGTACGCCACGGTCAGGGTGCCTGCCTCCTGGGTGACGATCAGGGGCGGGCCCTCGATCTCCGAGACCTCCAGGCGGGCGGAACCTTCGTCCGTGCCCACCACGTTCACCGTTCCGTTGACGATGCGTACGTGAAGTTCGCGGACGGGCTCGTCGAAGGTGAGCTTGCTGGGCTCAGTGACGGACCACTCGGACATGGTGGCAGACCTCCCCGTAACAACGCGCCATATCGCGTCTCCTGCAATTCACGATATATCGTGGGCTCCGAAAGTCAAGGCACTCGTTCGGGGGAGGGGGCGGCCGTGGACGCGGCGGGACAACGCAAAAGGCGCCCCCGAAGGAGCGCCCCGCACACCACAGCAGCCCTTACTCGTCGTCCTCGTCGTCCAGGCGGGCCAGCCACGTGGCCAGCCGTTCCACCGGCACCTCGAAGTCGGGATTGAGGTCGACGAAGGTCCGCAGCTGCTCGGCCAGCCACTCGAAGGTGACCTCCTCCTCGCCGCGCCGCTTCTCCAGCTCTTCGATGCCACGGTCCGTGAAGTACATGCCGTCAAGGATAAGTGCGCACAAACGACCGGGCCGCACCCCTCCGGAGAGGAGTGCGGCCCGGCCGCTGCACCAGAGATGTTCAGCCGTTACGCCTCGAACACCTCACGCACCAGCTGCTCCTGCTCCGCCTGGTGCCGCTTCGCGGAACCGACCGCCGGGGACGACGAGTGCGGGCGGGAGATGCGGCGCAGGCGCTCGCCGTGCGGGACGTCGGCGCCGACCGCCAGGTCCAGGTGGTCGATCAGGTTGAGGGCGATGAACGGCCAGGCACCCTGGTTCGCCGGCTCCTCCTGGGCCCACAGGTACTTCTCGGCGTTCGGGTACTTGGCGATCTCCGCCTGGAGCTCGGCACCCGGCAGCGGGTACAGGCGCTCGATGCGGATGATCGCCGTGTCCGTGATGCCGCGCTTCTGACGCTCGGCCTCGAGGTCGTAGTACAGCTTGCCCGCCACGAAGACGACCTTGCGGACCGCGGCCGGGTCCACCGTCGCGTCGCCGATGACCGGGCGGAACTGACCCGAGGTGAACTCCTCCGTCTTCGACGCGGCGGCCTTCAGACGCAGCATCGACTTCGGGGTGAAGACCACCAGCGGCTTGTGGTGCGGGTTGTGCACCTGCCACCGCAGGAGGTGGAAGTAGTTCGACGGCAGGGTCGGCATCGCGACCGTCATGTTGTTCTGGGCGCAGAGCTGGAGGAACCGCTCGACACGGGCCGAGGAGTGGTCCGGGCCCTGGCCCTCGTAGCCGTGGGGGAGAAGGAGCGTGACACCGCTCGTCTGGCCCCACTTCTGCTCCGCCGCCGAGATGTACTCGTCGACGATCGTCTGCGCGCCGTTGACGAAGTCGCCGAACTGCGCCTCCCACAGCACGAGCGCGTCGGGACGGGCCAGCGAGTAGCCGTACTCGAAGCCCATGACCGCGTACTCGGAGAGCAGGGAGTTGTAGACGTTGTAGCGGGCCTGCTCCTCGGCGAGGTACTGGAGCGGGGTGTGCTCCTCGCCGGTCTCGCGGTCGATGAGGACCGCGTGGCGCTGGCCGAAGGTGCCGCGCTGGGAGTCCTGGCCCGACAGGCGGACCGGGGTGCCCTCCAGGAGCAGCGAGCCGACGGCGAGGGTCTCGCCCATGCCCCAGTCGATGGTGCCGTCCTCGACCATCGCCGCGCGCCGCTGGAGCTGCGGCAGCAGACGCGGGTGGACGTGGAAGGTGTCCGGGATGTTGACCTGGGACTCGGCGATCCGCTTCACGGTCTCCGTGGAGATCGCGGTGTTCACGGCGACCGGGAACTCGGCCTGCGGGTCGGAGACGGGACCGGCGGCAGGCTGGGCCGTGACGGCCTCGCGGACCTCGGTGAAGACCTTCTCCAGCTGGCCCTGGTAGTCCTGGAGCGCTTGCTCCGCCTCTTCCAGGGTGATGTCGCCGCGACCGATGAGGGACTCGGTGTAGAGCTTGCGCACCGAGCGCTTCTTGTCGATCAGGTCGTACATCAGCGGCTGGGTGAAGGCCGGGTTGTCCGACTCGTTGTGACCGCGGCGGCGGTAGCAGATGAGGTCGATCACCACGTCCTTGTTGAACGCCTGGCGGAACTCGAAGGCCAGTCGCGCGACGCGGACCACGGCCTCCGGGTCGTCGCCGTTCACGTGGAAGATCGGGGCCTCGATCATGCGGGCCACGTCGGTGGCGTACATCGACGAGCGCGAGGACTCCGGCGCCGCCGTGAAGCCGACCTGGTTGTTGATGACGATGTGGACCGTGCCGCCGGTGCGGTAGCCCCGCAGCTGCGACATGTTCAGGGTCTCGGCCACCACGCCCTGGCCCGCGAAGGCCGCGTCACCGTGCAGGGCGACCGGCAGGACGGTGAAGTCCGTGCCGCCCTTGTTGATGATGTCCTGCTTGGCGCGGACGATGCCCTCGATGACCGGGTCGACCGTCTCCAGGTGGGAGGGGTTCGCGGCCAGCGAGACCTTGATCTGCTCGCCGTCCAGACCGGTGAAGGTGCCCTCGGCGCCCAGGTGGTACTTCACGTCGCCGGAGCCGTGCATCGACTTCGGGTCGAGGTTGCCCTCGAACTCGCGGAAGATCTGCGCGTACGACTTGCCGACGATGTTCGCCAGGACGTTCAGGCGGCCGCGGTGGGCCATGCCGATGACGACCTCGTCCAGGCGCGACTCGGCGGCCGAGTCGAGGACCGCGTCGAGCAGCGGGATGACGGACTCGCCGCCCTCCAGGGAGAAGCGCTTCTGGCCGACGTACTTCGTCTGGAGGAAGGTCTCGAACGCCTCGGCGGCGTTCAGCCGGCGCAGGATGCGCAGCTGCTCCTCGCGCTCCGGCTTGGTGTGGGAGCGCTCGATGCGGTCCTGGATCCACCGGCGCTGCTTCGGGTCCTGGATGTGCATGAACTCGACGCCGGTGGTCCGGCAGTACGAGTCGCGCAGCACACCGAGGATGTCGCGCAGCTTCATCAGGGACTTGCCGGCGAAACCGCCGACCGCGAACTCCCGCTCCAGGTCCCACAGGGTGAGGCCGTGCTCGGTGATGTCCAGGTCGGGGTGCTTGCGCTGGCGGTACTCCAGCGGGTCGGTGTCGGCCATGACGTGGCCGCGGACCCGGTAGGAGTGGATCAGCTCGAAGACACGGGCGGCCTTGGTGACGTCGTCGTCGTGCGAGGCGTCGATGTCCTTGAGCCAGCGGACCGGCTCGTAGGGGATGCGCAGGGCCTCGAAGATCTCGTCGAAGAAGCCGTTCTCGCCGAGCAGCAGGTTCGCGACGATCCGCAGGAACTCGCCGGATGCGGCGCCCTGGATGACCCGGTGGTCGTAGGTCGACGTGAGCGTCATGACCTTCGAGATGCCGAGCTTGTTCAGGGTGTCCTGGGAGGTGCCCTGGAACTCCGCCGGGTAGTCCATGGAGCCGACGCCCATGATGACCGACTGGCCGGGCATCAGACGCGGCACGGAGTGGACCGTACCGAGGCCGCCGGGGTTGGTCAGGGAGACGGTGACGCCCGAGAAGTCGTCCATCGTCAGCTTGCCGTCACGGGCGCGGCGGACGATGTCCTCGTAGGCCTGCCAGAACTCGAAGAAGTTCAGCGTCTCGGCCTTCTTGATGCCCGCGACGACCAGCTGGCGGTCGCCGTTGGGCTTCACCAGGTCGATGGCGAGGCCGAAGTTGACGTGCGGGGGCTTGACGAGGGTGGGCTTCCCGTCCTTCTCCGCGTAGTGCCAGTTCATCGACGGCATGGCCTTGATGGCCTGCACCATCGCGTAGCCGATCAGGTGCGTGAAGGAGATCTTCCCGCCCCGGGCGCGCTTGAGGTGGTTGTTGATGACGATGCGGTTGTCGAAGAGCAGCTTCACCGGGACCGCGCGCACGGACGTGGCCGTGGGCAGCTCCAGGGAGGCGTTCATGTTCTTCGCGACCGCGGCGGCGGGACCGCGCAGCGTGATCAGCTCCGGGCCCTCCGGCGAGGAGGCCTGCGCGGCGGGCTTCGCGGCGGCGGGCTTCGCGGGAGCGGCCGCCGGCTTGGCGGCCGGAGCCGCCTGGGCCGGGGCGGCGGGCGCGGCGGCCTGGGCCGGAGCCGGAGCGGCGGCGGGCTTCGCGGCGGCGGGAGCCGGCACGGCCGGGGCAGCCGGCGCAGGAGCCTGGGCCGGAGCCGCGGCGGCCGGAGCCGGGGAGGTGGTCCCTGCGGCCCCCGCGGCCGCAGTACCCGCCGGAGCCGGAGCGCCCGCAGCACCCGGCTTGTAGTCGGCGAAGAAGTCCCACCAGGCTCGGTCTACCGAATTCGGGTCCTGGAGGTACTGCTGATAGATCTCGTCGACGAGCCACTCGTTCGGGCCGAACGCGGCAGCGGGGTTCTTGCCCGCTTGGTCTGCGTCGGTCGAGATGCTCGAGTTACTGGGGGACTGTGGCGACACGGCGGCAACCGCCCTCTTCCGCTTCACAAGGTGATGGACAGCGGGAATAAAGGCTACGCCCCCAGGACCCCGAAGGTCAGGCCGGGCCCGTCCATCGTCGTGTAAGTCACATGAAACAGCGGGTTTCGGGGCCGGAAATGGCGGGAAACAAGCGGGGTTCCGTTCTGTGACGGCCGGTTCGGGAAGCGCCGAGCGGGGCCCTGCGCGACGACCGCGCGGCCCTCTGCCTGATCACACGTGTCCGTCAGCGCGGAACAGAGATGGATCTTGTGGCTCCGCTTCGAACTTTACGTCAACTTGGCAGAGAGGGAAGCCCTGGAAGGGTGACAAGAATCCGGCAACCCCGCTCGGATTCGGCCACACCGATCCGGCCGCCGTGCAGATCCACCGCCCAGCGGGCGATCGCCAGCCCGAGCCCGGTGCCGCCGTCGCTGCCCGGACCGTGCGGCCGCGGCACCTGACCGCGGTTGAACCGCTCGAAGACGCGGTGCCACTCGGAGCGCGGGATGCCCGGGCCCTCGTCGAGGACCTCCAGCTCAAGGGATTCCGGCAGGGCCCCGCGCCGCGCCTTGACCGTCACCCGGCCGTGCGGCGGGCTGTGCTTGACCGCGTTGTCGATCAGGTTGGCGACCACCTGGTGGATGCGCTCCGGATCGGCGTGCGCGGTCAGCTCCGGCGGCGTCACGTCGAGGTGCAGATGCACGTCGTTGCGGGTGTGGCTGCCGGATCCTGAGGCGATGCCCGCGCGCGCGGTGGCGACCATGTTGGCTTCCTTCAGCACGCCCGAGAGATACGGCCACACCTCGAAACGACGCTTCTTCAGCGGCACGACGCCGTTGTCCAGGCGGGACAGGTCCAGCAGGGTCTCCACCAGCCGGCCGAGCCGCTCGGTCTGCTTGAGGGCCGTGCGCATGGTCTCGGGGTCGGCCTGGGTGACCCCGTCGACGATGTTCTCCAGCACGGCGCGCAGGCCCGCGATGGGGGTGCGCAGCTCGTGGGAGACATTTGCCACAAGTTCCTTGCGCTGGCGTTCCTGGGCCTCCAGGTCGTCCGCCATGCGGTTGATGGTCTGGGCCAGGTCGCCCAGCTCGTCCCGGCGGTTCTCGCGGACCCGGCGGGTGTAGTCGCCGTGCGAGATGGACCGGGCGACCGCGTTCATGTCGTCCAGGGGCGCGGTGAGCGAATGCGCCACGAACTGCGTGATGAGCAGGGTGGCGATCATCGAGAAGACCGTGATGAAGCGCAGCTCGGTCGCCGTGCGCATCGCGATCATCATCAGCCCGGTGGTGATGAGGACCGCGATGACGACCAGCGCGCCCAGCTTCGTCTTGATCGAGAACGGGCTGACGCCCCCCCAGGCCTCCCTGGGACCTCTCCGGCCTGCCGGACCCTCGCTCATGGCGTCGGCGTCTCCAGGGCGTAGCCCACGCCGTGCACCGTGCGGATCCGCTCGGCGCCGATCTTCCGGCGCAGTGCCTTGATGTGGCTGTCGACCGTGCGGGTGCCGGAGGCGTCCGCCCAGTCCCAGACCTCGGCGAGCAGCTGCTCACGGGAGAGCACCGCGCGCGGGGTGTTCGCGAGGCACACCAGCAGGTCGAACTCGGTCGGGGTGAGGTGGACGTCCTCGCTGCGCACCCGGACCCGGCGCTGCGCGTGGTCGATCTCCAGCTCGCCGAGCCGGAGAATGCCGCTTCTGGGGGTCGCGGCGGCCAGCGCGGCCCGCTCGACCCGCCGCAGCAGGACGTGCACGCGCGCGGCCAGCTCACGCATCGAGAAGGGCTTGGTCATGTAGTCGTCGGCGCCGACGCCGAGTCCGACCAGCATGTCGGTCTCGTCGTCCCGCGCGGTGAGCATCATCACCGGCACCGGGCGGGCTGCCTGCACGCGTCGGCAGACCTCCAGACCGTCGAAGCCGGGCAGCATGATGTCGAGGATCAGCAGATCGGGCTGCCAGGCCTCGGCCGTGTCGACCGCCGACGGACCGTCGACCGCCGTTTGCACGAGGAATCCCTCGGCGCGCAGGCGGGTCGCGATGGCGTCGACGATCGTCGGATCGTCCTCGACGACCAGGACTCGGCGCTGTGCGCCCTGGGTGGCCGTCGTGCCGTTCTGGGAGGTGTGTGTCTGCTCCATCGCCCGCCCCTGGGGAGTGCTTTCCGGAACCATGTGGGGTGATTCCTTGTCTGCGCATGACTGCGATTGACGCTTGAATGATCGGCGTAGGGAAGCAGAGTACGGGGAGTCATCACCCCTTTGCTATCCAGGTCGGACGGCGAGATGTACGACGTCGGGTACGCCCCGGGCAACGGGGATCTCCTCGGTACGTACCTGCTGGAACCCGGCATTTGCTAGGGATCCCTCAAATTCCGCTGATGGTCTGGCGGACCACACCGCCAGTACCCCGCCCGGCTTCAACGCCCTTGCGCAGCTTGTGAGTCCGGCGGGCGCGTAGAGGCCGTGGTTGCCGTCCGTGACCGTCCAGTCGGGACCGTTGTCGATGTCGAGGCAGAGCGCGTCAAAAGTGGCGCATGTCTCATTGACGAATCCGACTAGATCCGTTTCCAGAATGTTCGTCCGCGGATCGGCCAGCGCTCGCGCGGAGAGCGCCGAGAGCGGCCCCGCGCGGTGCCAGTCGATGACGGCCGGCTCCCGCTCCACGACCGTGATCCGGCCCCACCGCGGATTCGCGGCGGCGTGTGCGAGCGAGAAGCCCACGCCCAGACCGCCGATCAGGACGTGCGGGTCCGGGCGGTCGTCCAGCGCACCGAGCGCCGCGTCGACGAGGATCCGCTCCGAGCGCCCGTCGGAGGTGTCCATCAGGAAGCAGCCGTTGGCGATGATCTGGAGCAACTCGCCGTGGCGCCGCAGGACGACCTCCCCGTAGGGGCCCTCGCGACGGTCCAGGACTTCGGGAATGTCGTACGAGGTGGGCATCGGCCCATCCTGGCAGGGAGGGCGAGGCGGGCCGAACGAATTACAGGTTCTTGAGAAGTCACTGTGAATCAGGTCCAGGGTGGCGCGGGTCACAGACAGCGGGCGGGTCGGGCGCGAAGGCTGAGGGCGAACCGGAAGGAGCAGCTCACCTTGGAACGGACCGCCCCCGCAGCTCCTCCCGACGGGTCCCCTCCCGACGACCGCCTCCCGGATGTCGCCGTCCTGCTCGACGGCATGCCCCGGCAGCGGAGTGCGGCGGAGGAGGCCACCGCCGAGCCACGGGAAGCGGCAACGACCGTCCCCACCAGGCGGTTCGGCGTCCCGCGCGGTCGGCGGCTGTTCCCCACGCCCACCGGGACCCCGTTCACCTTCGGCTACGGCGCCGTCCTGGTCGCGGTCGCGCTCGTCTCGGCGCGTCTGAGCCCCGCCCTCGTGCACACCCTGCACCAGGGCTCCAGCACCGATGTGGCCCACCTGGTGCGGACGCCGTTGCTGGTGCTGGTGGCCAGTGCGCTGTGGATCGCGGGCGGCATCCTCTCCCCGTACGCCATCGCCCTGCTGTTCGTCCTCACCGCGCTGGAGCGCAGGATCGGCGGGATGCGCACGGCCGCCGTCTTCCTGCTCGGGCACATCGGCGCGACCCTCGCGACGGAGGTCCCCGTAGGTGTCGCGGTCCTGGCCGGTCACCTCCCCGCCTCCTCGCTGCACCGGCTCGACTACGGCGTCAGCTTCGGCGTCGCCGCGAGCCTCGGCGCGCTCGCCGGACTCCTCCGGCCCTGGCTGCGGTGGCCGCTGCTCGCCCTCTTCGGCTGGGAGCTGGCGACCGACCTGCTCGCCTTCACCGACCCGTTGACCGACTGGGGCCACCCGATAGCCCTCCTGACCGGCATCGCGACCTGGCCGCTGGTACGCCGGTGGCACCGCGCCCGGCATGGGCTCCTGGCCGACTAGGACCGCACGACCGCCGTAGGCGACGCCGTGGACGCCGGAGGGCAGCCGCGGTCGCTTCAACTGCCCGGCGGTGTCCAGACGTACGGCGTCGTCGTGGTCACCGCGTGGAAGCCGAGGCGGCGCAGGATCGGGGCGCTGTCGTCCGAGGCGTCCACGTGCAGATACGTGACCCCGCGGGAGGCGGCGAGAGCCGCGCGTACGGCGACCAGGGCCCGGTAGATGCCCCGGCCCCGCCACTCGGCGAGTGTGGAGCCGCCCCACAGACTGGCGAACTCGGTGCCCGCGCGGAACGCCAGCCACGCGGCGGACACCACCTCGCCGTCCGCCTCGGCCACGTACACGGCGATCTCGTCCGGCGCGGCGGCGACCCGGCCGACGAGGTCCTCGGCGAGCCAACTCCAGTCCTGGCCCCACACCTTGGACTCCATCGCGGCGATCCGGCGCATGTCCGCGTCGGCCGTGACCCGGCGCAGGGTCACGCCGTCCGGCAGCGCGGGCTCTCCCACGGCCATCTCGGAGGCCAGGCCGATCAGCACCGTCTCCCGCTCCTCGGGCACGAAACCCGCCGCGCGGAGCCGCTCGGTGAGGTCGGCCGGGGTGTCGTGGGTCCGGGTCTTCCACTCCAGCGCCTCACCGCGCGCCGCGAAGAAGTCGCGCTGGCGGACGATGAGTGCGTCGAGCGCGGCACCGGTCACGCCGAGGTCGCGCGGCCCGCTCACGAACCCACGGAACTGGCCGACGATCCGCAGCAGGGGTCCGTCCTGCTCGTACGTCACGCCGACGGGCGGGGTCGGGGGAGCGGCGCGCATCTGGTCGTCGTAGGCGGAGAGGAGGGGCTGTACGGCTTCGGTGGAGGCGGTGGAGGCGGTGGAGGCGGTGGTCATGGTCGGTCGTTCCCCGTGTTCTCTCGGTTTCTCGGTCTCTCGGTCGGTCGTGCCGCGGGCGCCGGTCCCCGGGCCGGGACGTCCCGGCGGCGGCCCTTTCCCGGGCCGGGAAGAGCCGGCCGTGGCCGGGTGTTGTCCGCTGTGCGGCCGGCAGGCTCCACCGGAGACGGCGGGGCGATCACCGGCGCAGCATGACAGAGGCCGTCACGGGCCGCCCGCGAGTTTCCGGCGGGCGGTGACGGGCGGTCACCCGGCGTTCGGTCCGACGAACTTCGCACTGGTGAGCGGAGCTTGCACATGCCAGCCCAGGGACTCGTACAGCCCCCGGCCCGCGGGCGTCCCCGCCAGTACACCGGTCCGCGCACCCGTGCCGGCCGCCGCGGCCTGGAGCGTGCGCATGACGACGCTGCCCAGCCCCCGCCGCCGATGGGCCGTCACGGTCTCGATCTGGTCGAAGACGGCACTCGCTCCGGTCGGGGCCACCTGGCCGCGAGCGGCGAGGGAGCCGTCGGGCGCGGCGACGAGCACGCGCGTGACGCCGCCGACGGACCACACGCGCGTGCGGTAACCGTCGGGCACGCCGGCTTCCGCTCGCGCGCCTCCGAGCGGAACCGTCATCAGATACCCGGGCTCGGGGTCCGCCCACCAGCCCTCGCCCAGCCATGCGCCGACAGTCTCCGGGTCCTGGAACACCTTCAGCCACACCCCGGCGCCCGTCACCGCGTCCGCGACCTTGCGCACGGCGCCCTCGTCCACCTCGTCGCCCAGCGCGTCGAAAACATGCCGCGAGACCTGCGCGATCTGCCCCACGTCCACGGTGAACCCCCAGGCCTCACGCTGCGGCGGGGCGGCCCCGCGGGACACGACCCAGCCGTCCACCCATGCCTGCACGATCCCGCCCACCGAACCCCCTGTAATGGTCTTTCGAGCATTCTGCCTATTACCCGTGTCACGATAGGGGCCGGGGTGCCGGCCCCGACAGCGGTGATCGCCCACAGCGAACAGGAAAGCGCGTGGGGAACATTCGAAGGCTCACGTGCATTGAGTCGGCATAGCTCAACTTGACTGCCGAAGGGGAGATCATGGCTTCGACGTCCACACCGCTCACTCTGCCTGTGCTGCCGCTCGACGACGAGGTCGTGCTGCCCGGAATGGTGGTGCCGCTGGACCTGAACGACGCCGACGTCCGCGCCGCGGTGGAGGCCGCCCAGGCCGCCGCCCGTTCGGAACCCGGCAAGCCCAAGGTCCTGCTGGTGCCACGGATCGACGGGACCTACGCGAGTACCGGTGTGCTCGGCACCGTCGAGCAGGTCGGCCGGCTGGCCGACGGCGACCCGGGCGCCCTCATCCGCGGCCGGGGCAGGGTGAAGATCGGTGCGGGGACCACCGGCCCGGGCGCCGCCCTGTGGGTCGAGGGGACCACGGTCGAGCAGACCGTCCCCGAACCGCTGCCCGGTCATGTCGCCGAACTGGTCAAGGAGTACAAGGCCCTCGCCACCGCCTGGCTGCGCAAGCGCAGCGCCTGGCAGGTCGTGGACCGGGTGCAGGCCATCGACGACGTGTCCGCGCTCGCCGACAACTCCGGCTACTCGCCGTTCCTGACCACCGAACAGAAGGTCGAGCTGCTGGAGACCGCCGACCCGGTCGCCCGCCTCAAGCTCGCCACCCAGCAGCTGCGCGACCACCTCGCCGAGCAGGACGTCGCCGAGACCATCGCGAAGGACGTCCAGGAGGGCGTCGACAAGCAGCAGCGCGAGTTCCTGCTCCGCCGTCAGCTGGAAGCCGTCCGCAAGGAATTGCGCGAGATCAACGGCGAACAGGACGGCGAGGAGTCCGACGACTACCGCGCCCGCGTAGAGACCGCCGACCTGCCCGAGAAGGTGCGGGAGGCCGCCCTCAAGGAGGTCGACAAGCTGGAGCGGTCCAGCGACCAGTCCCCGGAGGGCTCCTGGATCCGCACCTGGCTGGACACCGTCCTCGAACTCCCCTGGAACGAGCGGACCGAGGACGCCTACGACATCCAGGGCGCCAAGTCGGTCCTGGACGCCGAGCACGCGGGCCTGGAGGACGTGAAGGCGCGGATCACCGAGTACCTGGCGGTGCGCAAGCGCCGCAGCGACCGGGGCCTCGGTGTCATCGGCGGGCGGCGCGGTGGTGCCGTGCTGGCCCTCGTCGGCCCGCCCGGTGTCGGCAAGACCAGCCTCGGAGAGTCCGTCGCGCACGCCATGGGCCGCAAGTTCGTCCGCGTCGCCCTCGGCGGCGTCCGCGACGAGGCCGAGATCCGCGGCCACCGCCGTACGTACGTCGGCGCGCTGCCCGGCCGGATCGTGCGGGCCGTCAAGGAGGCCGGTTCCATGAACCCGGTCGTCCTGCTCGACGAGATCGACAAGGTGGGCTCCGACTTCCGCGGCGACCCCGCTGCGGCCCTCCTCGAGGTCCTGGACCCGGCGCAGAATCACACCTTCCGCGACCACTACCTGGAGGTCGAACTCGACCTGTCCGACGTGGTGTTCCTCGCCACGGCGAACGTCCTGGAGGCCATCCCCGAGGCCCTGCTCGACCGTATGGAGCTGGTCCGGCTCGACGGCTACACCGAGGACGAGAAGGTCGTCATCGCCCGCGACCACCTGCTCCCGCGCCAGCTGGAGCGAGCGGGCATCGACCAGGACGAGGTGACGCTGGAGGAGAGCGCGCTGCGCAAGCTCGCGGGGGAGTACACCCGCGAGGCGGGCGTGCGCACCCTGGAGCGCTCGATCGCCCGGCTGCTCCGCAAGGTCGCGGCGCAGCACGAACTGGGCGAGCGGGAGCTGCCGTTCACCATCGGCGCCGACGACCTGCGGGCCCTGATCGGCCGGCCGCACCACGTGCCCGAGTCGGCCCAGGACCCGGCGGAGCGCCGTACGGCGGTCCCGGGTGTGGCGACCGGACTCGCGGTCACCGGAGCGGGCGGGGACGTCCTCTACGTGGAGGCGTCGCTGGCCGACCCGGAGACGGGCGCGGCGGGCCTGACGCTGACCGGCCAGCTGGGTGACGTGATGAAGGAGAGCGCGCAGATCGCGCTGAGCTTCCTCAGGTCGCACGGCGCCGAGCTGGAGCTGCCCGTCGCCGACCTCAAGGACCGGGGCGTGCACATCCACTTCCCGGCGGGCGCGGTCCCGAAGGACGGGCCGAGCGCGGGCGTCACGATGACGACGGCACTGGCCTCGCTGCTCAGCGGCCGCCTGGTCCGCACGGACGTGGCGATGACCGGCGAGGTCTCGCTGACCGGCCGGGTGCTGCCGATCGGCGGGGTGAAGCAGAAGCTGCTCGCCGCGCACCGTGCCGGGGTGAGCACCGTCATCATCCCCAAGCGCAACGAGGCCGACCTGGACGACGTCCCGGCGGAGGTGCTGGACAAGCTCGACGTCCACGCCGTCACCGACGTCCGCCAGGTCCTGGAGCTGGCGTTGTCCCCGGCTGTGAACGGGGCGGCGCCGGAGGTTCCGGTGGCGGCGTGACGGGCGCCTCCGGATGAGGTGAAGGCCCGGGTTCTCGTGAGGGAGGCCCGGGCCTTCGCCGTGTCGGAGAGAGGGCGCGTCAGCCCTTGGCGAGCGCCTGTACGCGGTCCGGCGCCCCGTTGAACTTGTCGTGGTCGCCGACCGTCGGCCCGGAGGACGTGTACTGCCACATCGTGTAGGTGCTCCACCCCGCCGGCAGCGTTCCGGCGGTCGAGGCGTACCGGGCGATCCACAGCGGGTTGGCGGAGAAGCCGGCGTAGTTGCCGGTGCACTGGGACCACCAGGTGGTGGAGGTGTAGATGACGGCGTTGCGGCCGGTGCGGGCCTTGTACTGGTTCAGGAAGTCGCGGATCCAGCTGACCATCCCGCTCGTGGTCTTGCCGTAGCAGGTGTCGCCGTACGGGTTCCACTCGATGTCGAGGGTGCCGGGCAGGGTCCTGCCGTCGGCGGACCAGCCGCCGCCGTGGTCGACGAAATAGTTCGCCTGCGTTGCGCCGGACGTGGTGTCCGGGGTCGCGAAGTGGTACGCGCCGCGGATCATGCCGACGCCGTAGGCGCCGGTGTACTGCTGGGAGAAGTAGGGGTTCGTGTAATACGTCCCCTCGCTGGCCTTGTTGTACGACCAGCGGACTCCGCTGTTCCACAGCGTCGTCCAGGAGACGTTGCCCTGGTAGCTGGCCACGTCGACGCCCTCGGTCTGGGCGGCACGGGTGCCGGTGGGCAGGCCGTCCTGCCCGTCGTGGGCGGCGACGCCCATGCCCATGCGGGCGGTGCCGCGGGCGGGGGTGGTGGGGATGACGGGGGTGTTGGTCGTGGTGCTGGCTGTGGCGTCGGGCGACTGCTCGGCCGACGCCGGGGATATGGGAACCAGCGCGCATACGGCTATGAGGGCGCCGGCGAGGAACGCGCGCCGTGGGCGGGGGGATCCGGGTCTGTGCACGGGCATGGCGGGCCTCCGAAGGGCTCGGTGATGCTCGGTGGGGGAACACCCGGCCGGGGTGTGTGGCGTGGGCATGCCAGACATCGCCCGGTCAAGAAGCTACGCACGGCTGTGAGCGGCTGGGAAGAGGGACCGGTTGCTGCCGTTGGTCTAGCCCTGCGAAATACTTACGGAGCTGCGGCTACGGCGCAATTTGGCGCAAACTTTCAGAACCGGGAAATCCGAGGCAGGGGCTGACGTGCACGAAGACGGAAAGGGTGGCGGGGGCCGGGGGGCGGCCGACGCCCCGCCGAGCGGTGTGGACCAGCCCGGATTCCTGGCGCTGGAACGCGAGTTGACCGTCCTGCTGCGGCGCGCCCGGGCCAACCAGGGGGAGATGGCCCGCGAGGTCCACCCCGACCTGGAGTCGGCGGCGTACGGCCTGCTGATCCGTCTGGATGAATGCGGCCGTCAGCGCGCCACGGAACTGGCCGGGTACATCGGCGTCGGCAAGGCCACGATGTCCCGCCAGTTGCGCGCCCTGGAGGAACTGGGCCTGGTTGCCCGCGAACCGGACCCCGCGGACGGCCGGGCCTGGCTCGTCGACCTCACGGAGGAGGGCCGCACCCGGGTGCACCGCGTCCGCGACGCCCGCCGCGCCCGCTACGCCGGCCGCCTCGCCCACTGGAACCCGGCCGAGGTCACGGAACTGGCCCGCCTCCTGCACCAGCTGAACCGGGGCATGGAGAAGTAACCGCGTCTGCGACTCGCCCGAGCGGCGGGTCAGGTTGCCGATGGCACGGGGTGAGGCGGTCCGCGTCGGCCGGTCGGGTGATCCGCTGCGCCTGTCGAGGCGTCCGGCGTCAGGGGCCGAGCCGCTCGCCGAAGAGAGCCGGCCCGCGGTGCCCCGCCGGGTCTCCTGCCGCGCACCCGGTCGAGCAGCCGCGCGTACCCCCGATCAGCCCCCAGGCCCCCGCCCTCACAGCTCCGCGTAAACCACCGTCGCGTCGTCGTGGGTCTTGGCCCGGCCCAAGCGCACGCGTGCCTCCGCGTCCTCGCGTTCCAGTTCTCGTACGCGGTCCACCAGGGCCTGCGCGCTGTGCCGGCGTACGAACGTGAGGCAGTCGGTCCAGGTGCCTTCCTCGAAGCGCTCCACCCAGCGGGCCGCGCCGTCCGTGAGCGCGGCCAGGGCGCGGACCTCGGCGCGGGGGAGAGAACCCGTCACCGAGCGCTCCGCCACCGAGGGATCCGCGGCCGCCGTGTAGAAGCCGCCCTCCTTGTTGCGGAGGTGGGTGTCGACCAGCGCGTCCGTGGCCAGCGCGGCGCGCGGGATGCGCGCCAGCCGGTCGTCCAGCACCGGTGTCACCACCCCGCCCGGGGACTCCACCAGCAGCATCGAGTCGGACAGGACCAGGTACTCCACGGCCGACGGCGACCACCGTGCGATCGCCACCGTCGCCTGGGGCGTGCGTGGGTGAGAAAGGTCACAACCTTCACCATGTGACCGAGCTGTGCGCACGATGGCCCCCGACAGCACCTCCACCAGCGGAACATCCCTGAGCGAAACGGCCAGTTCGGTCAGCGCCCCGCCGAGCCGGGCCGTGAACCAGGGAACCGAATGCAGACACCCGGTCCCGCTCCGCGGCGGTGTCACCCCGTCGAGCACGACCAGCACTCCGCCCCGCCCCGACGCGGGCAGGGCGACACTCGCGAAGTCCTCGTTGGGCCGCTGGGCATCCCCGGGCTCCGTGACAAGTTCCGTACGCATTCGGCCAGTCTGCACGACCCCTTCACAAGCTTCGCCAAAGCCCGGCAACGGTCGCGGAATTGACGCACACGCGCAGGTCAGGCGCCTGGTTTAGGAGGGATTGGCGCACTCCGGCCCGACGTGGTGGCGAATCCTGCCATCGGTTCTCCCCGGCGTCCAACCGGCCCACCGGACCCGACACGCGCGCGTGTCCCAGGAACTTGCCCGCCAACTCCCCGACGGGGTTCACTCCTTCGGGTGGCGGCTCAGGCGATGCTCGCCCACCGCCCACCGGCGCTGGGAGGGTCGGGAATCGCACCCCGGTGTGCACACCAGTTGACGGAGCGTCACTCCGGGCCCATGGGTTTCACGAGTTCAGGAATGCGAGCAGCGGTGCAGAAGACGCGGCCTCGTCGCACAGGCAAGCAGACGGCCTCCGGCACGGAAGCGGAGCGCGCACCCGTCGCGCCCGGCGCCCCCGAGACCCCCGTCGGCAAGGGCCGCCCCACCCATGTCCGCACCCGGCTGATTCTCGCCGTCGCCGTCGTGGCCGCCGCGATCGCCGGGGCCGGCGTCCCCTCCCTGGTCACCGCGTCCGGGGACCTCCACGACTCCCAGGACCTGGTGACGCTCGCCGAGCAGACCCAGGACGCGCTCGACCTCGCCCACGCGCTCGCCGACGAACGCGACGAGGTCACCCCCTACATCGCCGCCGGCCGGCCCAAGTCCAAGGCGCCCGGCGAGCAGTCGAGCGCCCGCGTCGACCGCCAGATCGAGGAACTGCGCGCCGACACCGACCTCTCCCCGGCGCTGCGCGGCGACCTCGACGACATCGCCGCCGTACGGCACTCCGCCCTCACCGGGAAGTCCACCGCCCTGGAGGCGCACAACGCCTACTCGGCCGCCGTCACCGAGCTGCACCGGCTCGCCGAGGACCTGGCCGCGAGGACACCGCCCCGCGCGGGCTCCGGCGCCTACGCCCTCGCCGAGCTCGACTCTGCGGTGCAGCAGGCCGCCGCCACCCGCGGACTGCTGCTCGCGGCCCTCAGCGTGCCGACGACGACCCAGAGCGTCTACAACCCCCTCACCGGCCTGACCGACACCAAGAAGGTCACCTCGGCCGCCGACGCCAAGCAGCGCGACGCGCTCAGCGCCGCCGCCCAGCAGGCCCGGCTGCGCTCCGACGCGGCTCTCGCCGACTTCCAGGAGTCCGCCCCCGCGGCCGCCAAGGCCAGCTTCGACTCCACGGTCACCGGCCCGGACGTCAACTCCGCCGACAAGTACCTCGCGGCCCTCACCGACCAGCCCACCCTCTCCGGCAGCGAGCTCGGGACCAGCACCGCCAAGCTCGACGACGCCCTCTCCGCCCGCGTCGACCTGATGCGGGGCGCCGAGTCGGCCCTCTTCGACCGCCGGGTCAAGGCGCTGGAGCAGCTGCGCGACGACGACGTCACCGCGCTGGAGCTGCGTGTCGCGATACTCGGCGCGCTGATGCTGCTCGCCGTGGGTATCGCCACCGCCATGGCCCGCACCCTCACCCGCCCGCTGTCCGTGCTGCGCCGGGGCTCCGCGCGGCTCGCCGGGGCCGAGGACCCGACCACCGAGGAAGCGGTCTCCTTCACCGGCCGCAACGACGAGTTCGCCCAGGTCGTCCGCTCTGTCAACGCCCTGCACGCGCACGCCGTCGCCCTCGCCGAGCGGATCACCACGCTGGAGGCCGACCGCAAGCACCTGGTCGGCCAGCGCCAGAGGATGGCCGACGCCCGCGAGCAGCTCAAGGGCGAACTCGCCGAGTCCGCCGCCCAGCTGACGCGCCTGCGGGGCACGATCGGCGCCACCTTCGTCAACCTCGCGCTGCGCACCCTCGGCCTCGTCGAACGCCAACTCGCCGTCATCGAGAACCTGGAGGAGCGCGAGCAGGACCCCGAGCGCCTCGCGACCCTCTTCAAGCTCGACCACTTCGCCACGGTCATGCGCCGCCACAGCGAGAACCTCCTCGTCCTGGCCGGCACGGAACACGTTCAGCAGAGCGCGGGTCCGGTCCCGCTGGTCGACGTCGTCCGGGCCGCGGTCAGCGAGATCGAGCGCTACGAGCGGGTCCGCATCGCCGCCCTGCCGCCGCATGCCCATGTGGCGGGTTTCGCCGCGGACGACCTCTCCCACCTGCTGGCCGAACTGATGGAGAACGCCACCGCGTTCTCCCCGCCCGACCTGCCCGTCGAGGTCTCCGGCTGGCTCCTGGAGAGCGGCGAGGTCATGCTCTCCGTCCAGGACGAGGGCATCGGCATGACCGCCGAGCGCATGACCACCCTCAACTCCCGCCTCGCCGCATTCGATCCCGAGACCGCCTACGAGTCGTACGACGAGGGCGACGAGGGCCTCGGCCTCGGCCTGTACGTCGTGGCCCGCCTCGCCCACCGGCACGGCGTCCGCGTGCAGCTGCGCGAGCAGAAGCAGGGAGGCGTGGCCGCGGTCGTCGTCCTCCCGGGGCCCCTGCTCTCCGCCGCGCCCGCATCGGCCGTACCGGCTGCCGACACCCCGGCGACCGGCACCACCCACACCTTCGCCCTGCCGGGCGCGGACGCGGAGGTCAACTCCAACGTCCTCAGCGGCCGTTCACAAGGCGACCGGGGCGAGCAGGCCGACCCGGGCAGCCACGGCGACCAGGGCGACCCCCTGGTCGCGCTGGCCGAGCAGGCCGTACGCGCACAGGCGGAGTCCCCGGCCGAGCAGGCCGTACGCGCACAGGCGCCGGAGTCCCCGGCCGAGCAGGCCGTACGCGCACAGGCGCCGGAGTCCCCGGCCGAGACGACGATGGAGCTGCTGGTACCGGTACCGGCTCAGGAGACCCCGGAAGCCGCACCGCACGACCCGCAGGCACCCGCACCCGCCGCCGAGATCGAGACCGAACACACCCGCGCCGAAGAGGAGCACCGCGCCGACGAAGAGCCCCTCACCGACAAGGGTCTCCCCAAGCGCACGCCCAAGATCACCACGCCCACCGCCCCGGCCCCGCGCCGACGCAACGCGTCGGTGGACGCCGAGGCACTCCGCCGCAGGCTGGGCGGCTTCCGCCGGGGGGCGGAGGCCGGTCACCGGGACGTGGAGGCAGAGATCAAGGAACGAACCGGCGAGACCAAGCTGCCGGCCGCAGAACACCGCACCGCATCCGAAGAAGCCACGGGGGGCACAGTCGAGGAGGCAAGCAGTTGACCGCGCCCAGTACCTTCGGACTGAGTCGTGAGGCCCGCAATCTCCACTTCCTGCTGACGAACCTGGTGGAGGAGGTACCCGGCGTCCAGTCGGTCGCAGTCGTCTCCTCCGACGGCCTGCTCCTGCTCTCCTCCGACGCCGATCGGAACGCGGAGGCACGTGAGGCCCGGGAGGGCAAACCCGCCGGCCCGCGTGGCTCGTCGGCCGACCTCGCGACCATCGTCTCCGGCATCGGCAGCCTCACCCTCGGTGCCGCCAAGCTCATGGACTTCGGCTCCACGAAGCACACCATGATCGCGATGGACGACGGCAGCCTGTTCGTGATGTCGATCAGCGACGGCTCGCTGCTCGGCGTGCACGGCTCGGCGGACTGCGACATGAGCGTGGTGGCCTACCACATGGCCCTGTTCGTCGGCCGCGCCGGACACGTCCTGACCCCCGAACTCCGCAGCGAGCTACGGCAGTCGCTGGAGAACGAGGGGACAGGGAGCGCCCGATGACGAACCGGCCCGACCTCCCCGTCCGCGGCGGCGAACGCAAACCCGCGCGCGTACGGCCGTACTCCCTCACCGGCGGCCGCACCCGCTTCGGTCACGTCCTCCTGGTCGAGACCTTCGTGGCGGCGCTCGAAGCGCCCGAGGAGCGCCGGGAGTTGACCAACGGTTCGCTGAAGTCGGTCATGCCGGAACTGCGGGCCATCGTCGAACTGTGCCGCCGGATGCGCACGGTGGCCGAGATCTCCGCGCTGCTGAAGATGCCGCTCGGCGTGGTCCGGGTGCTGCTCAGCGACCTCGCGGACCAGGGAAAGATCCGTGTGTACGGCACCGGTACCGCTCACGGTACGGGCCGTCCCGACCGCGCTCTGCTGGAAAGGGTGCTGAGTGGACTCCGTCGCCTTTAGGGACCTCGCTCTCGAGGACACCGACGACAACCTGAAGTCCTGGCAGACGGACCGCACCCGGGCGCCCGTCGCCACGAAGATAGTCGTGGCCGGCGGCTTCGGCGTCGGCAAGACCACCCTGGTCGGCACCGTCTCGGAGATCGAGCCCCTCCAGACGGAGGCGCTGATGACCGAGGCCAGCGAGCAGGTCGACGACCTCACCGGCACCCCGGAGAAGGTCACCACCACCGTGGCCATGGACTACGGCCGCATCACGCTCGACGACGACCTGGTCCTCTACCTCTTCGGCACCCCCGGCCAGGAGCGGTTCTGGTTCATGTGGGACGACCTGGTGCGCGGCGCGATCGGCGCGGTCGTCCTGGCCGACACCCGCCGCCTCAAGGACTCCTTCCCCGCGCTCGACTACTTCGAGAGCTGCGGACTGCCGTACGTCGTCGCGGTCAACCACTTCGACGGCAGCGAGCTGTTCGACCCGCAGGACGTGCGGGAGGCGCTCACGGTCCCCGCGCACATACCCGTCATGATCATGGACGCGCGGCGGCGGATCTCGGTGATCGAGACCCTGCTGTCCCTCGTCGGCCACGCGCTGGACGAGACCCCCGAGTAGTCCATCTTTAGGAGCCACCACCCGCATGCGGAAGATACTCGTCGTCGGAGCCGGCCAGTCCGGACTCCAGCTCGCCCTCGGCCTCCAGTCGCACGGCTACGAGGTCACCCTGATGTCCAACCGGACGGCGGACGAGATCCGTTCCGGCCGGGTCATGTCGACGCAGTGCATGTTCCACACGGCACTCCAGCACGAGCGCGACCTCCAGCTGAACTTCTGGGAGTCCCAGGCCCCGAAGATCGAGGGACTCGGCGTCTCGGTGGCGGCCCCCGGCTCCTTCGACCCGGGCCCCTCGCAGCGCGCGATCGACTGGCTGGGCAGGCTCGACGGGTACGCGCAGTCGGTCGACCAGCGGGTCAAGATGGCCGGCTGGATGGAGACGTTCGCCCAGCGCGGCGGCCAGCTCGTCATCCACGGCGCGGCCGTCGGCGACCTCGACTACTTCTCCCGCACCTACGACCTGGTGCTGGTCTCCGCCGGCAAGGGCGAGCTGGTGTCGATGTTCGCCCGCGACCCCGAGCGCTCCCCGTACACCGAGCCGCAGCGCGCCCTCGCCGTCTCCTACGTCCACGGACTGGGTCCGCGGCCCGAGCACCCGGACACCGAGGCGGTCCGCTGCAACCTGGTCCCGGGCGTGGGCGAGCTGTTCGTCATGCCGACGCTCACCACCTCCGGGCGCGCCGACATCCTGTTCTGGGAGGGCATCCCGGGCGGTCCGCTCGACGTCTTCAACGGAGTGAAGGACCCGGCGCAGCACCTCTCCCTGACCCTGGAACTCATGGAGAAGTTCCTGCCCTGGGAGTACGCGCGTGCCACGAACGTCGAACTCACCGACGCCGGCGCCACGCTGGCCGGCCGCTACGCGCCCACCGTGCGCAACCCGATAGGGCGCCTGCCCGGTGGGGGACTGGTCCTGGGCGTGGCCGACGTCGTCGTCGCCAACGACCCGATCACCGGGCAGGGCTCCAACTCCGCGTCCAAGTGCGCCGCCTCCTACCTCGCGTCGATCCTGGAGCAGGGCGAGAAGGAGTTCGACGAGGAGTGGATGCGGGGGACGTTCGAGCGGTACTGGGACACCGCCCGGCACGTCACCAAGTGGACCAACGCGATGCTCGCCCCGCCGCCGGAGCACATCCTGAACCTCATCGGCGCCGCAGGGCAGCTGCCTCCGGTGGCGGACCGTTTCGCCAACGGCTTCGACAACCCGGCGGACTTCGAGGAGTACTTCTACGAGCCGGAGAAGGCGGGCGCCTACCTGGCCTCGGTCGCCGGGGCCTGACCGGCACCGTCCGGACGCACGGCTCCGAGGATCGGGTGGGAGGCGATGGGGGACACCTTCACCCTCTGGCCCGTCCTCGGGGCCTCGATGACCTTTCCCTTCCCCAGGTACATCGCCACGTGCGTGGCCTCGGGGAAGTAGATCACCAGGTCCCCCGGACGCAGGTCCTTCAGCTCGACCCTCGGCAGCCGGGCCCACTGCTCCTGGCTGGTCCGCGGGATCCGGGTGCCGGCGTGCGCCCAGGCCCGGGAGGTCAGCCCCGAGCAGTCGTACGTCCTCGGACCCTCCGCGCCCCACTGGTACGGCTTCCCGAGCTGACGGCGGGCGTACTCCAGGGCCTTCCCGCCCTTCTTGGTCGACTTGCGTTCCCCGTGGCCGAGGGCGCCGGAGGTCGTCAGCTCCTCCTGCGCCTTCGCCACCCCCTTCTCCTCGAACTCGGCCAGCCGGGCGAGCTGTTCGGCGGTGAGGGACGCGAGGAGGTCCTCCACCTCCGTGAGCTTCTTCTGCACGGCGTCCCGTTCCGTCTTCTGCCGGGCGGCCAGGGTGAGCTGGTCGTCGAGCGCCCTGCGGGCCACCCGGGCGAGCCCGTCGGCTCGGTGCTCGGTGCCGGTGAGGCGGCCCACCGTCTTCGCCCGCTCCTTCGCCAGCCGGCCGATGACATGGTTCTGTTCGAGGGCGTGCTGGGGGTCGCGGGCCAGCAGGAGGCGGACGTACGGGGAGATGGCGGTGACGCTCTGGTACTGCTGCCGGGCCAGCCGCCCCGCGGCACCCCGGCTGTCCTGGAGGGAGAGCCGGGCCCTGGAGAGAGCGGTGTCCAGACGGGTCACCTCGGCGCGCTTCTCCCGCAGCCGCTCCTCGGTGGCGTTGTAGGTCTCGGTGGCCTTCTCGGTCTCCTGGTACAGCCGCTGAAGGTCCGTCAGCAGCTCGGCCACGGTGTGCTCGCGCGGCTCGGGCTCCGGTACGGCCACGGTGCGCTCACGCGGCTCGGGCCCCGGTACGGCCACCGCCGGCAGCGGTGCGAGGACGGTGCCGGCCACCACCGCCGCCGTACACACCAGACGCAGAAGCCTTCCTGACACGCCATCACCTCCCGTGCGGAGCAGCCCCTCTGTTCCGCACGGCGAGCATCAGTCGGTGCTCAGGTTTTCGCGCGCCGGGTGTGGGCGGTTCGGCGCAACCTCGTCACCCGTCGGTGTCGGTCGGCTTGCCGGGCTTGCCGGGCTTGGACCAGGGCCACTTCAGCCCGCCGTCCGCCTCGCCCTCGGGGGCGTACTCGTACTTCCACCCCTTCTGGATCCCCAGCTTGCTGTGCCCTCTGGGCACCCGGCGGTACACCAGCACGGTGGGCGGGCCGTCGGCCGCGTCGGGGACCGGGATGCGGTACGTCTTCGGCGGGTGCCCCGTCGGTCCCAGCAGCACGGGCAGCACCCGGCCGTCCATGGGGCCGCCCTCGAAGGGGGTGTCTTCGCTCTTCACGGCACCAGTGTCAGCCATCCGCCGCGAGGGCCGTGACCAGCGCGGCGGTCTCCGGGTCACGGTTCGCGGTCACGGACAGCACGGCCACGAACTGCTCGACCAGCCAGTCGCGCAGCTCGGCCACGGGCGGTTGCTTGCCCTCGTCGAGCCAGATCAGGGAGGCCGCCTCCACCGCGGTGATCCACATCCGTACGGTCATGCGGAGCCGGAGACCGGGGTCGCTGACGCCGAGGTGACGGAGGATGTGCTCGGCCGCCGCCCGTCGTACCCCGTCCACGATGGCGGTGGTCCGGGACGTCTCCACGACGCTGCCACCCTGGAGCAGTGCGCTGAAACCGGCGTCGTGCTCGTCGACGAAGGCGAGGTAGCGGTCGAGGGCGCGGGACAGGCGGATCAGGAGCGGGCCGTCCAGCGGCTCGTCGAAACACTGCTCCAGTTCGTCGGCGGCCGACCTCAGCGCGGCCTCGTAGAGCTGCTGCTTGCCGCCGGGGAAGTACCGGTAGACGAGGGGACGGGAGACACCGGCGGCTTCCGCCACGTCGTCCAGGGACACGTCCTCGGGGGCGCGGTGCGCGAACAGGCCGAGGGCGGCCTCCAGCAGCTGACTGCGCCGCTCCTCGACACTCAGACGGCGATAGGCGGGCGCGGCAGGGCTCATGGATGCAGCGTAGTCCGGCGTCGGCGGGGGCGTCGTGGCTGGTCGCGCGGCCGGGAAGTCCGGGGGTCGCGGTGGTCGGCGGGCAGCGTGGAGACTTGGTGGTCGGCGTGGGGCCGGAAACCCGGTGTTCGGCGCGGCGCGGAGTACTGGTGCTCGGCGTACGGCCGGGAAACCCGGTGGCCGGCGCGCGGTCCCGCCGGATACGGTCGGGCCGTGCCCGAGCTGAAGCGGTTGCGTGCCGATCACGCCCCGGCGGTCCTGGCCTTCGAACTGGCCAATCGCGCGTATTTCGCGGCCTCCGTCTCCGACCGGGGTGACGCCTTCTTCGCGTGCTTCACCGACCGGTTCGCGGACCTGCTGGCCGAGCAGGAGGCCGGTGTCTGCGCCTTCCACGTGCTCGTCGACGAGGACGGCTCGGTGCTCGGCAGGTTCAACCTGCTCGACATCGAGGACGGTACGGCGGAGCTCGGCTACCGGGTCGCCCAGCACATGACGGGCCGCGGAGTGGCGACCGCGACCGTACGGGACCTGTGCCGACGGGCGCCGGCCGCGTACGGTCTGCGCACCCTGCGGGCGGCCGTCGCCCATCAGAACGTCGCGTCCCGCAAGGTCCTGACCAAGGCCGGGTTCATCGCGGCGGGCCCGGCCGGTCCTGCCGACCTCGGGGGCAAGCAGGGCACCTGGTACCGACGCGACCTGACACTCCGGTCGGGGGAGCGGGCGGGCGACGGCCACCGCTGAGCAGCGGCACCGGCGCCCCCGGCCCTCAGACCGTCGCCCGTCCTACCCTCAGGCCAGCAACCCCGACGACTTCCACAGCCGTCGCCCGACTCCCCGCAGCACGCCGATGTCGTCCAGGAAGTCGGTCAGCCTCTTCGCACCGGTCTGCATGACCTCCTTGCGGTGCCCGCTCGCCTTCACCTGGGCCAGCGCCTCCCGTCGGTCGAGGCCGAGGTTCGTGTAGACCTCGGGGTTCACGAAGGCCACCGAGAACACCCGGGCGAACTCACCGGAGGTGACCCGGGTGAACTCCTGCGACCAGCGCGGGGCGGTCAGCATCTGGCGCCGCAGCTCCTCGCGGGCGTACCGCACATGGCGCGCCTCCTCCACCACATGAATCCGCGTCACGCCCCTGACCAGCGGCTGGACCCGCTCGTCCGGGAAGGTCAGCCGCTGCATCCAGTCCAGGACCTCCTCGCCGAGCAGCGTCGCGGTGAAGGACCCCGGGGTCGTGGAGATCGTCTTGAACAGCCGGCCCAGCTGCTGATGGCCCCGGCTGACCGGGTACCAGGGCGTCCCGCCCCGGGTGATCAGCCGCGCGAACATCTTCGAGTGCCGGCACTCGTCCTCGATCTCGGTGAGCGCGTACCGCACATGGGCGCTCGTCGCGGCCTTGTCGTAGATGTGCCGGCACAGCAGCTGCATGAGGATGATCTCGAACCAGATGCCGAGCGAGGCGAGCGCCGCGGCCTCGTGCTGCGACAGCAGGATGCGCTGCTCCTCGCTCATCCGCTTCCACATGGGGGTGTCGTAGAGCGAGACCAGTTCCGGCGGCCAGAACCACTTGCCCTCCTCGAAGGGCGCGTCCCAGTCCAGTTCCTCGTCCGGGTCGAAGGAGTGCTTCGCGGAAGAGTCGAGCAGCCGCTCGGCCACCTGCTCCCGGTCCTTGAGCAGACCGAGCGCGTCACGCAGCCCAGCGAGCGCGTCGACTTCTGTCAGACTCGTCATGGCACTTATGAGACTGGATGTCAGCAAGGCCGTCAATCCCCCGCGCGCGACTTGTTGACCCCGCGTCTACGAAGGAGCAGCCTGCGGAACATGCCGACTTTCGACCTGTACACCACGGATCCCGGGGACCCCCACTGGCAGGTACCGGCGACGGGCGCCGCCCGCTTCGCCTGGGAGTACGACGACGGCCGCGACCGCCTCCTCGCCCTCTACCAGAAAGGCAAGGACAAGCAGTGGGACGGGCAGAAACGCATCGACTGGGACCTGGAGGTCGACCCCCACGACCCACTCGGCACCCCCGACGAGTCCATCTCCCTCTACGGCACCGGGCACTGGGCGAAGTTCACCGAGAAGGACAAGGGCGAGCTCCGCAAGCACCTGGCCTCCTGGCAGTTCAGCCAGTTCCTGCACGGTGAGCAGGGCGCGATGGTGTGCGCCGCGCGGATCGTCGAGTCCGTGCCCGACCTCGACGCCAAGCTCTACTCGGCGACCCAGGTCATGGACGAGGCCCGGCACGCGGAGATCTACGGCCGTTTCCTGCACGAGAAGATCGGGATGCTGTACCCGATCAACGACAACCTCCAGTCCTTGCTGGGCGACACCCTCAGGGACTCCCGCTGGGACATGCCGTACCTCGGCATGCAGGTCCTCATCGAGGGCCTCGCGCTGGCGGCCTTCGGCATGATCCGCGACACCACCGACAAGCCGCTGCCGAAGCAGATCCTCGCCTACGTCATGCAGGACGAGGCCCGGCACGTGGCCTTCGGCCGCATGGCGCTGCGGGACTACTACCGGCAGCTCTCCGACGCCGAGCTGCGCGAGCGCGAGGAGTTCGTCATCGAGGGCTGCTACCTGATGCGCGACCGGCTGCGCGGGGTCGAGGTCCTGGAGAACTTCGGCATCCCCACCGCCGAGGCCGAGGAGTACGCCGAGCGGTCCGAATTCCTGGCCCTGTTCCGCCGGTTGCTCTTCTCCCGGATCGTCCCGTGCGTCAAGGACATCGGCCTGTGGGGCAAACGCCTCCAACAGGCCTACGTGGACATGGGCGTCCTCGACATGGGCGACTCCAGCCTCGACCTCCTCATGACCCAGGACGAGGAGATCGCGGACCGCCTGGACGCGGAGCGGTTCGAGAGGGAGGAGCGCGAGCGGGTCGCGGAGGTGGCGGACGCGATCGAGGAGGGGGCGGAGGCGACCGGGGAAAGAGCCACTCGCCTGGCGTAACGTACGGGCATGTCCGAACAGTCGTACGGCCCGACGCCGGTGCCGCCGCAGCAACAGCCGTACGGCCATCCGTACCCCCGGCAGCAGCCGAACGGCTGGGGAGCGCCGCCCGTCGCCCCGCCCCCGAAGAGGCGCCGTCTCGGGTTGGTCCTGGGTGTCGTGGGCGGAGTCGTCGGCACGGGGGTGGTGGGCGTGGCCGTGGGCGCCTTGGAGCTGGCGGGCGGCGTCGGATACCCCAAGGCCGAGTACACCCTCACCGTTCCCGAGAAGCTGGCGGGCGGCCGCTACGAACTCGACGCGGACTCCTCCGGTTCCGCGGAGGCCAGGGGGATCGAGAAGGCGGCGGACGGCGAGTGGGGTTACAAGGACCTGAAGACCGTCATCGGGCAGTACGGCACGGCGGGTGACGACAGCGAGGGCACGCTCGTGGTCTCGGGCATGTACGGGCGCTTCAAGTACCCCAGCAGTGTGCGGGAGGGCTTGATGAAGGGCGCAGCAGGCGAGGGTTCCCGCGTCGTCGTACCGGCGAAGAACTTCCACCCGGCCGGCGCCGACGGGATCACCGTCACGTGCGAGGTCCTCATACAGAAGGGGGAGCGCATGAAGGTGACCCTTCCGGTCTGTGGCTGGGCCGATGGCAACACGGGCGGCTGGGTGACCGAGGTCATCACCGCCAAGGCGAGCCAGGACCCGGCCGAGGCCGATCTGAGCGCGTTGGCGACGCTGACGGCCCAGGTCCGCTCCGAGATGCGCCGGCCGATCCGCTGACCACCCAAGTCCTACGCGGGGCAGCCCAGTTCCTCCGGGACCGTGCCCGTGACCGGCTCGTCCGAGCCCGCCGGGAACAGTGTCCGCAGCGTGAAGGCGTACGGAGTGGGCCCGTTCGTGCGCAGGTGCAGCAGGCGGGACTCCGCTTCCGCGACCGCGGGGCGGTGGCCCGTCGGGATCCACCACAGGGCCACCATCGCCTCCTGGACCCGCTCGAAGAACTCCCTCCGGCGGGCCAGCATCTCGCGGTGCCGGCCCTCGTACATGTACGCCTTCAGCGCCTCGGCGTCCCGCCACACCGACATGTTGATGATCAGCCACTCGTCACCGAACACGGCGATGTCCGTCGCGTCCCCCGTCTCGTCCTCCAGCCGCCAGACGAACCCGTCGGCCGCGTCCGCGTCGGCGTTCACGGGGTCGAGGTTGTCGACGAAGTCCTTCAACTGCGCTGAGTCCAGCGGGGCTTTGAGCCGGCCGATGTTCACCTGGGCGAGTTGGTACGGGGCGGTTTGCGTCATGTACCGAACGTTAGGTCGGTGTCTCGCGCCGCCTCAATCCCCGTCTCACCCCTTGGAGCGGAGCACCGCCTCGCCCCCCGATCTACTCCTCGGAGTTGAGCGCCGCTTCGCCCCCCTTTCTACTCCTTGGAGTTGAGCACCGCCTCCATCACCGCCCGCGCGATCGGCGCCGCCACCCCGCCCCCGGTGATCTCCCCGCGGTCGGCTGCCGCGTCCTCCACCACCACCGCCACCGCCACCTTGGGCTCCAAGTCCCGGTCGCCCTGCGCCCAGGACACGAACCAGGCGTACGGCGTCCCCGCGTTGCCGATGCCGTGCTGGGCGGTGCCCGTCTTGCCGCCGACGGTGGCCCCCGGGATGGCCGCGTTGGTGCCGGTGCCCTCCGTGACCACCTGCGTCATGAGCTCCCTCAGTTGCGCTGCCGTCGACGGATACATCACCTGCCGCACCGGCCGCGGGCCCGCCGTCGCCACCGTCGTGCCGCCGCTCGTCGTGGTCCGCTCCACCAGGTACGGCGTGCGCAGCTGACCGCCGTTGGCGACCGCAGCCGAGACCATCGCCATCTGGAGCGGGGTCGCCCGGGTGTTGTACTGACCGATCGAGGACAGCGCCAGCTGCGCCTTGTCGACGGTCGGGTCGAAGGTGGACCGGGCCACGGAGAACGGGATCCGCAGCGCGTAGTCGTTGAAGCCGAAGGCGTGTGCGGTGGCCGTCATGTCCCCGACCCCCACGTCCACCCCGAGCTTGGCGAACACCGTGTTGCACGACCACCGGAACGCCTCCCGCAGAGAGAGGTCCTCGCAGCCGTCCGACTCGTTGGTCAGCGAGGTCCGGGTGCCGGGCAGGCGGTACGGCGCGGGCGAGTCCGTCGGCGCGTCCAGGTCCGTCACGACCCCCGCATCGAGGGCCGCGGCCGCGGTGACCACCTTGAACGTCGAACCGGGCGGATAGGTCTGCCGTACCGCCCGGTTGAGCATCGGCTTCTCCCGGTCCGCGTTGAGCCGGGCCCAGGACCGGCCCACCCCCGGGTCGTTGCCCGACAGCGCCCCCGGGTCGTACGACGGCGAGGACACCAGCGCCAGGATCCGCCCCGTCGCCGGCTCCACGGCCGCCACCGCGCCCTTGCGCCCGGCGAGCCCGCGGAAGGCCGCCTGCTGCGCGGCCCCGTCGATCGTGGTGACGACGTCCCCGCCCGGGTTGCGCCGCCTGGTGAAGTCGTTCCACAGCGCGAACGGCGTCAGCAGCGGGTCCGAGCCGGACAGGACCCCGTCCTCGGTGTGCTCGAGCAGGGTCGTGCCGTACTCCTGCGAGGCGAAGCCGGTCACCGGGGCGAACAACGGCCCGTCGGCGTACGTCCGTTCGTAGCGCAGCTGCTCCCCGGTGTCCCGGGATCCGGTGACCGGCCGCCCGTCGACCAGGATGTCGCCGCGCCGCAGACCGTAACGGGCGATGACCTCACGGCGGTTGGCCGGGTTCTCGTCGTGGGCGGCCGCCTCGAAGACCTGGACGCGGGTGGCGTTGACGAGGAGCGCCACCAGCAGCAGGGCGCAGAAACAGGCCGCGTGCCGGATGTAGCGGGCCATGCCGGGACCGTGCGTGCTCATGGGGCCTCCGTCCCGTCGAACTGGCGGCGCGCCGAGTCGCTCACCCGGATCAGCAGCGCGACGATCGCCCAGTTGGTGACGACCGACGAGCCGCCCTGCGCCAGGAACGGCATCGCCATGCCGGTGAGCGGGATCAGTCCGCCCACCCCGCCCGCGATGACGAACACCTGGAGCGCCACGATCGAGGCGAGCCCGGTCGCAAGGAGCCGCCCGAACGGGTCGCGCAGGGACAGCCCGGCGCGGTAGCCGCGCTCCACGAGCAGGCCGTACAGCAGGAAGATCGCGGACAGCCCGGCCAGGCCCAGCTCCTCGCCGGCCGTCGCCAGGATGAAGTCGGACTTCGCGGCGAAACCGATCAGGACGGAGTGCCCGAGCCCGAGCCCGGTGCCGAGGACCCCGCCCGCCGCGAACGAGAACAGGGACTGGGCGAGCTGGTTCGGGCCCAGGCCCGCCTCGATCGACGCGAACGGGTGCAGCCAGTCCTCCACCCTGGTGTGCACATGCGGCTCGAGCCAGCCCACGGCGAAGGCGCCGACGGCGGCCATCAGCAGTCCCAGCGCGATCCAGCCGGTGAGCCCGGTCGCCACGTACAGGAGCACCACGAACAGTCCGAAGAACAACAGCGAGGTCCCGAGGTCCCGTTCGAGGACCAGCACGCCCACGCTGATCAGCCAGATCGCGAGCACGGGCCCGAGGACCCGCCCGGTGGGCAGCTGGAGCTTCCAGAACCGGCGCCCGGCGAAGGCCAGCGCGTTGCGGTTGGCGGCCAGGTAGGCGGCGAAGAACACCGCGAGCAGCACCTTCGCGAACTCGCCCGGCTGGATGGAGAATCCGGCGACCCGGATCCAGATGCGGGCCCCGTTCACCGAGGGGAACAGGATCGGCAGGGTCAGCAGGACCAGCGCGGCGGCCACACAGACGTACGCGTACCGCTGGAGCACCCGGTGGTCGCGCAGCGCCAGCACGACCACGATGAACAGGGCCACCCCCACCGTGGACCACACCAGCTGGGTGGGGGCCGCGCGGTCGCCGGGCGTCTCCAGGTCGAGCCGGTAGATCAGCACCAGGCCCAGGCCGTTGAGCAGCACCCCGATGGGCAGCAGCAGCGGATCGGCGTCCGGCGCCCGCAGTCGTACGGCGAGATGCGCGAGGAGCGCGAGCACGCCGAGCCCGGCGCCGTAACCTGCGGCGCCGGGCGGGACGGTGCCGTGCCGGGCGAGGCCGACAGCGCAGTAGCCGTACACGCAGAGCAGGACGGCGAGGACGATGAGGGCCAGTTCGATGCCGCGGCGCCGGGGCAGGCGTACCGCGGAAGCGGGTGTGTCCGCGGGTGGGGCCACGGTGGTTCCGGCCTTGGTCATGTCCGGAACTTACCCAAATATCACGTGTTGTCTGCGCTGTTTCCGCGGGGTGTCAGCACCAGCGTGGCGAGGTCCCGAGGTCCCGGATGTACCGGGCCGAACCCCAGGCCCAGGTGCCGTCGGTGAGCAGGTACCACTGGCGGTTGCCCTGGACGTTCTGGCCGTTGGTCTTGCAGAAAATGGAGACGACCTCCCCCCGCTCGGCCCATCGGATGATCTGTCCGCCACGGTTCGGCGCGCTGCGCAGGGCGAGCGAACTGGCCGTCACGACGCCTCGGTACAGCCGCTGATTGGTGTGGTTCTGGCCCTGGCTCTGGCTCTGGTTCTGGTGACTCGTCGAGGCGGCGCCGTCCCAGTCGTCGGCGGCGGCAGCGGGCACGGCGAGGGCGGAGGCGGCGAGGGCACCGGCGGTGACGGCTATGGAGAAACGCGAGCGCAGGGACATGGGGGAACCTCCGTGGGAGGGACGACAAACCTGACTGTTCGCCACGTTAGGAGGGCTGAACGGAGGTCGCCCTTTCAAGTGGGCCATAGGTGAAGCGCCCCCGAAGGGGCGCGGGGAACTGCGCGAGAAGCCCCACCGACCGTCGGCCCGCCAACTACCCCAGCACCAACGTCGCGACCGCCCCACCACCGACCGCATTCGAGAACGACAGCCGAGCCCCCAGAACCTCGGCCTGCCCCACCGCGATGGTCAACCCCAGCCCGTGCCCCCGAGCCCCGCCCTCCGTACGGAACCGCTGCGGCCCGTGCTCGACCAGGTACGCCGGAAACCCGTCCCCGTGATCCCGCACGGTCACCACAGGCCCGTCGACCGTCAGAGACACCGGCCCCCGCCCGTGCCGATGCGCATTGGCCACCAGATTCCCCAGCACCCGCTCCAACCGCCGCCGATCCGTCTCCACGGCGACATCCCGCCGTACGACCACCTCGGTCTCCGTCCCCGACGCCCGCACCACCCGCTCGGCCAGCGCCCCCAACGGCTCGGTGTCCAGCTCGACCGTCTCCCGGCCGGTGTCCAGCCGGGAGATCTCCAGCAGATCCTCCGTCAGCGTCCGCAACGCCCCCACCCGGTCCCGCACCAGCTCCGTGGGCCGCCCCGGGGGCAGCAACTCGGCGGCCGCGTGCAGCCCGGTCAGCGGTGTACGGAGCTCGTGCGCCACGTCCGCGGTGAACCGCTGCTCGCTCAGCAGCTTGCCCTGGAGGGAGGCGGCCATGGTGTCCAGCGCGGCGGCCACCGCGGCCACCTCGTCCTGCGGCCGCGAGGCGTCCTTCGTGAGGGGGTCGTCGACCCGCGCGTCGAGGTCGCCCGCGCTGATCCGCCGGGCCACCCGGGCGGTCGTGTCCAGCCGTCTCGTCACCCGGGTCACCGCGAACGCCCCCACCAGCAGCGTCGCCGTGATCGCAAGACCAGACGACCACAGGATCGCCCGGTCGAGTCCCGCGATCGTGCGGGCACCCTGCGAGTAGTCGACCTCCACGGCCAGCGCCCGGCGCCCGTCCACCGGACCGGCCGCCCACATCGTGGGACGCCCGCCGTGCACGCCGACCATCGTGCCGCGGTCCCCGGCCACCGCCAGCGCCCGCAACGACCCGGGCAGGTCAGGCGGATCCACCCACGCGTCCCACTTCAGGGTGTCCCCGGCCTCGTACGCCGCCGTCGCGTCCCGCAGTCGGCTCAGCGCCAGGCCACGGGCCTCGCCGACGGTCTGGTTGGTCACCGAGACATGCACCAGCACACCGAGCAGCGCGGCGAGGGCACAGCACATCACGGTGATGAACACGGCCGCCTTCACGGCCAGCGTGCCGGACCAGCGGGGGAGTCTCATCGCGCGCCCGCGGAGGGGCCGGGCGAACGCCGCTCCCCGCTCGCCGAGGGGCGGGGCGAGGGGCCGTCGGGTCCGGAGCGCAGCATCTCGTCGTGCGTCAGGAGCATCGACTTCTGCTGCGGGTCCCAGGTCCACTGGAGCCGGTACTCGTACCCGGCCACCTCGGACGGCGAACGGATGATCACGGAGTGCCCGGCCAGCTCGACCCCGCTGACGGCGTCCTCCCAGTGCATGACCCGCACGAGCCGGTGCTTCTCGACGGTGTAGACGCGCACGGCGGTGACGCTCCCGGGCAGCTGCCGGAAGCCCAGCGTGAGGTCGGCCCGCCCGTCGCCGGTCAGATCGCGGTAGTACGGCTCCAGGACGGGGCACTTCCGTCCGGCCGTCCCTTGCTTGCCGCAGTCCGCCATCCGGTGGAGCGTCTCGACGTACCCCCCGCGCTCGTAGTCGCTCCGGTCCTCCTTGATCTCGGCCCGTACGACGGCGACCGGGTCCACCCGCCGGATGTCGTCGTGGGGCACGGAGATGCCGGCCACCACCTCCGACTCGACCTCCCCGACCTCGAAGGCGGGGCTGGAGGCGGGCGTCAGCTGCGGCCACAGCCGGTCCGGACTGATCGCGGTCGGCGTGGAGCCCGCCCCCACCAGGTCGCCGGCGTCACCACAGCCTGCCGTGGCCGCGAGCAGCAGAGCAGCGACGGCTGCGGCACGGGCCGTCCGGGCCGTGCGGGACCTGCGGCGGGCGCGTGGCACTGTGCTCCTGGGGTCGGGCGGGGGTATGCGTAGGCCTGACCAGCTTATTCGTGTGGAAGTCCTTTTTGCGTTCCGCGGGTCCGGGCAGCCCTACTCCGTCAGCTCCTCCAGCAGCCGGGCCGTCGACAGCCCGGCCTGGAGGTACTCGACGAACAGGTCGTTGTGCAGCGCCCACGGCGACCGCCGGCCGCGGATCAGCCGGATCGCCTCGTCGACCGTCTGTCCCCGGCGGACCAGGGCGTGCGCGACGACCAGCCCCGAGCGGTTGTAGCCGTGGTAACAGCGGACGAGGACCTTGCGGCCCTCGTCCAGCGCGTCGTTCGCGGCCTGCGCCAGCCGCATCACGCCCGCGAGCTGGGTGCCGTCCAGCGGGCCGTCCGGAATCGGCCACACATGGTGCTCCACGCCGGGATCGGGACCGTGGCCCGGCAGCCTGAGCAGGGTCTGCACGACATCGAACTCGTCCCGTACGACGGCGAACTCCCGTTGTCCGGACAGGCCCTGGAACTCGTGACCGCCCATCCACAGCCCGGGCACGATCTCGTTCCACGCCCGCTCCGGAGCCGGTACGTCGGGTTGCTTCCTGCGGGTCCGCAACAGCGCCTCCCCAAGCCCCTGCGCCAAGCCCTGCACCTCACGGCAACTCACTGCGACTCACCCCAAAGGTAACCGGCTTCTTGCCTGCGCAGCACCCCGCCTGTTCCCATGGTCCGTGGGGTGATGGTGCATGAGCGGACTGCGCGTCGTACCGACCTGGCGCCATGGTCAGGAGCGGCTCTACGTCTGCCTCACGGACGGCAGGAACATCGCCTGGTACGACCGTGAGGCCGCCCGGATCAACCTGCTGAGCGAGGACCGCAGAGAGGATGTCCTGGACGCCCTCGGGCCCTTCCTCACCGGCCCGGTGGCCGTGGGCCCGCCCCCGGTGCCGACGCCGGCGGAACTGGCCCGGCTGACCCTCCACCCGGACGACGACCTCGCCCCGAACCGTCCCGGCGAGGCCCTCCAGATCGCCCTGGACCGCGAGCCGGGGGCTGCGCACCGGTTCCGCCGCGATGCTCGCCGACGCGCCCTGGAGGCCGAACAGACGGTGGGCGAGGCGCTGGACCGTCTCGACGGCGCGGGCTGGCACACCCTGCACTCCGTCCCGCTGCCGGGCGGCGACCGCGTCCACCACCTGCTGATCGGTCCCGGCGGCCTGTACGCCGTCCACGCGCTGTACGCCCGCAAGCAGCGGGTCACGATCGCCGACCCGATGGTCACCCTGGGCCGCAGGGACCCCCACCCCCTGCTCCACCGCGTCCGAGCCGACGCCTCCCGCGCCTCCTACGCCCTGACGGCCGAGGTCCGCCCGGTCCTGGCCCTGGTGTCCCCCTCCGCCATCACGCTCCCCCTCCCGCCCCGGAACCTCCACATCACCACGGACACCGGCCTGCCGGACCTGTCCCGAGAGGGCGGAGTCCTGAAGCCGGCGGATGTGGAGGCACTCCACGCGATGGCCAGGGACCGGCGTACGTGGGGGAGGGTGTGAGGGTCTGAGGCGGGCGGGATGACTCCGGGGGCTCGGGGTCACAGGTGCGGGTGAGCCCCCAGGGGCGCGGGGAACTGCGCGACAAGCCACAACGCACCCGCACCCGAACCGCACCCGGCACCCCCGTAGGCACACTCACGGCAACCGAGGAGCCGACCCACCCTCCACCAGCGGAGCCAACAGGTCGCCGTAATCCTGCAACCGAGCCACCACGTCCCCCGCCTCGAACGCCAGCATCCCAGGCCCCCCGCACCCCTCGACCTCGCCCCAGGTAACCGGCGCGGACACCAACGGCCGATCCCGAGCCCGCAACGTGTACGGAGCAGCCGTGGTCTTCCGCGCGGCGTTCTGGCTCCAGTCCACAAAAACCTTCCCCGGCCGCAGACTCCTCGTCATCCGGTGCAGGGCCAGCCCCGGCAGAGCCCCCTCCGCCTCCACAGCCAGCCGCTTCGCGTACTCCGACACCTGATCGGACGACGCCTCCCGTACCGCCGCCAGCAGATGCAGCCCCTTGGACCCCGCGGTCTTCGGATACGCCTCGATCCCGTCGGAAGCCAACCGCTCCCGGAGCCACAGCGCGACCTCACAGCACTCGACGATCGTCGCCGGTGCCCCCGGATCGAGGTCGAGGACCAGCCGGTCGGCCTCCTCGGGCGCATCGACGAGCCACTGGTGGGTGTGGAACTCCGTGACCAGGTTCGCCGCCCACATCAGGCTCGCCAGATCCTGGACCAGCACCATCCGGGCCGGCCCCTCGGACCGCGGCACCTCGGCCGTAGTGACCCAGTCGGGCGTACCCGGGGGGACGTTCTTGGTGAAGAACACCTGCCCCTCGGGCCCGTCCGGATAGCGCAGGAAGGAGACCGCACGGCCCCGCAGATGCGGGAGGAGGACGTCGGCGGTGGTGGCGTAGTAGTGGAGCAGCTCCCCCTTGGTGAAGCCGGTGGCCGGATACAGCACCTTCTCCAGATTGCTGAGCGCGAGCCGTCGCCCCTCCACCTCAGTGATCGGCGTCATACGATGAGAATCTCACGCAAATCGGTATAAAACGCCCCGATGCCCCAGGAAGGGTGCTGCTGGTGAGATCCATATGGAACGGCGCCATCTCGTTCGGCCTGGTCAGCATCCCCATCAAGCTGGTCAACGCCACCGAGAGCCACTCGATCTCCTTCCGCCAGATCCACACCGAGGACGGCGGCCGGGTCCGCTACCGCAAGGTCTGCGAACTGGAGGACCGCGAGATCACCCAGTCGGAGATCGGCAAGGGCTACGAGGACGCCGACGGCACGATCATCCCGATCACCGACGAGGACCTGGCGCACCTGCCGCTCCCGACGGCGAAGACCATCGAGATCGTCGCCTTCGTGCCGGCCGAGCGGATCGACCCGCTCCAGATGGACGCCGCGTACTACCTCCAGGCGGGCGGCGCGCCGGCGGCCAAGCCGTACACCCTCCTGAGGGAGGCGCTCAAGCGCAGCAACAAGGTCGCCATCGCCAAGTTCGCGCTGCGCGGCCGGGAACGGCTCGGGATGCTGCGGGTGGTGGAGGACGCCATCGCCCTGCACGGACTGCTGTGGCCGGACGAGGTCCGCGCACCCGAGGGACTCGCCCCCGACACCAAGGTCACCGTCAGCGACAAGGAACTCGACCTGGCCGACGCCCTGATGGACACCCTCGGCGAGATCGACCTGGACGAACTGCACGACGAGTACCGCGAGGCCCTGGAGGAGGTCGTCGCCGCGAAGGCCGCTGGGGAGGCCCCGCCGGAAAGCCCGGAACCGGCCCGCAGCGGCAAGGTGCTCGACCTCATGGCCGCCCTGGAGAAGAGCGTGCGGGAGGCGAAGGAGTCGCGGGGCGAGGAGCCGGGCGAGGTCAGACAGCTGCCGCAGCGCAAGTCGGCACGGGCGGCGCCCAAGCAGACCGGCGGGAAGAAGTCGACGACGAAGGCCGCCCCGGCGAAGAAGACCGCCACGGCCAAGAAGTCGACGGCGAAGACGGCGGCGAAATCGACGGCCAGGTCGTCACAGGGGACGAAGAAGACGGCGTCGGCGTCGGCGAAGAAGGCGTCGAGCGCCAAGAAGACGGCGGCGAAAAGGACGACCGCCCGGAAGCGGTCCGCGTGACCCGCGCGGTGCCGGTGCCCCGGCGCCGCGCAGGTCAGCCTCGAGAGAAGTCGGTCAGCCGACGACCTTCGCGGACTCGATGACCACCGGCTCCGTCGGCACGTCACCGTGACCGCGGCTGCTGCCGGTCCGTACGCCCTTGATCTGGTCGACGACATCCTGGCCCTCGGCGACCTTCCCGAACACGGTGTAACCCCAGCCGTTCGGGCTCTTGGCCGTGAAGTTGAGGAACTCGTTGTCCGAGACGTTGATGAAGAACTGGGCGGTCGCCGAGTGCGGGTCGCTGGTGCGCGCCATCGCCACGGTGTACGCGGTGTTCTTCAGACCGTTGTCGGCCTCGTTCGGAACCGGAGCGAGCGTGGGCTTCTGCACCATGTCCGCGGTGAAGCCACCGCCCTGGACCATGAAGCCGTTGATCACCCGGTGGAAGATCGTGCCGTCGTAGTGCCCGTTGCCGACGTACGTCAGGAAGTTCTCGACCGTCTTGGGCGCCTCGGCGTCGGCCAGCTCGAGGACGATACGGCCGAAGTTAGTGGTCAGCTCGACCCTGGACATGGGAATCGTCCCTTTCTGGTGGGGCATGACCGAAGCATCTTGTCACACGGCCCTCAGGTGCCGCCGACGTCAGGGAACGCTCCCGCTCGGGGCGAGGGCCGACGGCGTCGGAACGGCCGTCTGCTTGGAGGGGACGGTCGACGGCTGCGGCGCCACCGGACCGGCGGTGCCGGTGGGGGAACTGCTCGCGGAATCGCTCGGGGACGTGCTCGGAGAACCACTCGGGCGGCCGCTCGACGGGGCCATCGGCACCGAGGAGCGGTCAGGCCCCGCACCGCCGGGCAACGCGGCCACGACCCCCGCCGCGAGAACGGCCGCCACCAGGGCTCCCACGGCGCCCGAGACCGCCGTACGACGACGTCGGATCCGTCGGCCGCCCACGACCGCCGCGTCGGTGACGCTGGGAAAAGCAGGCTCCCGCGAACCGTCGAGGATGACCTCGAAGGCGCCGCGCACGGCGCCGCCCTCCTCCTCGTACCGGCCCCGCTGTCCGTGCTCGCCGTACCCGTCGGACATCTCCCCCCTCACCTCCCGCTCGTCTCGCCGGCCAGGCCCTCGACCAGCCCGCGCAGCCGGACCAGCCCGCGCGCGCTCTGGCTCTTGACCGTGCCCGGGGTCACCCGCAGCGCCTCGGCGGTCTGCTCCACGCTCCAGTCCTCCCAGAACCGCAGTACCAGCACCGCCCGGTAGCGGGGCGGCAATTCCATCAGCGCGGCCTGCATCACCAGCCGCAGCTCCGGAGTCACCGGCTCTGCGGACGCGGGCTCGGGCACCTCGTCCACCGGCTCCTCCCGCCAACTCCGCTTGCGGTACTGGTCGATGAAGGCGCGGGTGAGGATCGTACGGGCGTACGCCTCGACATTGCCGTCGCGGCGGACCCGGCCCCAGGAGGCGTAGAGCTTCATCAGGGTCGTCTGGGTCAGGTCCTGGGCCTGGTGCCAGTCCCCGCACAGCAGATACGCGCTGCGTCTGAGCTGCCCCTGCCTGGCCTCGGCGAACTCCCGGAACTCCCGCTCCCGGACTGCTTCCCGCACCCGCCGCCCCTCCGCCGTACCGATCGCACCTGTCCTTCAGAGGTACGGCGAAGGGCTCGGCCGGGTTGCACGGTCAGGCGGGAAATCTTTCCGGGCCGACCCGTGCAACCCGTCACGGGCGGTGCCCCGTACTCCTCTCACGCAACCGATCCGACCTGATCACTGGGGAGTTTTTCTGATGAACCGTCATGCAGTCCGGCCCACGCGCCGCCTCCTGATAGCCGTCGTCGCGGGAGGTGCCGTGGCCGTGGCGGGCTGGGCAGCCGTCGCGGGCGCGGCTACGGGCTCACCCACGACGAAGCCGACGGCTGTGCCGTCCGCGGCACCTTCGGCGGTGCCGTCGGCTGCACCTTCCACGGTGCCGTCGCCCGTGCCGTCACCCGTGGCGACCAAGAGGCCGTCCCAGCCGAGTCCGGTGCCGTCGGTCCCGGCGACCGTGCCGAGTCCGGTGCCGTCGGTCCCGGGGACCGCGCCGAGTCCCGTGCCGTCCGTCCCGGGGACCGCGCCGAGCACGGTGCCGACGGTGGTGCCGAGCCAGCGGCCCTCGGCGGTCCCGAGCCCGGTCCCCACCGTCACCAAGAGGCCGTCGAAGTAGCCCGCGGAAGGGCGAGCGCCCGGGGCCGGTCGGCGACAGGACGGGACACCCCTCTCGCCGACCGGTCGACTCCCCTCAACCACGCGCCGGCTGTGCCGTCGCCTCCCGCCGGAAGGCCCACCGCAGCTCCGGCTCCACGACGTACCGGAGGGCCCGCCGGACGGGCGGAGTGCACAGCACCGTCACGACGGCGCCGGCGACGAGGGCGACCAGGGCCACGCCGAGCGGCCGGTGCACCCAGGCGGGCCCGTACCAGCCCCAGAAGCGGGCGCCCTGGACGAGGAAGCCGTGCAGGAGATAGCCGTAGAGCGTGCCGGCGCCCAGCACGGTGAACCAGGTCCGCCGCCCCGGTACCAGCGCGAGGAAGCACGCGACCAGGACCAGCGAACACCCGAAGGTGACCAGCGTCATCACCGGCCCCGACCAGGCCGGCCCGCCCAACTCCTGGGCGCTGTCCCGGTGATAGAACCAGGCCCCGCTCATCCGCGGCACGGCCCAGTACGCCAGGGCGAGCGCGACGACGAAGACGGGCCCGGCGGCGATCCGTGCGGCCCGTCGCCGGACCAGCTGGAAGTGCTCGGGCCGGAGGCAGAGCCCCAGCACGAAGTAGGGGAGGAACTGAAGCACCCGCTGGAGGTCGAGGTCGTCACCGATGGAGGGCGTGAGGGTGGCGAGCATGGCCAGGGCAAGCGCGACCGCCACCGGCTGCCGCACCCGCTGCCACAGCGGAGTGGTCAGCCGCCACACGAACAGGGCCACGAGGAACCACGTCAGATACAGGGGATCCAACAGGCTGACGGGCCGCCCGGGATCCTGGTCGGTCCACCGGGTGAAGAAGGTGTAGGCCGTCTCGAACACGACGTACGGCACGACAAGCCCACCCACCAGCCGCCGCAACCGCCCGGAGCTGGCGTCGAAGTTCCGCGAGAAGTACCCGGACACGACGATGAAAGCCGGCATGTGAAAGGCGTACACCAGCAAGTACAGCGCGGAGACCGTCCGGCTCCCCTCCCGCAACGGCTCCCACGCATGCCCCACCGCGACCAGCACGATCGCCAGATACTTGACGTTGTCGAAGAAGGCGTCCCGCCCGCCCTCGGAACGCTTCACCGCAGGTCTGTGCCGGGACTCGGCTGTGCCCGTTCGCTCACGCATCCTGGCCGCCTCACCGCCCACGGCGGATCCCAAACGTAGAAAATCCGTTCCCCGGCGCCTCACCCCCTCAGCTCATCGCGCCTCATCCCCTCAGCTCATCGGATACCCGATCTGCGCGATGTCGTCCGCGAGGTCTGCCAGGCCGATGTCCGAGTTCAACGCGCGGACCACGTCCTCGGTCAGCGGACGCGAGGACATGACATGCCGAACCGCCTCCAGGTCGACCGGAACCTCGTAGTAGTCCTCGGCCCACTCCTGAAACGCCTCGGGGGACCGGTCCACCAGCAGCTGGAAGAGATAGCCGGCACCGTCCGGGTCGTCCGTCCGCCCATCGGGGAAGTCGATGGTCCCCGTCCTCCAGCGGTCGTCTCCCACCTCACGCCATATGCACGCGGTGACGCGCGGCATGCCGTCATCGCAGAACGCGGGCTCCTCGACGTACGCCTTGAAGACGTCGGGCACCGCGTCGAGCACACCGGGCCAGGGCCCGTCCTCCGCGTAGGGGCTCATGGGCGACTCGTGGTCGAACCCCCGGACGAAGACTCCGGCGGCGGAGAAGACGATGGAGTACTCGTCCCCGGATCCGTTCCGCATCGACGCCATCGCCTCGCCCTCGGACCAGTGCGCGTCGAAGGAGTGGTACCGATCCCCCCACTCGGGACTCAGCCCGGCCTCCAGCACGGCCAACGCACGGCAGTGCTCACGGAGGACAGCGATCTCGGGCAACTTCCGGGCAACATCATGAACAGTCACCCACCCATCGAAGCGCACACCACTGACAACGGGGTGCCGACGGTCAGTGCGGCGGAGGCTGTTCGATCGCGCCTCCGCGATGAGGCGTGGGGACGTGGCCCTTCGCCCCGGCGGGGAGGGCGTCGAGGCAGGCCTGGGAGCAGGCGTTGACCAGGAGTGGCAGAACGTCGGTCGCCACCGTCCGGGAGAGCCATGCCTGGTGCGGGCCCGTCACCGGGACCGGCCCGTCGCACACACTGCACGTGCGGGCGGCCGTGGTGCCCCAGCGAGCGGGATCCAGGTTTTCGACGTCCAGGACCGTGTCGCCGGGCGGGTGGAGCCGGGGGAACGGCGGCCGGAACTTGTAGTTGCCGTAGACCGAGCGCGTACTCACCGTGCTGTCCGCCAGCCGAGCGCACCGCGTGAGCTCGTACGGGAACCAGTGCAACCGCCGCGAGGTGTAGGGGTCGAACTCCTCGAGGTTCGTCATACCGCCGATCTCCGGAGGGATCCGCACCAGGTTGCTTCCGTACAGCACGAGGCTCCGCACCGCTGTCAGCCGCCCGATCGACGCCGGCAGCGTCACGATCTGCCGCCGCTCCTCGGGGCTCAGCTCCGGCAACGGACGAAACTCCTCCCGCCCGTCGGCCACCGCTGCGTCGATCATCTCGAGCAGCTTGAGCCAGCCCGGGGCACGGTCGTCCTGGATCTCCACGTGAAAAGCCGTCGTAGCACCGGGCGGATGCCCATGGATCTGACTGAAACAGCCGCAGTCGTCCTGCGGCACCCCGGGCCGCGAATCCACGGCCTCCGGAAACCGGTTCGGGAAGAGTCGCGCGGGCAACTGTTCGTCCGTCATGGCCCAACGATAGGGACGCGACGCCCGGCGACGTAGCCGCGTTCGGACTCGACACCTCCCACAGCTTCTCGCAGCCCGAGCGGTACGCGGCTGAGCGGCTGCCACGTCCACCGAGTCCTCGTACAGGCACGGCCCCGGCAACCTGTGCGAAGGCTGTGACGTGTCTCACCGGAACTCGCCCACACCGTACGTCAGTTCAAGACGTGACCACAGATATGCGAACCCGGGTGCGAAACGGAGATCCGGACGCCTTCGCGGAACTCTTCGACGAGTGCGCCCGCTCGGTGTACAACCACGCCTTCCGGCTGACCGCCGACTGGTCGCTGGCCGAGGACGTGATGTCGACGACCTTCATGGAGGCGTGGCGGCGCCGGACCTCCGTCGAGGCCGAAGGCGGCTCGCTGCGGCCGTGGCTGCTGGGCATCGCCACCAACGTCGCCCGCTCCCACCACCGCAGCAACCGCCGCTACCGCAACGCGGCGAGCGCCGCGGCCGCCGCGCACGCCGCCGAGGAACGGGTCGAGGACCACGCCGAGGAGACCGCCGGACGCCTGGACGACCGGCGCCGTATCAACGCCACGCTCGCCGCCCTCAGTCTGCTCAAGCGCCCCGAGCGCGAGGTTCTGACGCTGTGCCTGTGGGAGGGGATGGAGTACACCGAGGCGGCCCGCGCCCTCGGCATCCCGGTCGGCACCGTCCGCTCCCGCCTCTCCCGCGCCCGCACCCGGCTGCGCAAACTCACCGACGCACAACTGCTCGAAGAAAAACGGGAACCCACCCGCACGAACCGGCAGATAACAGGTGATCGCGGATACGCGGTCCGGTCCGCACAGGAAGGAAACCGATGAACGCCAGCCCCTCCCACCGGCCCCACCCGGCCGAGTGGACGGAGACGCAGAGTCTGCTGCCCTCCACCGAGCGGGATCTGCCGGCGGGCCGCCACCAGTTCCACAAGGAGCAGATGATGGCCCGGATCCACGAAGACCTCCGCACCTCCTCCCGTACGTCCGGTACCTCCTCCCGTACGTCCGGTATCTCCTCCCGTACCTCCGCCACCTCGCCGGTCGCGCCCGTGAAGCGCTCCAACCCGTTCCTGCGCCGTGCGATCCTCCTGCCCGCCGCGGCCCTCGCCCTGGCCGGCGCGGTCGCAGGCGGCCTCGCCCTCACCGGCGGCGGCGCGGACGACGGCCGGACCGCCCTGGCCACCGGCCCCGCACTGACCACCCGGATCGGCACCGCCGACGCCAAGGGCGCCCCCCGGCTCCTCGACCGCATCTCCCTGGCCGCCGCCGACACCTCCGCGCCCACCCCGCACAAGGGCCAGTACATCTACATCACCTCGAAGGTGGCCGACACCTACGTCAAGACCGTCGGCGGCAAGAGCGAGGCGGTCAGCAACGAACTGCACTCCCGCCAGGTCTGGAACTCCCTCGACGGCAAGGACGGCTGGCTGATCGAGGCCGGCCAGACCAGCGACAAGGGCATCACCCTGAAGAGCGACACCCCGTTCAGCGGCGCCTACAACGCCCTGGCCAAGCTGCCGACCGACCCCGCGGCGCTGCTGCGGAAGATCTACCAGGAGTCGGACGCCGTCCGGGACCCCGAAGTCCCGCGCGACCAGGCCGCCTTCGTCGCGATCGGCGATCTGCTGTTCGAGAGCTACCCGCCCGCCGAGGTCGGCGCCGCACTCTACAAGGCCGCGGCCAAGATCCCCGGCGTCGTCGCGGTGAATGACGCGGTCGACGCCACGGGCCGGCCCGGGGTCGCGATCGCGCGGGAGAGCGACGGCGAGCGCACCGAGTGGATCTTCGACAAGAAGACGCTGCGGTTCCTCGGCGAGCGCATCGTGGTGGTCAAGGCCACGGCGGGCGACCCCCTCAAGGTCGGTACCGTCACGCACACCAGCGCGATCACCGAGCGCGCGGTCGTCGACGCCGCCCAGCAGGTCCCCGGGCAGGTGAGCTGAATGCGCGACAGAACCACGAGCGCCTCGCTGGCCGCCCTGCTGGTGGCGGGGCTGATGACGGGCGTATCGGCGGCGGCCACGGGCTCCGGCCTCGGCGTGCAGACGGAGGACACCGCCACGGTCGCGGCGCCCGGCAACCCCGCCCTCGGCGCGCAGACCGCCGGCTCCGCCTCCGCGGACGGCCGGTACGTCACCCTCCTCACCGGCGACCGGGTCCGGCTGGACGCCCGGGGCCGGGTGACGGGCGTACGCAGGGCACCGGGCCGTGAGCACGTCCCGGTGTCCGTGCGCGGCGTCGGGGGCGATCAGTACGTCGTTCCCGCCGACGCCGCCGCCCTGATCGGCCAAGGCGTCCTGGACAAGCGGCTGTTCGACGTCAGCGGCCTGACACGCGCCGGCTACGACGACACCCGGCGCGGCACGCTCCCGCTGATCGTGTCGTACGAGGGCAAGCCCGCACAGCGCCGGAGCACCCAGAAGTCACTGGTCGCGGACGCGGACGCCACCGTGCGCCGGGAGCTGCCCAGCGTGGCGGGCGCCGCGATCACCGTGCCCAAAGCCGGGGCCGACGACTTGTGGCAGGCCCTCACCGAGGAGCAGGGCGTCGCGCGGGTCTGGCTGGACGGCCGGTTCAAGGCACCGGCGGAAGAAGACGGTGCGAAATCAAGGGAGGCGGCCGGGGAGGCGGGCAGCGGCGTCGCGCAGATCGGCGCCCCGGCCGCCTGGGCCGCCGGATACGACGGCAAGGGCGTCAAGGTCGCCGTCCTGGACACCGGCATCGACACCACACACCCGGACCTCGCCTCGGCGGTGAAGGCCTCGAAGAACTTCACCGGCCCCGACAGCACCGACGACATGGCCGGCCACGGCACCCACGTGGCCGCGACGCTGGCGGGCTCCGGCGAACGGTCCGGCGGCCGGTACAAGGGCGTCGCGCCCGGTGCCGGGATCCTCAACGCCAAGGTGCTGGACGACAACGGCGAGGGCAGCGACTCCGGCGTCATCGCCGGCCTGGAGTGGGCCGCCGGGCAGGGCGCCAAGGTGGCCAACCTCAGCCTGGGCCAGGAGGACACCCCGGGGGAGGACCCGGTCGAGGCGGCGGTGAACGCCCTCTCGAAGAGCACCGGCATGCTCACCGTCGCCGCGGCCGGCAACGAGGGCCCCGACGCGGGAACCGTCGGCTCCCCGGGGGCCGCGGAGTCGGCGCTCACCGTGGGCGCCGTCGACGGCGAGGACCGGCTCGCCGACTTCTCCAGCACCGGCCCGACCGCAGACAGCGCGCTGAAACCGGACCTCACGGCGCCGGGCGTGGACATCGTCTCGGCGAAGGCGACGCACGGCCACATGGGCGACCCGGCTGCCGACGGCTATGTCTCCATGTCCGGTACGTCGATGGCGACGCCGCATGCCGCGGGGGCGGCCGCGATCCTCGCCCAGCGGCACCCCGACTGGACCGGCGCACGGATCAAGCAGGCACTCACCGCGTCCACCACCCCGACCTCCGGCGCGACCGTCTACCAGCAGGGGACGGGCCGGCTCGACGTGTCCCGGGCACTGGAGGGGACGGTGGCGAGCGAACAGACCTCCGTGTCCTTCGGCAAGCAGCTGTGGCCCCACACCGACGACCGGCCGGTCACCCGGCACATCACCTACCGCAACGACGGCGACCACCCCGTCACCCTCGACCTGACGGCCGGCGCGACCGGCCCCGGAGGCAGCACGGCCCCCGAAGGCATGTTCACGCTGAGCACCACACAGCTCACGGTCCCGGCGGGCGGCACCGCCGATGTCGATCTCACCGCGGACACCCGCGTCGAGGCGGCGGACGGCACCTACTCGGGCACGCTGGTCGCCACCGCACGCAACGGCGCCGACCCGAGGGCCACCGCTCCCGCGACCGCCGACCGTACGACCGCCGACCGTACGACCGCCGACCCCACGGCCGTACGGACCGCCTTCGGCGTCGTACGCGAGGCCGAGGCACACGACCTCACCCTGAAGTTCCTCGACCGCGGCGGCAAGCCCACGAGCGCGCCGCTGACCGAGATCCTCGGGTACTCGGGCACGTACTGGACCACGAACCTCAGGGACTCCGAGCAGATCTCCAAGGGCGTGTACCGGGTGCGGGTCCCGCGCGGCGACTACGTCGTGGACACCGTGCTGGAAGACGCCGAGGGCACCTCGGCGCTGGTCCGGCCCCGGCTCTCCCTCACCGGGGACACCACGGTCGTCTTCGACGCGCGCAAGGCGAAGCCGGTCCGGATCACCGCGCCGCAGGGCGCGAAGATGACCGACGGCCAGCTCAACCTGGCCGTGGGCACCGGGGACACCGGGGACACCGGGGACCGCGGAGGCGATTCGCACAACAGCACCCTGTTCTGGGGGACGTTCAAGAACCTGCGCACCGCGACCCTGGGACCGACCGCCCCGGCCGGGAGACTCAGCACGCAGCTCGGCGGCCTGTGGCAGAAGGGCAGCACCACCTACCACCTGCTCCACAACCTGCCCGACCGCTTCCCCACCGGCTATCGGCACACCACGCGCATGGACGAACTGGCCCTGCTGAAGCGGAACTTCGGCTCGTCCGCAGCGCACCGCAAGGGCATCGTCAACGTCCTGTGGAGCGGCCCCACCCTGTCGCTCGGCACGGTGAGCGACCCCTTCCCGCTGCCGACGACCGCGAAGATCTACGTCACCACGCCCAAGGGCTTCAAGTGGACGGCCAACCTGGGCCAGCGAAACGCCTCCGGGGACGACGACGTCTTCTACGGCACGGAGAGCGCGAGGGCGTACCAGGCGGGCCGGACCTACGCGGCCACGTACAACGTCGGTGTCTTCAGCCCGATCACCGGCGGCCCGTACGGCGCACGGCGCGACGGCGACACCCTGGACCTGTGCGTCCCCGACCTCGCCGACGGGGCTGGTCATCCCGCCTCCTCCGTCGCCAGACGGCACACGACGGTCACCGCGGACGGCAGCGCCCTGCTCGACAACGACGGCGACCTCTGCCAGACCGTGGAGAAGCTCCCGCCCGCCCCGGCCCGCTACACGATCCGGACGAACCTGACCCGCCCGCCAGGCGTGGCCACGACCACGAGCCGCCTGACAGCGGCCTGGACCTTCACGTCCAGCCCGTCCGACGCCGGCGCGCTGCCCCTCTCCACGGTCCGCTTCCACCCGAAGCTGACCCCGACCGGCACGGCTCCCGCAGGCCGCCGTACCACGATCCCCCTCTCCCTCCAGGGCCCGGCGGCCACCCACCTGAAATCCCTGACGGTGAAGGTCTCCTACGACGCGGGCAAGACCTGGTCCCCCGCCCCGGTGACCACGACCCACGGCAAAAGGACCCTCACCCTGACCCACCCGGAGAACGCCCGCTCGGTCTCCTTCACATACACCCTGACCGACACCACAGGCAACACCTACACGGTGACGATCCTGAAGGCGTACCTCCTGACCTGACGTGGTCCAGACACTCCACGACGCGGTCACATGCCTGAAGCGTCCAAGGGCCGGCTTTGGAGGAAACCCCTCCCGAGCTGGCCCTTCTGTCTGTGCCACGGCAGGACTGGAACCTGCGATCCTCGCTCGAGGAGTTCGATCCACCCCCGCTTCTGGGGCCGTCGTCGGCTGATCCGAAGGCCGCCCCGAGGCGCTGCTGTATGCCGCCGTCCAGCCTCTTCGCTGTCATCCGTGGAGGTCACCCGCCGTCCCCGAAACAGCTCCGGAACTGGGCCGACCTCCAACGGATCGTCCGGCCGGTCCGCGCACGCCACAACGCCCGGCAAACCCGCCGACCGTCGTCCCCCCCCCCCCGGCTCCCAGAGCACCAGCCGCCGGACGTCATAGGCCGACGGCTCTCTGGCCTGTGCCAGCCTGAGGGGTTTCAAGTCACCGGCCTGGCCAGCCTGCGCAGGGTCCGCGCGGCAGGTGATCCGGGGTCGGCCGTGATCAGGACGACTTCCTGGTCGTCCTCGGGCACGAGCAGGACGTCACAGTTCAACCGCAGCGGGCCGGTCTCCGGGTGATCGAGGATCTTGGTGCGGTGCCCGGGGGCGTGCACGGGACGCGTCTGCCATATCTGCCGGAACTCCTCGCTGCCGACGTGCAGTTCGGCCAGCAGAGCGGTCACCTGCGGGTCGTGCGGGTACCGGTCGGCGGCCCGTCGCAGCCGCGCCACCACGATGTGCCCGAACTCCTCGATGCTGGAGCTCTCGTACATCCGCCCCTGGCCGAGGAAGCGGCGCCGGGCCAGGTTCGCCTTCCCGCCTCCGAGACCGCCGCCGAGCAGTGCCTGGGCCAGGGGATTCCAGGCGACGACGCCGTACGCCGCGTCGGTGACGACGGCACCGGTCTCCGGCAACCGCTCCAGCATCCGGGCCACATGCGGGCGTACCCGCCGCACGGCACTGATGCCGGGCGGCGCGCTCGATCCCGCCAGGCGGAACAGGTGGCTGCGCTCGGCCGGCGTGAGCCGTAGTGCCTGGGACAACGCGTCCAGGATCCGGGTGGACGGCCGCGGGCCGCGGGCCTGCTCCAGCCGCGTGTAGTAGTCGACCGACATGTGGGCGAGTTCCGCCACCTCTTCGCGGCGCAGCCCTGGTGTCCGGCGATCGGTGCCGGTGGCGGTGAGGCCGATCTCGCCGGGACGCAGGCCCGCCCGGCGCTCCCGCAGAAAGCGGGCCAGCTCCTGCCGTGCCATGCCGCTTCCTCCCACTGCCTGGTACAGGTTGTCCCTGGCAGCGCGCCCGCAGCCGGGGAACGGTAGTTGCCATGAACGATCGCACAGCTCTGGTCACCGGTGCCAACAAGGGCATCGGCAAGCACATCGCCCGGCTCCTCGCCGCCGAGGGCCTCACCGTGTACGTGGGCTCGCGTGACCGCGGGCTCGGACAGCGAGCCGTCGAGGAGATCGGCGAGGGCGCCCGCCTGCTGGTCCTCGACGTGACGGATCCTGACGGCATCGCACAGGCCGCAACCCAAGTGGACCGCCTCGACGTCCTGGTCAACAACGCCGGGATCTCACCCACACTCGCCCTGCCGGCCGACACCAGCGTCGAGGAGTTCCGGCGCACGTACGAGACCAACGTCTTCGGGGTCGTGGCGGTGACCAACGCCTTCCTGCCCGCCCTGCGCCGGTCCCCGCATCCGCGCATCGTCAACATCTCCAGCGGCACCGCATCGCTGACCTGGAGCACGAACCCCAACCCCCAGTTCACCCCGGGCAGCGGTGGCGCCGCCGCCTACCGGTCGTCCAAGGCCGCCCTCAACGCCCTCACCGTCCTTTACTCGCAGACGCTGGCCGAGGAAGGCTTCAAGGTCAACGCGCTAGCCCCCGGCATCCGAGCCACCGATCTCAACCCCCTGGCCGCCGCGGCAGGCAACGACCCGGCCGAGGCCGCCCAAGCAGCCACCCACCTGGCCCTGCTACCGGACGACGCCCCCACCGGCGCCTTCTTCTCCTGGGACGGAACGCCCGTCCCCTGGTGACCGACGCCGACTCGCACGCCCCAAAAGCGTGCCCCAGCGGCGGCCCTCCCCGGGCCGAAGCGAGCTTGGCAGCAGCGCAAGAAGGCTGCGCAGACAGGCGCGCGCATGGACAGCGGTTCGGCCGCTCGTCCCACCGGCGGCTCGTCCAGATCCGCCGGATCAGGCTGAGGAAGCCGATGCCTGTGTTGGCGAACTCGAAGAAGGCACCGAAGCCACGGAGCGAGCGGCCAACAGCGTTGCAGTGCTCCTGAGCCACTACGCCAAGTACTTGGACAGACGGCAGGCCGCGGCCAACCACCGGACCGCCGAACCCCTCAGCGAGAACACGGACCAGGGCGACGGACCCGACGCCGGCCCCTGACCCAGGCGCTCCTCACGTACACCGCGCCATGATGACCCCTGAACTCCGGTTCGGGGGCCCCGGCGTTCCCGGGGCGTGACCTGCGAATTCCTGACCTGCGGCCAGTTCACGCATGGGCCACGGCCCTCGATTGACGGCCGCTCAGAGCAGCAGACGCCTGTAGAGATTCTATTTCATGCGGTTTGTGCGGGTGATTCACCGCCCGTAGACGGCCTCGGCTGGCTAATTCCTACTTGGATGGAATCGCTTTTCCTAGGGTATCAAGGATTCGTGTGGAGGAATCGCTCCGCGGCGCCACAAGGGAAAGAATTGCTGCAACGATGAAAGTCAGTCTAAGACTTTCGGCGATTTTTTCCTGATTGGATATTGGCGGGATCATTGGAAGCGCGATCGCTGCTGCGGTGAACAGTGCTACTGGCAGCAAATGACGAAGTGCAATCTTGAGTCGGTCCTTGCGGATGGCTTCAGGAGCGTTCTCCAGGAGTTTATTCCGGTCGTTATTTAGTAGGGCGACGAACCCATGTGATAGTGACGTTGCGACTCTCTCGAAATCCTCTTCTGCGGAGGCGCATACAATTGGTTTTTTGTGCTCTCGCACCAAGTGTGCAATCTTAAGTGCCTCGGTAGCTGTCTGTGAGAAAACGTCGGCGTGCCAAAAGCCTATACGGGGTCGTAGGGTAAGTGAGTTCTGGCAGGCCCTCGCAAGGTCTTCGATGGATGCCACTGCTTTCCGTGAAGTTTGGGAAGAGTCCCACCGGGTGCGACTGCGTGAGATCAAGGCAGCCGTCTCGAGCATCGACCTTGCCGCAATCCTGTAGATGTTGCCGGTCCGGCCCATTCTGCGCCGCACGATCACCGCAATTATTGTCGTGTATGAGTAGATTGCAACAAAAAGCGACATTGGAAATATTGCGGCCATCGCGGTTGCAGCTGCCCATGGTGTCTGTAGGGCAGAGTAAGACAGTGCGGAGAAGAGGTAAAGCAGGAACGATGAATTAAGATAGTTTTTCAAGAGGCGGGAGCGGCGGTATCGTCCATTGAGTGTGCGAGAGGTGAGCATGATAGCCGCCATCGAGCATGCTCCGATTGTAAAGCCGATGCCGGATGGGCGCGCGGCAGCTTCTTTGGCCCATGCCAGCGTTCCCGCTAGAATGCCGAAGAATGATATGCAACTTACGAGATAGTATGCAGGCATCCAGAGTTGAGTCAGATGCATAGTCGTAACTCGTGGGCGGCAAATAATCCGCCGTACGTCTTTGCGCAACTCTCTCCGCTGCACTGCATTAAACCCTGGCAAGTCATCGACTGCTTGCATGGTGTCGCGGATGATACGGCGAGAGGAAGCAATTGCCACTCGTCGAAAGGGGGCGGTGGCGATGGTTGTTGGGCTGGCCATGCCGAACAGTATTCATCCTCGTTGAGGGCGTGTCTCGAGTTCTCTGATCGGGCGTTCGCCGGCCGTAGTCGGCTGATGCGCTGCCACTTGGGTGCGGGCGACTTGGGGCGACGCTCGTGCAGCGCGCCGTGCCCACGCGGCTCGGTTGGGTTGAGGTCGAAGCGGCTGGGGGGTGTGGATGCAGATCCTCAGGCCCTCAGTACCTGCTGTTGACGAGTGGGTCGGAGGTGTGTCGCGACCGCTGAGAGACAACGAGAAAGAGCGGGAGCCAGTGAGACTGACTCCCGCTCTCTCGTGTCGGCATCCGCCCGGCTCAGCGCATGATTCTTGCTGGCTGTGTGGCGAGTGCCCCCGGCAGGATTCGAACCTGCGCACACGGCTCCGGGGGGCGGTTCGGCTGTCTGCGTTCACCCTGGTCATGGCGGTTCCAGGGCCCCGGAGTTGCCTTCCTGTCCACAGACAGTCCACAACCCTTGATGCCTCAGCGCATGCTCCCTGTTAGGTTGATCGCCCGTTCCGGTCAACGTGGAGGGGGGGCCGTGGAGTTCCACGGTTCACAGGTGCCATTTGCGCGCGCAGTCGAGAAGAAGTTGCTGGGGGTCGAGGTTGTCAATGTTGAGCAGCTGCTTGCGCTGAACGAGCGCCAGCTTCGGATGTTGCCAGGGATCGGGCCGACCACCGTGTCGCACATCGTCTCGGTGCTGGAGGAGGCAGGACTATCTCTAGCTACCGACCCATACGCGGCGTATGAATGTGCCCGCCATTCAGAGGTTGCCCGAGACGCCGAACTGCGGGCCTACTTCTTGTGTAACTCGTGCAGGGAGGCTTACGCCCATCGTGCCTTCGGCGATCGGGGACCGGAGTGGGTTTCGAGGGAGCAGATCGACGGATACTGCGGCCATTGTAATGAATTCCGAGAAGTGCGCCTCTCGCAGTGGTTTCTTTGCGGTACCTGTGATCGTGTCGTGCGGTCGATCGGGCGAGGCATTGCATCCGCCAAATTTGTTGAATCGGAGTGGGCGGACAAATTCCGAGAGGCGCCGGACTTGTCACTTCGGGAAATTGATCCGGTCGAGTTGCGCCCTCGGGGGCAGCGGTCGGACGCGGATCGGGTGGCGGCAGCCGATTTTGTGGCCAATTACGCGTCAGGTGAAGTCGCGCTGGGGATCGAACTGAAAAGCGGCCGCAGTGCACTTGCTGGAGGGGGCATAGGGAGTCCCATGTCTCAGTTTCAACTCGACACAACCGACTGCGATGACATAACGGCAGCCGCAGTAGCGTTGAACGCCCCAGTTTTCTTGGTCCACGCCCAGGTCATCGGTCGAGCGCATGCACCGACAGAACGGTATGTAGGAGTGGGGTTGTGGTTCGCCCGGCCGTGGGACATGCTTCAGCACTGCGAATCTGTCCGAAGACGTCCGCGCGAAACGAGAGACGCTGCTTACTTCAAGACCGCCATGTTCCGACCCTTCACAGAGTTCCCTACTTATGTGAAGAGCAAATTTCCTTCCGATTTGGAATCCATGCAACGCGATGGTTTTCCTGTCCTGTACCGGCGCTGACTTGAGTGACGCACGGCGTCATTGTCCTGGCTCGCTGGTTGGTGAACTGCCCCCGCAGCTCAGAAGCTGTCGCAGGTCATCAGCCGTCCGATCGAACTCGGGTTCGTCCAGTGACGCCGCATAGATTTCCCCCAACGACCTCGTGGGAGGGTGCCCCGTGAGAGAATCCCGCCGTGAAACTGATCGAGAACACCGAGGCACGACGGGTGGAGGCGCTCAGTGTCCTTGCCCCTGAGACCCAGGCCGCACTGGGGCAGTTCTTCACCCCTGCACCAGCCGCCGCCCTGATCGCCTCAATGCCTCGCCTTGACGCGGTGAATAACACAGTGCGTGTTCTGGACCCCGGCGCCGGGGTCGGCTCGCTGACCGCCGCACTGGTGGCCCGACTGCACGAAGAGCGTCCCGGCGTGGACGTTCACGTCGTTGCTGTGGAGACCGACCCACAGGTCGTGCCCTACCTGCGTACCACGCTCAAGGAATGCAGGGACACCTACGGCACCACTTTCGACCTCGTGCAGGGCGACTACCTAACCGACGATGACGCACTCATCGACGGGCCGTTCGACCTTGTCGTCGCCAACCCGCCCTATGGAAAGCTCGCCGCAGGCAGCCTGCACCGTACGCGCATTGCGCAGCACCTGGTCGATACCAGCAACATCTACACAGCCTTCTGGGCGAGGGCGACAGCCGCCCTCGCCCCCGGCGGTCAGATCGCGATCATCGTGCCCCGCTCGTGGGCGAACGGCACCTACCACCGCGCCTTTCGTCAGTGGGTACTCGACCGCACCAGCCTCGACCTCCTTCACGTCTTCAAGAGCCGCAACACAGTGTTCGCCGACACGGGCGTCCTCCAGGAAAACGTCATCGTGGTCGGCACACGGGGCGACCAGCAGCCACACGTCGTCCTGTCGGCGTCGATTGCGCACGATGACGCCCCGCTCCGCCGCACCGTCCCCTTCGACGCGGTAGTCATGCCCGGGGACCGCGAGCGGTTCGTCCGCTTCGATGATTCCGCTGTCGTGCCACCGGCCGTCTCATTCACCTTGGCCGACCTGGGCCTGGGCGTCAGCACGGGCAAGGTCGTCGACTTTCGTAACCGCGAACACTTGACCGAAGACCTCGGCGCCGACGGTGTCGTGCCAATGATCTACCAGGCCAACGTTCGTGGCGGAGAGATCGAGTGGCCACAGCGCCCCGCGAAGAAGCCGCAGGGCTTCTTCCCCAGTACCGAGGCCGCCCGCAAACTGCTCCTGCCCGAAGGGCACTACGTCGTCATTAAGCGCTTCTCTGCGAAGGAGGAGAAGCGGCGCGTGGTCGCGGGCGTTTGGAAGCACGAGGGCCCGGTTGCCTTGGACAACAAGACCAACTACCTGCACGAGAACAAGGGGCCGCTCGACCCTCAGCTCGCGCACGGGCTGATGCTCTGGCTGAACTCCTCGATGCTCGACGCGATCTTCCGCACTTTCTCCGGGCACACCCAGGTGAACGCTGGGGACGTCAAGACGCTTCCCTTCCCCTCCCGTGATGACCTGGTGCGCTTGGCACAGAACGCGCCGGAATGGCTCCCGGAACAGACGAAGCTCGATGCCCTCGTCGCTGACTTGTTCCCAGTTGTCGTAGGCTCCCCCGGATGATCAGTAATTTACGAGCGACTATCGACAATGCCAGTGCCCTCCTGCAAGCTTTCGGCTTTGACAGGGTCCGCTGCAATAGCAGGTCTGCCCTTACAGCCCTCGCCCTGCTCGGCCTGGATCCTGGCCAACCGTGGGACACAGCTACCAACCCGCGTCTCGGCGTCACGGAAGTTATGGGCGTCATAGCGGAAAGGTGGGGCAAGGAGTACGCCCCGAACTCGCGCGAGACCTTCCGCAAGCAAACGCTCCATCAGTTTGTCGATGCGGGGTTCGCTGAGCACAACTCCGATGCTCCCGAAGGGCGCGCGGTTAACTCCTCCAAGAACAATTACCGGATCGCTCCAGCTGCTCTGTCAGTAGTGCGCCTCTTCGGCACCGGGGGGTTCCAAGACGCCCTGGACGATTGGCTAGCCGGAGCTCCTACTCAGCAGGCCGCTTACAGGGCCACCCGCGAGTTGCAGATGCTCCCGGTCACGCTGCCCGATGGCTCTGTGTTCCGCCTCTCTCCCGGTGGCCAGAACCCCCTGATCCGGGACATGGTCGAGGAGTTTTGCCCTCGTTTCGCCCCCGGCGGGCAGGTGCTATACCTGGGGGACGCAAAGGATCACCGCTACGACATCCGCCAAGACGACGCCTTCGCACGTCTGGGGCTGACCTTTGACGAACACGGCAAGAACCCGGACCTCGTTGTCTACGACGAGCAGCGCGGTTGGCTCTTCCTGATGGAGGCCGTCACTTCTCACGGACCGATCGACTTCGGACGGCGTGAGCACCTGAAAAACCTCTACGTGACGGACAAGGCAGGGCTGGTGTTCGTGAACTGCTTTCCGGACCGCGCCACGATGCGCAAGTGGCTGGTCGACCTTGCATGGGAGACCGAAGCCTGGGTGGCTGACGCGCCTGACCACCTCATCCACCTGAACGGCTCACGGTTCCTCGGCCCCTATGAGTGATTCCTAATGCGGTCTGTCAAGCCGTGAGGGCCTTGGGCGGAGCGAGTTCGTAGCACCGCCCGTCGCGGAGGAGTGCCCAGAGGACGTTGACGCGGCGGCGGGCATGGGCGAGGACGGCCTGGGTGTGGCGCTTGCCCTCGGCGCGTTTGCGGTCGTAGAACCGGTGCGATTCCTCGCTGTGGCGGATGCTGAACAACGCCGAGATGTGGAAGACGCGTTGGAGGCGGCGGTTGTATCGCTGTGGGCGCCGCAGGTTGCCGCTGATCTTCCCGGAGTCGCGGGGCACGGGGGCGACGCCGCCGAAGCCGGCGAGGCGGTCGGCGGTGCCGAAAGCGCTCATGTGGCCGCCGGTGGCAGCGAGGAACTCGGCGCCGAGGATGATGCCCAGGCCTGGCATGCTGGTGATCACGTCGAAGGCGTGGTGGTCGCGAAACCGGGCCTCGATGGCCTTGTCGAGTTCGGCGACCTGCTGGTTGAGGACCATCACCTCCCTCGCCAGCGTGTGGACCAGCTGGGCTGTCAGCTTCTCGCCGGGCAGGCTGGTGTGCTGCCGTTCGGCGGCCACGATGGCGATCTCGGCAAGGCGGTCGGGGCGCACGACGTGGCGGTTGCGTAGCCAGGTCTCCAGCCGCTTGGCGCCGATCCGGCGGATGGCCACTGGGGTCTGGTAGCCAGTGAGCAAGGTGAGCGGGCCCGTGTTGGTGAGATCCAGGGCCCGTTCCAGGCCGGGGAAAACGCCGGTGAGCTGGGCTCGGAGGCGGTTGACGGTGCGGGTGCGGTCGGCGACCAGATCCGTGCGCCGGCCTGTGAGGATTTTGAGGTCGGTGACGGTGTCGTCGGTGGCGTGTAAGGGGTGCAGATCCCGGCGGACGCGGACCTGGTCGGCGATGACGGCTGCGTCCTTGGCGCCGGTCTTGCCCTCGCCGCGGTAGCTCTCGCAGGCGCGGTGGATGGCGCGTCCGGAGATGTAGTGCACTGGCTGGCCGTGGTTGAGGAGGATCGTGATGGCCAGGGCAGCTCCGCCGTCGGCCAAGTCGATGCCCCACGTCACCTCATCGCCCAACGCCAGTACATCGGCGAGGAGCTCGAGCAGTTCGGGTTCGTCGCTGGCGGCGCGTCGTGACAGCAGCCGACGGCCGCTCTCTTCGATCGCGACGCAGTGGTGGTGGGTTTTTCCTGCGTCGGTGAGTGGGATGAGGAGCCCGGCGTCGCGTACCTCGCACACGCCCCTCGCCCCTCGCGCTGCCGCAGCTAGCATTCCCGTGGCCTCGGACGGATGCCACTCCAGAACGTCGCTCACCGGCTCCGTGTCCTTCGGAGCGAACGTGTGAACCAGAGTTCCGAGGACGCTGCGTACGTCGTCGGCCGGGAGTTCGCCGTCCAGGCCGGGGCCGGCCACCAGGAGCCGCACAGGAGCGGTCACCTGGCAGCAGGCGGCCAGGGTCAGAGCGTCCCCAAGAGGGCTCTTAAGGGTCGGTTCGTCGCCTCGCGCGAGGATGTCTCCCCCCACGTCCAGGAGATCGACTGAGGTCGGCGTCAAGAGGGCTATCAGCTCTTCGAGTTGGCGCGCTACGCCTTCGGCGCCATGGTGCGGGTCGATCAGGGCGAAGGTGTGGGGGAGCTCCGCGGCGAGCCGGGGCAAGGTGGATCCTGCCGGGGCGATCGGGTGGGCCGCGGCTGGCACTGACCACACGGTCTTGGTGAGCTGCCGTAGGCCGGTGAAGTCGGAAGGGGCGCGGGGGCCCGGCACCGGGTCGACCAACAGGCGGTCCCACGCATACGTGAGGATCACCGCCTGGCCGGCCGGCAACAGCGTTGAGGTCCTGCTGACCCGGTATGCGAAGTGCCTCGACGGACGGCAAGACGTCGCCAACCGGCGTATTGAGGACCTGCTACGCGAGTACGAGTGAACGGCAGCAACACAAGTGACGCCCTCGGCAGCATGCCGGGGGCGTCGTCCGTTCTCCGGCCATCCTCTGGTGGCAATTCCGGGATCGCGGCGCTCCGCCGTGGCCTGCCTTGCTGTCTTGTGATCGCCCCTTCCTTACTGCTGCCATGAGGGCGGTGGCGCTAACGAGGAAGGGGACCACATGGAGCTGAGGATCACGCGGTGGAGGCGATACGGGCACGATCGCTGGTATGCGAATCTTCCCGACGGAACCCCTGTTGGCTGGGCTGACGTCAAAACCGGAGACCTAACGGTCTTGCGAGTTGAGTACCGCGACGACGTAATGGCTGCGCTCACCCGCCGATTACAGGTTGCGCCTCGTCCTGCGCCGACCGTCGTGAAGGATGAGGCTGAGTCAACGCCCGAGCTGCCGCCCCTGACTCCGGCCGACGACCTGTCCGTCAGTCGCCCTGGTAAGTCCCTACAGGATCTGTTCGACACTTCCGGCCCGAGTACCTGGCAGCGACTCGTGTCTCTATTTCTGAGGCGTCCTACGGAATGGGACTCCTGGCGCAAGGGGCTGGCGGGGGAGAAGCGAGTCGGAGCCGAACTCGACCGCTTGAAACGCCACGGCTGGCATGTCCTGCACTCCATACCTCTGGCCAACGACGTAGATCTCGATCACCTGCTCATCGGGCCCGGCGGAGTATTCAGCATCAACACCAAGCACCACCAGGGGAGAGCCGTATGGGTCGGCGACGACTCGGTGAAGGTCGACCATGGCAAGCCGGCGCCCTACGCTCGCAAGAGCCGGGCGGAGGCCCGCCGCGTCGCCAAGGTCCTTGAGACCTACTGTCCGTTCCCCGTGCCCGTCGAGCCGGTCCTCGTCTTCGTCGGGGTCACCGATCTGAAGGTGGTCGCCACGCAGCTGAGCGTGCGGGTGTACCAAGAGCGCCAGGTGTCGGCTCTCGCGCCGCTCTCCGGCGTGCTGAAGCCCGATCAGGTCGAGCAGGTCTACAGCGTGGCTCGGCATCGACAGGCGTGGCGGCGGGCCTGAGTCGAGTACTGACTCGCCTGCGGCCGGTGTCGGCTAGCGTTGTAGGCGCCTTCCGCTATTCGGGGGGCTCACCTGCGGCGATGCTCCAAGATCCCGTCCACGCCTCGTCCACAGACCTCGACATAGAGCCGCTTCGGGCCGCACACGCCTGCACATACGCGAAGACCCCGGCCTCAGCGTTTCCGCTGGTGACGGGGTCTTTGGGCACCTAATCAAGGTGCCCCCGGCAGGATTCGAACCTGCGCACACGGCTCCGGAGGCCGTTGCTCTATCCCCTGAGCTACGGGGGCGTGTCGGGTGCGAGGTGGTGGCTCGCGGCGACGGGTAGAACACTACCAGCTTCGTCGGGGTGATCAGGAACGGGTTTCCCGGGAGGTCGGGCTCCGGTGGGTGGAAGTGGGGAAAAGCCGGACGCGGTGGCCGGTCCGCACCTACTCTCGAGTTGTGCCAGGCGCGTCGGGTCGGGTGCTTGTTGTGGACGACAACAAGGTCATCCGGCAGTTGATCAGGGTCAATCTCGAGCTGGAGGGTCTCGAGGTCGTGACCGCGGCCGATGGCGTCGAGTGTCTGGATGTCGTTCACCAGGTGCAGCCCGATGTCGTGACCCTCGATGTGGTCATGCCTCGACTGGACGGTCTGCGGACCGCCGCCCAGCTGCGATCCGACCCCCGGACCGCCCATCTTCCCCTCGCCATCGTCAGCGCCTGTACCCAGCACGAGGTCGACAGCGGCCTCGATGTCGGCGTCGACGCCTTCCTCGCCAAGCCCTTCGAGCCCGCCGAACTCGTCGGGCTGGTCAGGCAGTTGATGGAAGGCGCGGAGCAAGCGCGCACCGACCAGGGGGACGGCGGTTCTCTCGTCGGGCCCGTCCTCGGGGGTGGGGACGCCGAGCGCGTCCGTCATCACGGCGGCTGAGAACCAGCGCGAGGGCACGCGCCGCACCCCGGGGTTCCGTTTCCCCGGCCCCCGGCCCCAGCGACGGCACCCGCCGTACCCCACGTCCTCGGCCCACCCGTGCCCCCACCGTCCACATGCCGGAACCCCGCCCAATCTCGCTCGCCTACCCACCCCCCTCCTCCCATACGCTGGTCCCGTGACCCCCGTCGAGCTCTCCCGTACCGTGCTGTGCGCGGTGCGTCGTGCTGTCGACGACGGGGAGCTGGACGTGGGCGTGCCAGCCGGCGTGAAGGTGACGCCCCCCGGACCCGGTGGCTGTGGTGACTACGCCACCAACCTCGCCCTTCAGCTCGCCGGTCCCGCCGGGCAGCCGCCGCTTCGGGTCGCCGAGATACTGCGCACGCGTCTCCTCCACAGCGACGGCATCAGCGATGTCGTCGTCACCGGGCCCGGCTTCCTCAACATCAGCCTTCAGGGGGATGGGAGCCAGGCCGCCCTCGTCCGGGAGATCCTCCAGGCCGGGGAGCGGTACGGGCACGTCGAACGGCCCACCGGGCAGCTCGTTCAGCTGCACGCGCCTCACGAGGTCCGCGCCGTCGTCGTCATGGACGCCCTCGCCCGCGTCCTGCGCTCCCAGGGCGCCCTCGTCCGCACCAGCTGCGCGAGCCGTCCCGAGCCCGAGTGGGCCCAGGTCCTCGGCGCCCACGTCGACGCCCACGGCACTCAAGAGGCCCCCGTCCGCCTCAACGCCCCCGGCACCTCCAACACCCCCACCCCCCTCGTCACCGTGCGCCCCGTCCCCGCCACCCCCGACCCCACCTCCCTCGGCCGTGACGCCGCCCGCTGGGCCCTGCTCCACCCGGCCGCCCACGACCGCCCCCGCATCACCGCCGACCACCTGGTCCAGCGCGAGAGCAACCCCCTCTTCCGCGTCCGCTACGCCCACGCCCGCACCCGGGCCCTCAGCCGCAACGCCGCCGACCTGGGCTTCCACGCCGAGCCCGGGCACCTGGAATCACCGGCCCTCGACACCTCCGCACGGAACACCCCCGCACGGAACACCCCCGCACGGGACACCCCCGCACCGGACACCGCCGTACCGCCAACCGCCGCACACCCCCCAACCGCCCTCCTCAACACCCTCGCCGCCCACCCCCGCACCCTCCAGGCCGTCGTCGCGCACCACGCCCCCGATCGCCTCGCCCGGCATCTCGTCACCGTCGCCGATGCCGCGCTCCCCTTTCTCGTCACCGTCCTTCCGCGCGGCGCGGAGAAACCCTCGGCCGCCCACCGTGCCCGGCTCGCGCTCGCCGAAGCCGTCGGGGCGGTGCTGGCCGGCGGCCTGTCCCTGCTCGGCATCGACGCACCCGAACACCTCTGAAAGACGACAAAGATGAGCCGTTCCGCACACCCCGCCGGGCCCCGCCACGCCGACGTCCTCCCCGAGGGGCACTACTCCGCCCCGCCCGCCGACCTCAACACCCTCGACCGCAAGGTGTGGGCCGAGACGGTCAGCCGGAACAACGAAGGTGTCGTCACCGTCGGCGGTGTCGACGTGAAGACCCTCGCCGAGGAGCACGGCACCCCCGCCTACATCGTCGACGAGGCCGACTTCCGGGCACGCGCGCGTGCGTGGCGTACCGCCTTCGGACACGACGCCGACGTCTTCTACGCCGGCAAGGCGTTCCTCTCCCGCGCCGTCGTGCGCTGGCTGCACGACGAGGGGCTCAACCTCGACGTCTGCTCCGGCGGCGAACTCGCCACCGCGCTCTCCGCCGGCATGCCCGCCGACCGCATCGCCTTCCACGGCAACAACAAGTCCGAGCAGGAGATCACCAGGGCGGTCGAGAGCGGCGTCGGGCGGATCGTCCTCGACTCCTTCCAGGAGATCGTCCGGGTCGCGCACATCGCCCAGAGCCTCGGCAAGCGGCAGCGCGTGCAGATCCGGATCACCGTCGGCGTCGAGGCGCACACCCACGAGTTCATCGCCACCGCCCACGAGGACCAGAAGTTCGGCATCCCGCTCGCCGGCGGACAGGCCGCCGAGGCCGTGCGGCGGGCGCTGAAGCTCGACGGGCTCGAACTCATCGGGATCCACTCCCACATCGGGTCGCAGATCTTCGACATGTCCGGCTTCGAGGTCGCCGCGCACCGCGTGGTCGGCCTCCTCAAGGACATCCGTGACGAGCACGGCGTCGAGCTGCCCGAGATCGACCTCGGGGGCGGGCTCGGGATCGCCTACACCTCCGCCGACGACCCGCGCGAGCCGCACGAGATCGCCAAGGCCCTCACCGAGATCGTCAGCCGTGAGTGCGACGCCGCCCGGCTGCGCACGCCGCGCATCTCCGTCGAGCCCGGCCGTGCCATCGTCGGGCCCACCGCCTTCACGCTCTACGAGGTCGGCACCATCAAGCCCCTCGACGGGCTGCGCACCTATGTCTCCGTCGACGGCGGGATGTCGGACAACATCCGCACCGCGCTGTACGACGCCGAGTACTCCGTCGCCCTGGTGTCCCGGACCAGTGACGCCGAGCCCATGCTCGCGCGGGTCGTCGGCAAGCACTGCGAGAGCGGGGACATCGTGGTGAAGGACGCGTTCCTCCCGGCCGACCTGGCACCGGGTGACCTCATCGCCGTACCCGCGACGGGCGCCTACTGCCGGTCCATGGCCAGCAACTACAACCACGTCCTGCGCCCGCCGGTCGTCGCCGTCCACGACGGGGAGTCCCGGGTGATCGTCCGCCGCGAGACGGAGGAGGACCTGCTGCGGCTCGACGTCGGCTGAGCGCAGGAACGCGCAAAGGAAGATCTACGGTCTTCCACCCCCGTACAAATGAAATAGATGTCTCATATTCCGGACGAGGGGCAGAAACTCCCGTCCGGTGAGTGAGACTGGTCCCACCGTGACGGTATGAGGAAACGAGGTCGGATGATGCGTACGCGTCCGCTGAAAGTGGCGCTGCTGGGCTGTGGAGTGGTCGGCTCAGAGGTGGCGCGCATCATGACGACGCACGCTGACGACCTCGCCGCGCGGATCGGGGCTCCGGTGGAGCTCGCGGGGGTCGCGGTACGGCGGCCCTCCAAGGTGCGCGAGGGCATCCCGCAGGAGCTCGTCACCACCGACGCCACCGCCCTCGTCAAACGCGGCGACATCGACGTCGTGGTCGAGGTCATCGGGGGCATCGAGCCGGCCCGGTCCCTCATCACCACTGCCTTCGAGCACGGCGCGTCGGTCGTCTCCGCCAACAAGGCCCTCCTCGCCCAGGACGGGGCCGCTCTCCACGCTGCCGCCGACCAGCACGGCAAGGACCTCTACTACGAGGCCGCCGTCGCCGGTGCCATCCCGCTGATCCGTCCGCTGCGCGAGTCGCTCGCCGGCGACAAGGTCAACCGGGTGCTGGGGATCGTCAACGGCACGACCAACTTCATCCTCGACAAGATGGACTCCACGGGGGCGGGCTACCAGGAGGCCCTCGACGAGGCCACCGCCCTCGGGTACGCGGAAGCCGACCCGACCGCCGACGTCGAGGGCTTCGACGCCGCCGCCAAGGCCGCCATCCTCGCCGGGATCGCCTTCCACACGCGCGTGCGGCTCGACGACGTCTACCGCGAGGGCATGACCGAGGTCACCGCCGCCGACTTCGCCTCCGCGAAGAACATGGGCTGCACCATCAAGCTGCTCGCCATCTGCGAGCGTGCCGAGGACGGCCGGTCCGTCACCGCGCGCGTGCACCCCGCGATGATCCCCCTCACCCACCCGCTCGCCTCCGTCCGCGGCGCCTACAACGCCGTGTTCGTCGAGTCCGACGCCTCCGGCCAGCTGATGTTCTACGGCCCCGGAGCGGGCGGCGCCCCCACCGCCTCCGCCGTCCTCGGCGACCTCGTGGCCGTCTGCCGCAACCGCCTCAGCGGTACGACGGGTCCGGGCGAGTCCGCGTACGCCGCCCTGCCCGTCGAGGGCATGGGCGAGGTCGTCACGCGCTACCACATCAGCCTGGACGTGGCGGACAAACCGGGCGTTCTCGCCCAGGTGGCCACCGTGTTCGCCGAGCACGGGGTGTCCATCGATACCGTTCGGCAGCAGGGGAAGGACGGCGAGGCGTCCCTCGTCGTCGTCACGCACCGCGCGTCGGACGCCGCCCTCGGCGGCACCGTCGAGGCGCTGCGCAAGCTCGACACCGTGCGGGGTGTCGCCAGCATCATGCGGGTTGAAGGAGAGTAACCAGCAATGACCCACCAGTGGCGCGGAATCATCGAGGAGTACCGGGACCGGCTGCCCGTCTCCGACAGCACCCCGGTCGTGACGCTCCGCGAGGGCGGCACGCCCCTCGTGCCCGCGCAGGTGCTCTCCGAGCGCACCGGGTGCGAGGTCCACCTCAAGGTGGAGGGCGCCAACCCCACCGGTTCCTTCAAGGACCGCGGTATGACCATGGCCATCACGCGGGCCAAGGAGGAGGGCGCCAAGGCGGTCATCTGCGCCTCCACCGGCAACACCTCGGCGTCCGCCGCCGCCTACGCCGTCCGCGCGGGCATGGTCTGCGCGGTGCTCGTCCCGCGGGGCAAGATCGCGCTCGGCAAGATGGGCCAGGCCCTCGTGCACGGCGCGAAGATCCTCCAGGTCGACGGCAACTTCGACGACTGCCTCACCCTGGCCCGCTCGCTGAGCGACAACTACCCGGTGGCGCTGGTCAATTCGGTCAACCCGGTCCGCATCGAGGGCCAGAAGACGGGCGCCTTCGAGATCGTCGACATGCTCGGCGACGCGCCCGACATCCACGTCCTTCCGGTGGGCAACGCCGGCAACATCACGGCGTACTGGAAGGGCTACAAGGAGTACGCCGCCGACGGCATCGCCGCGCAGACCCCCCGGATGTGGGGCTTCCAGGCCTCCGGCAGCGCCCCGATCGTGCGCGGCGAGGTCGTCAAGGACCCCTCGACCATCGCCACCGCGATCCGTATCGGCAACCCCGCCTCCTGGAAGTTCGCGCTGGCCGCGCAGGAGGAGTCCGGCGGCTTCATCGACGAGGTGACGGACCGCGAGATCCTGCGCGCCTACCGGCTGTTGGCCGCCCAGGAGGGTGTCTTCGTGGAGCCGGCCTCGGCCGCGTCGGTGGCCGGTCTGCTGAAGGCGGCCGAGCAGGGCAAGGTCGACCCGGGCCAGAAGATCGTGTGCACCGTCACCGGCAACGGCCTCAAGGACCCCGACTGGGCGGTCGCGGGCGCCCCGCAGCCGGTCACCGTGCCGGTCGATGCGGCGACGGCGGCCGAGCGCCTCGGGCTCGCCTGACCCGGAATCCGACCCGGAATCAGCGACTCCACCGGGAGATCCCGGTAAGGGGTGCACAGGGGGCTTACGACACGCATCGTGCGCCTCCTGTGCGCCCTATGTCGCCACAGAACCTTCCTTCGATAGGCTGTACCGAACCCGCCCGCTGCATATGCCTCCGCGCATGGCAGCCAGCCGCGTCATCTGCGCGGCCTGAGGGTCTCCGGATACCCATCGAACGTTTTCGACCATCACGCAGCTCAAGGAGTGTCATCGAGAGATGGCCGGTCCCGCCTTCCGCGCCGCCGCCGTCCGGGTGCGCGTCCCCGCCACCAGCGCCAACCTCGGTCCGGGCTTCGACGCCCTGGGCCTCTCGCTGGGGCTCTACGACGACATCGTCGTCCGGGTGGCCGATTCCGGGCTGCACATCGACATCGCGGGGGAGGGCAGCGAGACGCTCCCGCGGGACGAGAGCCACCTGCTCGTACGCTCCCTGCGCACCGCCTTCGACCTGCTGGGCGGCCAGCCGCGCGGCCTGGAGATCGTCTGCGCCAACCGCATCCCGCACGGCCGGGGCCTCGGCTCCTCGTCGGCCGCCATCTGCGCCGGGATCGTCGCCGCGCGTGCCGTGACCATAGGCGGCGAGGCCCGCCTCGACGACACCGCGCTGCTGGAACTCGCCACCGAGATCGAGGGCCACCCGGACAACGTGGCCCCGTGTCTGCTCGGCGGTTTCACGCTCGCCTGGATGGAGTCCGGTGCCGCCCGGGCGATCAGGCTGGAGCCCCACGATTCCATCGTTCCGGTGGTTTTCGTGCCCGGGAAGCCCGTTCTGACCGAGACCGCGCGCGGACTGCTCCCGCGCACCGTGCCGCACGTCGACGCCGCCGCCAACGCGGGCCGTGCCGCGCTGCTCGTCGAGGCCCTGACCAGGCGCCCCGAGCTGCTGCTGCCGGCCACCGAGGACCGTCTCCACCAGGAGTACCGCGCGCCCGCCATGCCGGAGAGCGCCGCGCTGGTGGAGCGGCTGCGGGCCGACGGAGTACCGGCGGTCATCTCGGGCGCGGGCCCGACGGTGCTCGCACTGGTCGACGCGGAGAGCGCCGACAAGGTGGCCCACCTGGCCGGTGAGGGATGGGCCGCCAACCGGCTCGAACTGGACGACCAGGGGGCGAGCGTGCTTCCGCTCGCGGCCGCCAGTGACATGTGAGATCCGGCGTGTGCCGGATTTCGAGAGGGGGAATGTTTGTTGGATCCGGTAGTGTTAATCTCAAGTCTGCACCCGACCCCACCATGGCGAGGTGCTTCACGTCCCCGTCCGGGACAGACATTCTTCCGGGAGCCTCCCAAGCCGCACTGTGTTTCGTACGACGTACATGGGCAGTACCTCGTACGCGAGCACTGAGCGACTTGCCGGGCACGCTCCGGAACCGGTGCGACCAAGCCGCATGACACGGACACTCAGTGCCACGGCTGTCGGAAGCGCCGACGTCACCACATTTTTCCGCCGCTGAGGCGGACCACCGCCCCGGCTCGGTCCACAAGGATGGGACCGACGTCGGACAGCACAAACGGTCGCCGAGCCAGACAGGCCGACGTCCGCTCCAGGGAAGGACCCTTCGTGAGCGACACCACCGATCTGATGGGCGCACGTGTCGAGGAGACCGCTGCCGCGCCCGACACGGACGCCTCCGCGCCTGCCAGCGGTGCCGGCTCCCGGCGGCGCCGCGGCACCGGCCTCGACGGCATGGTGCTGGCCGAGCTGCAACAGGTCGCATCCGGCCTCGGCATCAGGGGCACCGCGCGTATGCGCAAGAGCCAGCTGATCGAGGTCATCAAGGAGGCGCAGGCGGGAGGCGGTGCCCCGGCCAAGGCCGACACCGCCGCCGACGCCAAGCCGAAGCGCCGCGCCACCTCCAAGGCCCGCACCGGCGAGGCCGCCGAGAAGAAGGCGGAGGCGCAGGCCGAGGCCCCCGCCGAGAAGGCCGTGGCCCAGCAGCAGATCGAGATCCCCGGCCAGCCGGCCGCCGAGCGCGGAAGCGACGACGCTCCCGCCGAGCGCCGTCGCCGCCGCGCCACCGCCGAGGCCGGTGCCCCCGCGGGCGGCACCGAGACGATCGTGGCCGAGGCGAAGACCGAGCCCAAGGCCGAGACGCCCGCCCAGGCCCAGCCGCAGGCCGACGCCGACGGCGAGGGCCGTGGCCGCCGCGACCGCCGTGACCGCGGCCGGGACCGCGGCGAGCGGGGCGACCGCCAGGACCGCGGTGACCGTCGCAAGGGCGACGACCAGCAGCAGGGCCAGGGCGGCGGTCAGCGCCAGCAGCAGAACCAGCAGCAGGGCGGCGGCCGTCAGGACCGCCAGGACCGTCAGCAGCGCGACAACGGCCCGCGGGCCGATGAGGACGGGGACGACTTCGAGGGCGGCCGCCGCGGCCGTCGGGGCCGTTACCGGGACCGCCGTGGCCGTCGTGGCCGCGACGAGATCGGTGGCGCGGGCGAGCCGCAGATCAACGAGGACGACGTCCTGATCCCGGTCGCGGGCATCCTGGACATCCTCGACAACTACGCCTTCATCCGGACCTCGGGCTACCTGCCCGGGCCGAACGACGTGTACGTCTCCCTCGCCCAGGTCCGCAAGAACGGCCTGCGCAAGGGCGACCACATCACCGGCGCGGTCCGCCAGCCCAAGGAAGGCGAGCGGCGCGAGAAGTTCAACGCGCTGGTGCGGCTGGACTCCGTCAACGGCATGGCGCCCGAACACGGCCGCGGCCGCCCGGAGTTCAACAAGCTCACCCCGCTGTACCCGCAGGACCGCCTGCGCCTGGAGACCGACCCGGGCGTGCTGACCACGCGGATCATCGACCTCGTGTCGCCGATCGGCAAGGGCCAGCGCGGTCTGATCGTGGCCCCGCCGAAGACCGGCAAGACCATGATCATGCAGGCGATCGCCAACGCGATCACGCACAACAACCCCGAGTGCCACCTGATGGTCGTCCTGGTCGACGAGCGTCCGGAAGAGGTCACCGACATGCAGCGGTCGGTCAAGGGCGAGGTCATCTCCTCGACCTTCGACCGTCCGGCCGAGGACCACACCACGGTCGCCGAGCTCGCCATCGAACGCGCCAAGCGCCTGGTGGAGCTGGGCCACGACGTGGTCGTGCTGCTCGACTCGATCACGCGTCTGGGCCGTGCGTACAACCTCGCGGCGCCCGCCTCCGGCCGCATCCTCTCCGGTGGTGTCGACTCGACCGCCCTGTACCCGCCGAAGCGCTTCTTCGGTGCGGCCCGCAACATCGAGGACGGCGGTTCGCTGACCATCCTCGCCACCGCGCTGGTGGACACCGGGTCCCGCATGGACGAGGTGATCTTCGAGGAGTTCAAGGGCACCGGCAACGCCGAGCTCAAGCTCGACCGCAAGCTCGCCGACAAGCGGATCTTCCCCGCGGTGGACGTGGACGCGTCCGGTACCCGTAAGGAAGAGATCCTGCTCGCCCCCGACGAGCTCGCCATCGTCTGGAAGCTGCGCCGGGTGCTGCACGCCCTCGACCAGCAGCAGGCGGTGGAGCTGCTCCTCGACAAGATGAAGCAGACGAAGTCGAACGCCGAGTTCCTGATGCAGATCCAGAAGACGACGCCCACCCCCGGCAACGGTGACTGAGCGGAGTCCGTGAAAGGGCCGCCCCCCGGTTTCGGGGGGCGGCCCTTTTTGGTGTGTCCTGGCAGGTTACGATCACGCTCTTCGGCCGCATCAGCGATGTCCGAACTTCTGATCCCTAGGGGGGACTTGCATGGGCATATCCATGTCCGGAGGTGCCGGTCGCCGGCACAGACGACGGCTGTGGATCGCGCTGCCCGCCGCCGTGGCCGCCACGCTGCTGGCCGGCTCGGCGCACGCCGCCACCGTCACACCCGCCCCGAAGCCGCCGGTCAAGGCCGTCTCCGCCACGCCCTCGCAGGCCGAGCTGAAGAAGCGGCTCATCGCCGCCGTGGCCGCCGACGACGGCTCCGGCGCGGTCGTCCGCCCCTCGAGGTCGACGGCGAGCAGCCCGGCCGTCGACGGCACCGTCTCGCCGATGATCATCGGCGGCTCCACGACCACGATCTCCTCGGCGCCGTGGATGGCCCAGCTCTGGTACGTCGACGACCAGGGCACCACGGACACCAGCGACGACACCGGCTTCTTCTGCGGTGGTGCCGTCGTCGCGCCGACGAAGATCCTCACCGCCGCGCACTGCGTCAAGGGCGCCAACTGGGCGAAGGGCGGTGTCGTGGTCACCGGGGCCACCCAGCTGCTCTCCGACGACGGGGACCTGCACGGCGGCACGGCCTCGGGCGTGCTGCGGCAGTGGTACCACCCGTCGTACAACGAGGACACCATCGACAACGACATCGCGGTCCTGACCCTGGCGGCCCCCGTCAAGGCCACGCCGATCCGTATGACGACGTCGACCGACACCGCCTCCTACGACCCCGCCACCACCGGCGCCAAGACCGCCAAGGTCTACGGCTGGGGCCGTACCAGCTCCACCAACGACAACGTCTCCCAGACGCTGAAGACGGCCACCCTGCCCATCAAGTCGGACACGACCTGCGCCGCGGCCTACGGCTCCTGGTTCATCAAGGGGCACATGGTCTGCGCGGGCTCGCCCGCCAGCGGCCGCGACTCCGGTACGACCGCGATCTGTAGCGGTGACTCCGGCGGCCCGCTCGTCGTGAACGGCCGGATCGTCGGCGTCGTCTCCTGGAACGTGACCGACTGCGTGGCCAAGGGCGCCTACAGCGTCTTCACCAAGGTCAGCAGGTACGTCGGCGCGGTCTACCCGAGGATCGACGACACCAACCTGAACTTCGACCACAAGGCCGACCTGTGGGTGCGCAAGTCCTCCACCAAGGTCGGCTACGAGCTGGACTCCAAGGGCACCACCCTCGCCGCCCCGCAGTCCTGGGGCGACTGGAACGGCGTCAACCTGGTCCGGCAGACCGACCTGAACCGGGACGGCTTCCAGGACCTGCTGTACCGCGTCTCCGCCACCGGTGACATCTACTGGCTGCGGTTCGTCCCGTCGTCCACGGGCGGCTCCTGGGCCGCCCCGAAGAAGATCTTCACCGACTGGCGGACCCGCACCCGGATCGTCACCCCCGGTGACGTCACCGGCGACTACAAGGCCGACCTGCTCTCCGTCGACTCCGCGGGCGTCCTGTGGATCTACCCCGGCAAGGGCGACGGCAGCTTCGCGGCCCGGGTCAGGGTCGGCGGCGGCTGGAGCCAGTACAACCAGCTGCTGGGCCACGGCGACTTCACCGGCGACGGCAAGGCGGACGTGCTGGCCCGCAACAAGAGCACCGGCGACATCTACCTGTACAAGGGCACCGGCAAGTCCGGCACCGGCGTCTTCGCGGCCCGTGTGAAGGTGCGCAGCAACTGGAGCGGCTACAACGCCTTCGACGCCGTCGGTGACATCACCGGCGACGGCAGGGCCGACCTCGTCGCCCGCACCGCCGGCGGCACGCTCTACCTGTACAAGGGCACCGGCAAGGCCACCAGCGAGATCTTTGCCACAAGGGTCACCGTTGGTACCGGTTTCCAGCAGTACGACATTTTTGGCTGAAACCGCTGGTGAGCACGGCTCACTCTGAGGTTCTCGTGACGCCCTGTGACCGCCGCTGCACGTGGTGGTCACAGGGCGTTGTGCAACCCTTTCTCGAGTTTCGCCGTCTGACCAGGCGGAGCGACCATGGTGCGGTACGGGTCTTTTTCTGACCACGTCTGACCCTGAAAACAGGGGGTAACCGACCGGACGAGATTCGAGGAGCACATGTCAGCCGAGAGCACGCCGATACCCGGGAATCCGGGCGGCAAGGGACGTCGCCGCAAACCCCGCAGCAAGGGGCGCAAGGGCCTGCTCGTCACGGCCTGGGTGGCCGCGGGGATCGTCGTGCTGGGCGGCACCGGGGCCGGCTACCTGTACTTCAAGCTCAACGGCAACATCAAGAGCGTCGACATCGACCAGGTCCTCGGCAGCGCCCGGCCCACGAAGGTCGACAACGGCTCCGAGAACATCCTCGTCCTCGGCTCGGACACGCGCTCCGGCTCCAACAAGAAGCTCGGCGGCGGCACCGACGACGGCAGCGCCCGCTCCGACACCGCGATGGTCGTGCACGTCTACAAGGGCCACAAGAAGGCCACCGTGGTCTCCATACCGCGCGACACCCTGATCGACCGCCCCGAGTGCACCGACACCCAGGGCGAGCGGCACGACGCGGCCAAGGGCGTCATGTTCAACTCCGCCTACACCACCGGCGGCGCGGTCTGCGCGGTCAAGACGGTCGAGTCCATGACCGGCATCCGCATGGACCACTACCTGGAAGTCGACTTCAGCGGCTTCGAGAAGCTGGTCGACGAACTCGGCGGGGTCACCGTCACCACGACCAGGGCCATCAAGGACCCCGACAGCCACCTCGACCTCAAGGCCGGCATGCACGAGCTCACCGGCGCCCAGGCCCTCGGCCTGGTCCGGACCCGGCACGGCGTCGGCGACGGCTCCGACCTCGGCCGCATCCAGCTCCAGCAGGCCTTCATCAAGGCCCTGGTCAAGCAGATCAAGAGCGTCGGCGTCCTGAGCAACCCCAAGAAGCTGTACGACCTCGCCGACACCGCCACCAAGGCCGTCACCACCGACTCCCACCTCGGCTCGGTCAACTCCCTGGTCTCCTTCGCGAGCGGCCTCAAGGGCATCAGCCCGGCGGACATGACCATGGTCACCATGCCGGTCCAGTACGACCCGGCCAACCCGAACCGCGTGCTCGTGCAGCAGGCCAAGGCGAAGCAGATCTGGACGGCCCTGGAGAACGACCGGGCGGTCCCGAAGTCGGCCACCGAGGGCACGGCGACGGGCCAGGCCAAGGGCGTCGTCACGTCGTAGGACACCGCTGGCGGGAGCGCTGGGAATAGATCGCCGTGACCCCTCGTTTTGGGGGATGCGGCCAGTGCTGGCAGACTGGTACGTCGGCCCCGGTTCACGCTCCCGCATCCCGCGGTGGCGACCCGGCGCCCTCCCGAAACTAGGAGACACCTTGAAGCGCGACACCCACCCCGAGTACGTCGAGACGCAGGTCAGCTGCACCTGTGGCGCGTCGTTCACCACCCGTAGCACGATCACCAGCGGCACCATCCGTGCCGAGGTCTGCTCCGAGTGCCACCCGTTCTACACGGGCAAGCAGAAGATCCTCGACACCGGTGGCCGTGTGGCCCGCTTCGAGGCCCGCTTCGGCAAGGCTGCTGCCAAGAAGTAGCGAGCCACCAGCGCCGGTCCACGCCGCACTCCTCGGAGTGCGCCGGGACCGGCGTTTTTGGTCGCCCGCCCACCCCCTTCGTCCGCAGTACAGGAGCAAGAGATGTTCGAGGCCGTCGAGGAACTCCTCGGTGAGCACGCCGAGCTGGAGAAGAAGCTCGCCGATCCGTCGGTCCACTCCGACCAGGCCAACGCGCGCAAGCTGAACAAGCGCTACGCCGAGCTCACCCCGATCGTCGCCACGTACCGCTCCTGGAAGCAGACCGGCGACGACATCGACACGGCGAAGGAACTCGCCGCCGACGACCCCGACTTCGCGGCCGAGGTCAAGGAGCTGGAGCGCACCCGCGAGGAGCTGACCGAGAAGCTGCGGCTGCTCCTCGTGCCCCGGGACCCGTCCGACGACAAGGACGTCATCCTGGAGATCAAGGCCGGCGCCGGCGGCGACGAGTCCGCGCTGTTCGCGGGCGACCTGCTGCGCATGTACCTGCGCTACGCCGAGCGCGTCGGCTGGAAGACCGAGATCATCGACTCCACCGAGTCCGAGCTGGGCGGCTACAAGGACGTCCAGGTCGCCGTGAAGACCAAGGGCGGCCAGGGCGCGACCGAGCCCGGCCAGGGCGTGTGGGCCCGCCTCAAGTACGAGGGCGGCGTGCACCGCGTCCAGCGTGTCCCGGCGACCGAGTCGCAGGGCCGCATCCACACCTCCGCGGCCGGTGTCCTCGTGACCCCCGAGGCCGAGGAGGTCGACGTCGAGATCAACCCCAACGACCTCCGTATCGACGTCTACCGCTCCTCCGGGCCCGGCGGGCAGTCCGTCAACACCACCGACTCCGCCGTGCGCATCACGCACATCCCCACCGGAGTGGTCGCCTCCTGCCAGAACGAGAAGAGCCAGTTGCAGAACAAGGAGCAGGCCTTGCGTATCCTGCGCTCCAGGCTGCTCGCGGCGGCGCAGGAGGAGGCGGAGCGCAATGCCGCCGACGCCCGGCGCAGCCAGGTCCGCACCGTCGACCGCTCCGAGAAGATCCGCACGTACAACTTCCCGGAGAACCGCATCTCCGACCACCGTGTCGGCTTCAAGTCGTACAACCTGGACCAGGTCCTGGACGGCGACCTCGACGCGGTGATCCAGGCCTGCGTCGACGCGGACTCGGCGGCGAAGCTGGCGGCCGCGTAAGGGGTGTCCCACCGGGCGTGTCCCACGGCCCGACCGGAAGGACGTCCGTTCCCCGGTCGGCCGGGCCGCGAGGCCGGGGAGGCTGAGACAATCAGCCGTGGCCGGCCCCGAGCGCGGTGGCGACCCACGGCGACACACCTGCGCACGACCGAGTACGACACGGAGGACTTGCGTGAACCTGCTGCTCGCAGAGGTGGCCCAGGCCACCCAGCGGCTCGCCGACGCCGGCGTGCCCTCGCCGCGCAACGACGCGGAGGAGCTCGCCGCGTTCGTGCACGGCGTGAAGCGGGGCGCGCTGCACTCCGTCAAGGACGCGGACTTCGACGCCCGCTACTGGGAGACCATCGCGCGCCGTGAGCAGCGCGAGCCGCTCCAGCACATCACCGGCCTCGCCTACTTCCGCTACCTCGAACTCCAGGTGGGCCCAGGCGTGTTCGTGCCCCGGCCCGAGACCGAGTCCGTGGTCGGCTGGGCCATAGACGCCGTCCGCGCGATGGACGTCGTCGAGCCGTGCATCGTCGACCTGTGCACCGGCTCCGGCGCCATCGCGCTCGCGCTCGCCCAGGAGGTCCCGCGCTCCCGCGTGCACGCCGTGGAGCTGTCCGAGGAAGCCCTCAGGTGGACCCGTAAGAACGTCGAGGGGTCCCGGGTCGACCTGCGCCAGGGGAATGCCCTGGACGCCTTCCCCGACCTCGACGGCCATGTCGACCTGGTCATCTCCAACCCGCCCTACATCCCGCTCACCGAATGGGAGTACGTCGCTCCCGAGGCGCGGGACTACGACCCCGAACTCGCCCTGTTCTCCGGCGAGGACGGCCTCGACCTCATCCGCGGTCTGGAACGCACCGCGCACCGGCTCCTGCGCCCCGGCGGTGTCGTCGTGATCGAGCACGCCGACACCCAGGGCGGCCAGGTGCCGTGGATCTTCACCGAGGAGCGGGGCTGGGCCGACGCGGCCGACCACCCCGACCTCAACAACCGCCCCCGGTTCGCGACGGCCCGCAAGGCGATGCCGTGAGCCACTTCCCGAAGACTTCAGAGCAGTACGTGTACGAGGAGGCCCGCTAGACATGGCACGGCGATACGACACCAACGACGCGACCGACCGCACGACCGGTCTGCGCGAAGCCGCGTCCGCCGTCCGCCGTGGCGAGCTCGTGGTCCTCCCGACCGACACGGTGTACGGCATCGGAGCCGACGCGTTCTCCTCGGAGGCCGTCCACGACCTGCTGGAGGCCAAGGGCCGGGGCCGCAACATGCCCACCCCCGTGCTGATCGGCTCCCCGAACACCCTCCACGGCCTCGTCACCGACTTCTCCGAGCTGGCCTGGGAACTGGTCGACGCCTTCTGGCCGGGCGCGCTCACCCTCGTCGCCAAGCACCAGCCGTCCCTCCAGTGGGACCTGGGCGACACGCGGGGCACGGTGGCCGTCCGGATGCCGCTGCACCCCGTCGCCATCGAGCTGCTGACCGAGGTCGGCCCCATGGCGGTCTCCTCCGCCAACCTGACCGGCCACCCCTCGCCGGAGACCTGTGACGCCGCGCAGGACATGCTCGGCGACTCGGTCTCCGTCTACCTCGACGGCGGCCCCACCCCCGGCAACGTCCCCTCCTCCATCGTCGACGTCACCCGCGAGGTGCCCCTGCTGCTGCGCGCGGGCGCGATCTCCGCGGAAGAGCTCAGGAAGGTCGTACCCGACCTCGAGGTGGCGAATTGACGGCCCCTGACGCGGGGCGTGGCATATGGGACGGGGAAGAGACGCGGACCTTCACGGGGCTCCCGCGGGACAGCTTCCGCATCCTCCACGTCAGCACCGGCAACGTGTGCCGCTCGCCGATCACCGAGCGGCTGACCCGGCATGCCCTGGCGGACCGGCTCGGGGACCCGCTGTGGGGCGGGCTCGTCGTGGAGAGCGCGGGGACCTGGGGGCACGAGGGCGCGCCCATGGAGGCCAACGCGGAGGCGGTGCTCGCCGACTTCGGCGCGGACGCCTCCGGCTTCACCGGGCGTGAACTCCTCGACGAGCACGTCATCATGGCCGACCTGGTCCTCACCGCCACCCGCGACCACCGCCAGCAGGTCATCTCGATGGGCCACTCGGCGGGGCTGCGCACCTTCACCCTGAAGGAGTTCACCCGCCTGGTGAAGGCGATCGACCCGGCCACCCTGCCGCCCCTGGAGGACGGCCTGGTCGTCCGCGCACGGGCCCTGGTCCGCGCGGCGGCCGCTCTACGCGGGTGGCTCCTGGCCCCCACCGCCGAGGCCGACGAGGTCTTCGACCCGTACGGCGCCCCCCTGACCTTCTTCCGCTCCATCGGCGACGAGATAAACGAGGCGCTGGACCCCGTGGTGACAGCGCTGACGGGGGTGCCGGCGAGGGCTTGAGCGCCGTCTGAACTGCCACGACCTGCCGTCGTGCGACTGCGGGCAGGTCGTGGCTGGTCGCGCCGACGCGGCGGAGCCGCACCGGGACACAGCCCCGCGCCCCTTCAGGGCGATGTGCGCACCCGGGTGTACCAACGACCGAGCTTCTCACCTGCCTCCGGCCTACATTGGGTGTACGTCATCGTCGACGCCCCGGAGTCCACCATGTCGGTCACGCATGCGCCCCACACCGCCGACGTCCTCGCGCGGCAGGACCCCGAGCTGGCCGAGATCCTGCTCGGGGAGCTCGACCGGCAGGCATCGACGCTCCAGCTGATCGCGGCCGAGAACTTCTGCTCGCCCGCGGTGCTGGCCGCACTCGGCTCGCCCCTCGCGAACAAGTACGCCGAGGGCTACCCCGGCGCCCGTCACCACGGCGGCTGCGAGATCGTCGATGTCGCCGAGCGGCTCGCGGTGGAGCGGGCGAAGTCCCTGTTCGGCGCCGAGCACGCCAACGTGCAGGCCCACTCCGGCTCCTCGGCCGTCCTCGCCGCCTACGCGGCCCTGCTGCGCCCCGGCGACACCGTCCTCGCCCTCGGCCTGCCCTACGGCGGCCACCTCACCCACGGCTCGCCCGCCAACTTCTCGGGCCGCTGGTTCGACTTCGTCCCCTACGGCGTCGATGCCGAGACCGGGATCATCGACCACGACCAGGTGCGCACCCTCGCGCGCACCCACCGGCCCAAGGCGATCGTCTGCGGCTCCATCGCCTACCCCCGCCACATCGACTACGCCTTCTTCCGCGAGGTCGCCGACGAGGTGGGTGCCTATCTCATCGCCGACGCCGCCCACCCCATCGGACTCGTCGCCGGGGGAGCGGCGCCCAGTCCGGTGCCGTACGCCGACATCGTCTGCGCCACCACCCACAAGGTGCTGCGCGGCCCCCGCGGCGGGATGATCCTGTGCGGGAGCGAGCTGGCCGAGCGGGTCGACCGGGCCGTCTTCCCGTTCACGCAGGGCGGCGCGCAGATGCACACCATCGCCGCGAAGGCGGTCGCGTTCGGCGAGGCGGCGACCCTGGAGTTCGCCGCGTACACCCGTCAAGTAGTCGCCAACGCACGGGTGTTGGCTGCCGCGCTCGCGGAGGAGGGATGCGTCGTCACCACGGGCGGCACCGACACCCACCTGGTGACGGCCGATCCGGCGCCCCTCGGCGTCGACGGACGCACCGCCCGGGGACGGCTCGCGGCCGCGGGCATGGTGCTCGACTGCTGTGCGCTACCTCACGCCGACAGCCGCGGACTGCGACTGGGCACCGCCGCCGTCACCACTCAGGGCATGGCCGAGAAGGAGATGACGAGGATCGCCGCCCTGCTCGCGGGGGTGGTGCGGGGGACGGCCGAGAGCGCCCGCGCACGTGAAGAAGTCCGGGACCTGGTCGACGGATTTCCGCCGTATCCCGGCTGAGCGGGGGTATTCGCACCTGCGTGCACAGCCACACGTGCAACCATCGTCGCTACCCGGAAGTCCACAACCATATGCGTCCGTCGCTAGGGTGTGGTGCTGAGATGGCCAGCGAGACCTGTGGGGAAGCCCGTGCGTGAATACCTGCTGACGCTCTGCATCACGGCCGCGGTGACGTATCTGCTGACAGGGCCGGTACGGAAGTTCGCGATCGTGGCCGGAGCGATGCCGGAGATCAGGGCCCGTGACGTGCACCGGGAACCGACTCCGAGACTCGGCGGTATCGCCATGTTCTTCGGACTGTGCGCGGGCCTGCTGGTCGCGGACCACCTCACCAACCTCAACGAGGTGTTCGCCAAGTCGAACGAGCCCCGGGCGCTGCTCAGCGGGGCCGCGCTGATCTGGCTGATCGGTGTGCTGGACGACAAGTTCGAGATCGACGCCCTGATCAAGCTCGGCGGCCAGATGATCGCCGCCGGTGTGATGGTCATGCAGGGTCTGACGATCCTGTGGCTGCCCGTCCCGGGTGTCGGCTCGGTCGCGCTGACCCAGTGGCAGGGCACCCTGCTGACGGTCGCTCTGGTCGTCATCACCATCAACGCGGTGAACTTCGTCGACGGCCTAGACGGCCTCGCCTCCGGCATGGTCTGCATCGCCGCCGGCGCGTTCTTCCTGTACGCCTACCGCATCTGGTACTCGTACGGCATCGAGGCGGCCGCCCCGGCGACGCTGTTCTCGGCGATCCTGATGGGCATGTGCCTGGGCTTCCTGCCGCACAACATGCACCCGGCGCGGATCTTCATGGGTGACTCCGGCTCGATGCTGATCGGCCTGGTGCTGGCCGCCGGCGCGATCTCCATCACCGGGCAGATCGACCCGGACGCCCTGAAGCTGTTCGCGGGGTCCGAGAAGGCGGCCGTGCACCAGACGGTCCCGGTCTACATCCCGCTGCTGCTGCCCCTGACGATCATCGCGGTGCCGGCCGCCGACCTGATCTCGGCGATCGTGCGCCGCACCTGGCGCGGTCAGTCGCCGTTCGCCGCCGACCGCGGCCATCTGCACCACCGGCTCCTGGAGATCGGCCACTCGCACAGCCGGGCGGTGTGGATCATGTACTTCTGGTCGGCGCTGATCGCGTTCGGCTCGCTCGCCTACTCCGTGAACTCCGCGTCCATGTGGATCGTGCTCGGTGTGGTGTTCCTCAGCGCGATCGGCCTGGTGCTGCTCCTGCTGCCGCGGTTCACGCCGCGCGCCCCGATGTGGGCCCAGGCCTTCGTGCCGCCGCGCTACCGCCGGCGCAGGCGTCCCGTGGTCGCGGAGCCCGTGGAGGTGGAGCAGCGCACCCCGGTGGCCGTCGGGGTGGCGGGTGTCAATGGCGCGACCGCTCTGGGGGCCCGCTCCCGGGTGCCGGAGAGGCGTAAGGCCGAGTCGTCGCGCTGACGCCCAAGGTAAGAATCTGACTAAAGCATTGCCAACGCGTGGGAGTCCTCCAGGGTGACAAACCGCCCTTATACCAGACAACTCGACCGTGTTTCTGCACGGACGTGCGCTTTCACTCTCATGTGTGACAGCTGGCACACCTTCTAGGTAAAGACCGCATCAAATAGTTTGTGATACGGTTCACGAGAACCCGGGACGGAGCCGAAGGACCGTAGTGCGACGGTCCCTTGGCGTGAGGGTCACTCTCAGCCCGGGACTACGCTCGTCCATGACGACACCCTGCCCCCCTTTGAAAGCGGAGTTGCCGCCATGCCGTCCAACGACGTCCGGATCCTGGCTCAGGCCGCCGTGCCCACGGCTGCCGTCGGCGCTGTCGCCGCCGTCGTCAGTGGTGTGGTCGCCGGTGGCAAGGGTGCGATCGGGGCGGGTGTGGCGACGCTGGTCGTCATCCTCTTCATGGGAATCGGCCTCTACGTCCTTCAGCGCACTGCCAAATCGCTTCCGCACCTCTTCCAGGCGATGGGCCTGATGCTCTACGCGGCTCAGATCCTGCTGCTGTTCGTCTTCCTGGCCGCGTTCAAGAACACCACGCTGTTCCACCCGAAGGCTTTCGCTCTCACGCTCGTCGTCGGCACTCTTACCTGGATCGCCGCACAGACTCGCGCCCACATGAAGTCCAAGATCCTCTACGTCGAACCCGATTCGGGCACCAAGCCCGAAAAATCCGGGCACTCGTCGTGAGAGGTAGGGCCGGGATAAATGCGACTGAGAGACCCTGCTATCGTCCGGTGCCAACTGCGGCATCGCGGGCGCGGGCATCCGAGCTGACGCCTGCTCGAACGCGAGGCTCGATGCCCCCCGGCCGCCCCCACATCCGTTACACCAGTCCCGTGCCGAACTGCGGCCTACCGCCGCGCCGACACAACGAGGTTGCCGTACCTATGCGCCACGATGAAGGAGCCCGCGGTGAGTGCTGACCCGACGCAGACGCTCGCTTTCGACACGAGCTGTCACCTGTTCGACGGGTGCGGCTTCCCGGCTCCGGGCCTGCACTCGTTCATGTTCGAGCCCCTGTGGGGCGACGCCGACGGCAACGGCTTCTACTTCAACAAGCCGATGCTGCTGGCCCTGCTCGGCTCGGTCATCGTCGTGGGCTTCTTCTGGGCCGCGTTCGCCCGCCCGAAGATGGTCCCCGGCAAGCTCCAGATGATCGCCGAGGCCGGTTACGACTTCGTCCGCCGCGGTGTCGTCTACGAGACGATCGGCAAGAAGGAGGGCGAGAAGTACGTACCGCTCGCCGTCTCGCTGTTCTTCTTCATCTGGATGCTGAACCTGTGGTCGATCATCCCGGTCGCCTCCTTCCCGGTGACCTCGATCATCGCCTACCCGGCCGTCCTCGCCGCGATCGTCTACATCACCTGGGTCTCGCTGACCTTCAAGCGGCACGGGTTCGTCGGGTTCTTCAAGAACGTGACGGGCTACGACAAGTCGCTCGGCGCGGTGCTCCCGCTGGCCATGGTCATCGAGTTCTTCTCGAACCTGCTGGTCCGCCCGTTCACGCACGCGGTGCGACTCTTCGCGAACATGTTCGCCGGTCACACCCTGCTGCTGCTCTTCACGATCGCCAGCTGGTACATGCTGAACGGCATCGGCATCGCCTACTCCGGCGTCTCGTTCGTGATGGTCATCGTGATGACGGCCTTCGAGCTCTTCATCCAGGCAGTGCAGGCGTACGTCTTCGTCCTCCTGACCTGCACCTACATCCAGGGCGCGCTCGCCGAGCACCACTGAGCACCGCCCCCGCCACACCCCCAGAGACATCCGGTGGCCAACCCCCACCGGTCACTGAAAGAGAAGGAAGAACCGGCATGTCCGCTCTCCAGACCCTCGCTGCGGTCGACGGCAACCTCGGCTCCATCGGTTACGGCCTCGCCGCGATCGGCCCGGGCGTCGGCGTCGGCATCATCTTCGGCAACGGCACCCAGGCCCTCGCCCGCCAGCCCGAGGCGGCCGGCCTCATCCGCGGTAACCAGATCCTCGGCTTCGCGTTCTGTGAGGCGCTGGCCCTCATCGGCCTCGTCATGCCGTTCGTCTACTAAGACGAACCACGACGACAGCCCCATTCGACGAAAGGCACTGATGTGAACCACGCACTGGTTCAGCTGGCGGCCGAGGCGGAGAAGGAGAATCCCCTCATTCCGCCGTGGCCGGAGCTCGTCATCGGCCTGATCGCCTTCGTCATCGTCTTCGGCTTCCTCGCCAAGAAGCTCCTCCCGACCATCAACAAGGTTCTGGAAGAGCGTCGCGAGGCCATCGAGGGCGGTATCGAGAAGGCCGAGGCCGCGCAGACCGAGGCCCAGAGCGTCCTTGAGCAGTACAAGGCACAGCTCGCCGAGGCCCGCCACGAGGCCGCGCGCCTGCGCCAGGAGGCTCAGGAGCAGGGCGCCACGCTCATCGCCGAGATGCGCGCGGAAGGCCAGCGGCAGCGCGAGGAGATCGTCGCCGCCGGTCACGCGCAGATCGAGGCGGACCGCAAGGCCGCGTCCTCCGCGCTGCGCCAGGACGTGGGCAAGCTCGCCACCGACCTGGCCGGCAAGCTGGTCGGCGAGTCCCTCGAGGACCACGCCCGGCAGAGCCGCGTGATCGACCGCTTCCTCGACGACCTCGAGGAGAAGGCCGAGGCGGCGCGATGAACGGAGCGAGCCGCGAGGCCCTGGCAGCCGCACGCGAGCGTCTCGACGCGCTGACGGACAACACGTCCGTGGACGCCGGCTCGCTCGCCGACGAGCTGGCCGCCGTCACCGCGCTGCTCGACCGCGAGGTGTCGCTGCGTCGGGTCCTGACCGACCCGGCGCAGGCCGGCGAGGCCAAGGCCGAACTGGCCCAGCGTCTGATCGGTAGGCAGGTCGGCGGCGCCGCCGCGGACCTCGTCGCCGGCATGGTGCGCTCCCGCTGGTCGCAGTCGCGCGACCTGGTGGACGCGCTGGAGGAGCTGGCGGACATCGCCGACCTCACCGCCGCGCAGCGGCGGGGCACGCTCGACAACGTCGAGGACGAGCTGTTCCGGTTCGGCCGGATCGTCACCTCGAACACCGAGCTGCGCGCCGCACTGACCAACCGCTCCGCGACGGCCTCGGCCAAGCGCGAGCTGCTCGGCAGCCTGCTCGGCGGCCGTGCCGATGCGACGACCGAGCGTCTGGTGACGCGCCTTGTGGCCGCGCCCCGGGGACGTAGCCTGGAGTCGGGACTGGAGTCCCTGTCCAAGCTCGCCGCCGAGCGCCGGGACCGCATGGTGGCCATCGTCACCTCGGCGGTTCCGCTGAGCGACCGGCAGAAGCAGCGCCTGGGCGGTGCCCTGGCCAAGCTCTACGGCCGCCAGATGCACCTCAACCTCGACGTGGACCCCGAGGTCCTCGGCGGGATCCGGGTGCAGGTCGGTGACGAGGTCATCAACGGCTCCATCGCGGACCGCATCGAGGACGCCGGCCGCCGCGTGGCGGGCTAGCAGCAACTTCAAAGCAGTACGTACGGACGACGGCCCTGGTTGGGCCGTACATGAAGAATCCTGGGGGTCGCCCCCAGACCCCCAAAGTGAAACTTCGGGCCCAACAAGGAGAGCAGGGAACCCAGATGGCGGAGCTCACGATCCGGCCGGAGGAGATCCGGGACGCGCTGGAGAACTTCGTCCAGTCGTACAAGCCGGACGCGGCCTCGCGCGAGGAGGTCGGTACGGTCACCCTTGCCGGCGACGGCATCGCGAAGGTCGAGGGCCTTCCCTCGGCCATGGCCAACGAACTGCTGAAGTTCGAGGACGGCACCCTCGGCCTCGCGCTCAACCTGGAAGAGCGCGAGATCGGTTGCGTCATCCTCGGTGAGTTCAGCGGCATCGAGGAGGGTCAGCCGGTCTCCCGTACCGGTGAGGTCCTCTCCGTGGCCGTCGGCGAGGGCTACCTCGGCCGTGTCGTCGACCCGCTCGGCAACCCGATCGACGGCCTCGGCGAGATCGAGACGTCCGGCCGCCGCGCGCTGGAACTTCAGGCCCCCACGGTCATGCAGCGCAAGTCGGTGCACGAGCCGATGGAGACCGGCTACAAGGCCGTCGACGCGATGACCCCGATCGGCCGTGGCCAGCGTCAGCTGATCATCGGTGACCGCCAGACCGGCAAGACCGCCCTGGCCGTCGACACGATCATCAACCAGCGCGACAACTGGCGCTCGGGCGACGTGAACAAGCAGGTCCGCTGCATCTACGTCGCCATCGGTCAGAAGGGCTCCACCATCGCCTCCGTGCGCGGTGCCCTCGAAGAGGCCGGCGCGCTGGAGTACACGACCATCGTCGCCGCCCCGGCGTCCGACCCGGCCGGCTTCAAGTACCTGGCGCCGTACACCGGTTCGGCCATCGGTCAGCAGTGGATGTACGAGGGCAAGCACGTCCTCATCATCTTCGACGACCTCTCCAAGCAGGCCGACGCCTACCGTGCCGTGTCCCTGCTGCTGCGCCGCCCGCCGGGCCGCGAGGCCTACCCGGGTGACGTCTTCTACCTGCACTCCCGTCTGCTGGAGCGCTGCGCGAAGCTCTCCGACGACATGGGCAAGGGCTCGATGACCGGTCTGCCGATCGTCGAGACCAAGGCCAACGACGTCTCGGCGTTCATCCCGACCAACGTCATCTCCATCACCGACGGCCAGTGCTTCCTGGAGTCGGACCTCTTCAACGCCGGTCAGCGCCCCGCGCTGAACGTCGGTATCTCCGTCTCCCGAGTCGGTGGTTCCGCGCAGCACAAGGCGATGAAGCAGGTCTCGGGTCGTCTGCGCGTGGACCTCGCCCAGTTCCGTGAGCTGGAGGCGTTCGCCGCCTTCGGTTCCGACCTGGACGCCGCGTCGAAGGCGCAGCTGGAGCGCGGCCAGCGCATGGTCGAGCTGCTGAAGCAGGCCCAGTACCAGCCGATGGCGACCGAGGACCAGGTCGTCTCCGTCTGGGCCGGCACCACCGGCAAGATGGACGACGTCCCGGTCAACGACATCCGCCGCTTCGAGAAGGAGCTGCTCGAGTACCTGCACCGCAAGGAGCAGGGCCTCATGACCTCCATCAAGGAGGGCGGCAAGATGTCGGACGACACCCTCACCGCTGTTGCCGACGCGATCGCCGACTTCAAGAAGCAGTTCGAGACCTCGGACGGCAAGCTTCTCGGCGAGGACGCCCCGGCCGCCGCCAAGTGACGTAAGGAAGGGACCTGACTCATGGGAGCCCAGCTCCGGGTCTACAAGCGTCGCATCCGATCCGTCACCGCGACCAAGAAGATCACCAAGGCGATGGAGATGATCGCCGCCTCGCGCGTCATCAAGGCGCAGCGCAAGGTGGCGGCCTCCGCGCCCTACGCGACCGAGCTCACCCGCGCGGTCACGGCGGTCGGTACCGGCTCGAACACCAGGCACCCGCTGACCACGAAGGCCGAGACGGTCACGCGGTCCGCGGTGCTGCTCCTGACGAGCGACCGCGGTCTCGCGGGCGCCTTCAACTCCAACGCCATCAAGCAGGCGGAGCGGCTCACCGAGCGGCTGGAGCGCGAGGGCCAGGAGGTCGACATCTACATCGTCGGCCGCCGCGGTGTCGCGCACTTCAACTTCCGTGAGCGCAAGATCGCGGAGTCGTGGAGCGGCTTCACCGACGAGCCCACGTACGCGGACGCCAAGAAGGTCGCGGCTCCGCTGATCGAGGCCATCGAGAAGGACACGGCCGAGGGCGGCGTGGACGAACTCCACATCGTCTTCACCGAGTTCGTCTCGATGATGACGCAGACGGCGCTCGACGACCGTCTGCTGCCGCTCAGCCTCGAAGAGGTCGCCAAGGAGGCCGCCCCCAAGGGCGAGATCCTCCCGCTGTACGACTTCGAGCCCTCGGCGGAGGACGTCCTCGACGCCCTGCTGCCGCGCTACGTGGAGAGCCGTATCTACAACGCGCTCCTCCAGTCGGCCGCTTCCAAGCACGCCGCCACACGGCGCGCGATGAAGTCGGCGACCGACAACGCGGGAGAGCTCATCACCACGCTCTCCCGACTTGCCAACGCGGCCCGCCAGGCCGAAATCACCCAGGAAATCAGCGAGATCGTCGGTGGCTCCGCAGCCCTGGCCGACGCGACCGCGGGGAGTGACCGCTAATGACCACCACTGTTGAGACCGCGACGGCCACGGGCCGCGTCGCCCGGGTCATCGGCCCGGTCGTCGACGTGGAGTTCCCCGTCGACGCGATGCCGGAGATCTACAACGCTCTGCACGTCGAGGTGGCCGACCCGGCCCAGGACGGCGCGAAGAAGACGCTGACCCTGGAGGTCGCCCAGCACCTGGGTGACGGCCTGGTCCGCACCATCTCGATGCAGCCCACCGACGGTCTGGTCCGCCAGGCCCCGGTGACCGACACCGGCGCCTCCATCACGGTGCCGGTCGGCGACTTCACCAAGGGCAAGGTGTTCAACACCCTCGGTGAGGTGCTGAACGTCGACGAGCAGTACACGGGCGAGCGCTGGGGCATCCACCGCAAGGCCCCGAACTTCGACGAGCTCGAGTCGAAGACCGAGATGTTCGAGACCGGCGTCAAGGTCATCGACCTTCTCACCCCGTACGTCAAGGGTGGAAAGATCGGTCTGTTCGGTGGTGCAGGCGTCGGCAAGACGGTGCTCATCCAGGAGATGATCTACCGCGTCGCCAACAACCACGACGGTGTCTCCGTGTTCGCCGGTGTCGGTGAGCGCACCCGTGAGGGCAACGACCTCATCGAGGAGATGTCGGACTCCGGCGTCATCGACAAGACCGCGCTCGTCTTCGGTCAGATGGACGAGCCCCCGGGCACCCGTCTGCGCGTGGCCCTGGCCGGTCTGACCATGGCGGAGTACTTCCGCGATGTGCAGAAGCAGGACGTGCTGTTCTTCATCGACAACATCTTCCGCTTCACCCAGGCCGGTTCCGAGGTGTCGACCCTGCTCGGCCGTATGCCCTCCGCGGTGGGCTACCAGCCGAACCTGGCCGACGAGATGGGTCTCCTCCAGGAGCGCATCACCTCGACCCGTGGTCACTCGATCACCTCGATGCAGGCGATCTACGTCCCCGCGGACGACCTGACCGACCCGGCCCCGGCCACCACCTTCGCCCACCTCGACGCGACGACGGTTCTGTCCCGTCCGATCTCCGAGAAGGGCATCTACCCGGCCGTGGACCCGCTGGACTCCACGTCCCGGATCCTGGACCCGCGGTACATCGCCGCGGACCACTACGAGACCGCGATGCGCGTCAAGGGGATCCTTCAGAAGTACAAGGACCTCCAGGACATCATCGCGATCCTCGGCATCGACGAGCTCAGCGAGGAGGACAAGCTGGTCGTCCAGCGTGCCCGCCGCGTCGAGCGCTTCCTGTCCCAGAACACCCACGTCGCCAAGCAGTTCACCGGCGTCGACGGTTCGGACGTGCCGCTGGACGAGTCGATCGCCGCGTTCAACGCGATCTGCGACGGCGAGTTCGACCACTTCCCGGAGCAGGCGTTCTTCATGTGCGGTGGCCTGGAGGACCTCAAGGCCAACGCCAAGGAGCTGGGCGTCTCCTGAACTCACTGAGTTCGATGTGAACCCTGTGGTTCACGCCTGAGGGGGCGGGGCACGTCCCGCCCCCTCTTTTCTGCCTACTAGACTTGTAACCAACACCCGGCACAACCGCCGGGTGGTGACCCGAGGAGCCACCTTGGCTGCTGAGCTGCACGTCGCGCTGGTCGCGGCCGACCGAGAGGTCTGGTCCGGCGAGGCCACCCTGGTCGTCGCGCGCACCACGTCCGGCGACATCGGCGTCATGCCCGGTCACCAGCCGCTGCTCGGTGTGCTGGAGTCGGGCCCGGTGACCATCCGCACCAGTGACGGCGGGACGGTCGTCGCAGCGGTGCACGGCGGATTCATCTCGTTCGCCGACAACAAGCTGTCGCTGCTGGCCGAGATCGCCGAGCTGTCGGACGAGATCGACGTCCAGCGCGCGGAGCGGGAGCTGGAGCGCGCGAAGGCGGAGGGCGACGCCGCCGCCGAGCGTCGCGCGGACGTACGACTGCGCGCGGCGACCGCGCGCTGAACCAGCGCGGAGCCGTATGACGTCACTCAGCCGCGGCCGGCACCGGAGCGATCCGGAGCCGGCCGCGGCTGAGGCAGATCTGGATGTTTTTTCCGTTCCGTTACCTATTTCGAAGGTACCTAGGAGACGAGGAGGTCGGTGTCGATGGTCCTCGCTCTGACTGTGTGCGGAATCGTCGTGGCCCTGGTGGTGCTGGGGCTGTTCGTCTTCGGCCTGCGCCGCAGGCTCATCCAGCGCTCCGGCGGCACCTTCGACTGTTCGCTGCGCTGGGACGTCCCGGAGAAGACCGACACCAGCGGCAAGGGCTGGAGCTACGGCGTGGCCCGCTACAACGGCGACCGCGTCGAGTGGTACCGCGTCTTCTCCTACGCCTACCGTCCGCGCCGCGTCCTGGAACGCGCCGCGATCGAGGTGGCGGGCCGCCGGCTGCCCGAAGGTGAGGAGGAGCTGGCGCTGCTCTCCGACGCCGTCATCCTGACCTGCGTCCACCGCGGTACGCGTCTCGAACTAGCCATGAGCGAGGACGCGTTGACCGGCTTCCTGGCCTGGCTGGAGGCAGCTCCCCCCGGTCAGCGTGTCAACGTGGCCTGAGTCGAGCGTGACGGTGACGGTCACGGGCAGCACGGTCAGCAGAGCCGCGACCGTCGTCCCCGTGAACATCCCCACGTGCCCCCTGCCGGGCCTCGCCGACGGGGTGCCGGCATTCTGCCTGTTCCTGCGCGTGCGCTTCATTCATCCCCCCGAATGAGTCATTCCGCTTGCGGTCGAGATACCGATTGTTCCCGCTCGGCCGCCGCCTTTCGGCCGCTGATGGTCCTTCGACGGGGGCCGAACGGCCCTAGGGGGAGTACGCCGAGGGCGCGCGGCACAGGCCGCGCGCCCTCGATCTGGTGTCAGGTGTCAGCTCAGGCCGTTGTTGATGGCGGTCACCAGCTCACCGTTGCTCGTGTCGCCGCTGAACTCCCAGAAGAACGCGCCGCCCAGGCCCTGGTTCTTGGCCCAGGTCATCTTGCCGGCGATCGTCGCGGGGGTGTCGTAGGACCACCAGTTGCTGCCGCAGTAGGCGTATGCCGTGCCCGCTACGGTGCCGGTGGCGGGGCAGGAGTTCTTGAGGACCTTGTAGTCCTCGATGCCCGCCTCGTAGGTGCCGGGTGCCGCGCCGGTCGCGGTGCCGCCGGGGGCGGACTGGGTGACGCCGGTCCAGCCACGGCCGTAGAAACCGATGCCGAGCAGCAGCTTCTTCGAGGTGACGCCCTTCGACTTCAGCTTGGCGATCGCGTCGGCGGAGTTGAAGCCCGCCTGCGGGATTCCGGCGTACGAGGTGAGCGGCGAGTGCGGGGCGGTCGGGCCCTGCGCGTTGAAGGCGCCGAAGTAGTCGTACGTCATCACGTTGTACCAGTCGACGTACTGGGAGGCGCCGCCGTAGTCGGCCGCGTCGATCTTGCCGCCGTTGGAGCCGTCCGCCGTGATCGCCGCGGTGATCAGGTAGTTCGAGCCGAACTCGGTGCGCAGTGCGGACATCAGGTTCTTGAAGGCCGCGGCGCCCGAGGTGTCACAGGTCAGACCGCAGGCGTTCGGGTACTCCCAGTCGATGTCGATGCCGTCGAAGACGTCCGCCCACCGCGGGTCCTCCACGACCGCCTTGCAGGACTTGGCGAACGCGGCCGCGTTGGCCGCGGCCTGCGCGAAGCCGCCGGAGTAGGTCCAGCCGCCGAAGGAGTAGAGCACCTTGATGTTCGGGTACTTGGCCTTGAGCTCGCGCAGCTGGTTGAAGTTGCCGCGCAGCGGCTGGTCCCAGGTGTCGGCGGTGCCGGAGACGGACTGGTCGGCGGTGTACGCCTTGTCGTAGGCGGCGTAGGTGTCGTCGACGGTGCACTGACCGTTCTTGACGTTGCCGAACGCGTAGTTGATGTGGGTGATCTTCGACGCGGAGCCCGAGGTCACCAGGTTCTTCACGTGGTAGTTGCGGCCGTAGACGCCCCACTCGGTGAAGTAGCCCAGCTTGACCTTGTCACCGGTGGGCGGCGGGTCGGTGGTGCCGCCGGTGGTGTGCACCGCTCGGGCGCCGCTGACCGGGCCGGTCTGATCGGCGGTGTCGCGGGCCTGCACGGTGTACGAGTAGTCGGTGCCGGCGGTGAGGCCGCTGTCCGTGTACGACGTCGTCGTCACGGTGGCCACCTTGGCGCCGTCGCGCAGCACGTCGTAGTTCTTGATGCCCTTGTCGTCGGTGGCGGCGCTCCAGGCCAGCTTCACCGAGGTGTTGGTGATGTCGGAGGCGGTGGGGGTGCCGGGCGCGGACGGGGCCGCGTCCCCCGGAGTGGAGCCGCCGTCGCAACTGCCGCCGTTGAGCTTGCAGTTGGCGGGGGAGCCGCTGCCGGCGCCGTTGAAGCCGAAGGAGACGGAGGCGCCGGGGGCAAGGGTGCCGTTCCAGGACTTGTTCCTGGCGGTCCAGTGGGTGCCGGCGGAGGTGACGTCGGCGTCCCAGGCGGAGGTGACGGAGGTGCCGGAGGGGAAGTCCCACTCGACGGTCCAGGAACTGAGGCTGGTGGTACCGGTGTTCTTCACCGTCCACTTGCCTTCGAAGCCGCTGCCCCAGTCCTGGGTCTTGGCGTAGGTCGCGGTGGCGGAGGTCGCGGCCTGGGCGGGGCTCGCAAGACCGACCAGGCCGGCGAAGGGGAGCAACAGCGTCGCGAACCCGGCCGCGGCTCTGTGTCTGAAGCGCATCGTGCGCCTCCCTGTCTGAATTCACGGGAGGGCGTGACTGAGCCTTCACGCCCACGGTGCCGTGAGAATAGAAAGGTCTGGACCACAGGTCAATAGGTCTGGACCACTCTTGTATACGGCGCCCTCAAGCGCTTTCAGACTCCCAACTCCTTTGCCAGTACCGCCGCTTGCACCCGGCTGCGCAGCTCCAGCTTCCCCAGCAGACGACTGACGTGCGTCTTCACCGTCGCCTCCGCCATGTCGAGGCGGGTCGCGATGTCCGCGTTGGGCAGACCCTCGCCGAGACAGGAGAGCACCTCGCGCTCCCGGCGGGTCAGGGTGTCCAGGACGGTGGATCGGCGCTCGGCGCCCGTGCGGACCCGGCAGCGAACTCGGCGATCAGACGCCGGGTGAGGGCGGGCGCGATCAGGCCCTCCCAACGAGGTCGAAGGTGGTCAGCACGAGGACATCGGCGAGCCCCTCCGCGACCACCTGCCGGGTCGCCGACACCCCGTCCAGGCGCGGCATCTGAATATCCATCAGCACCAGGTCGGGGTGCAGCTCCCGGGCCAGAGCCACCGCCTGCTCGCCGTCCGCCGCCTCGCCGACCACGTCGATGTCCGGGGCGCCGCGCAGGCTGAGCACCAGTCCGGCGCGGACGGCGGACTGGTCCTCGGCGACGAGGACGCGGATCATTGGGATTCTCCTTCCGGCGCCGCGGATCAGAGGCTGCCCTGGGTCACGACGTCGGCGCAGATCGCGGCCGTGCCGATCAGCAGGGCCGTGCGCGGGGCCTCGCGGCGCAGCAGCTCGCAGCCGGCCAGCACGGTGAGCGGCACGAGGACCGGCCAGGGCCGTCGAACAGGGTGACCGGATCGGTGGCGGGGCGGGTCGCCAGACCGAGGCCGACCAGCAGCAGGCCGCCGAGCAGCCCGCCGACCGCGATGTACACGTCGAAGCGGTGCGGGCTGGGGAGGGCCATGACCCCAGCCAACACGGTGTCCGCGGCCCGTGCCTGACTCTCGGGGACGGTCCTGGACTGCATCTTTCGATGTACGGCGGTCTCGTCACCACCGACGAAGAAAGAGGCCGGGGCCGCCGCGAGCCTTGAAGGGGGAGCGAAGGGAGCGTGTCGTGGTCGTCGGACCGATCATCGCCTGCGAGGTGGCGTTCTGGGTGCTGCTCGAGGAACGGCGCCGAGCCGGACTGGCCGAGCCGGACTGGAGGTACGGTCTGGCCGCCGTCTGCATCGGTTTCACCGTGGGTCTCGGCCACTCGACGATCAGGTGGGCGGACGCGCGGGTCGCCCACCGGTTCGCGGGCGGGCCGCCGCCGGTGCGGCCACCGAAGAACGGCAGGGCCCGCGCCGTCCACGAGTGGAAGGTCGCGGGCCGCTGGATCCTCGCAGCGTCGGCGCTCCGCTGGTTGTGTCGTCGTTCGTCGCCAGCGCCGTCGTGGCTGGTCGCGCGGTTCCCCGCGCCCCTTCGGGGCGCTGCCGATCTGCTCAGCGCTCCCCGCCCGGCACCCAGAGCACGTCCCCGACCTCCTTGTTGGCCGTGCGGGCCAGAATGAACAGCAGGTCGGACAGCCGGTTGAGGTAGGTCGCCGTCAGTGGGTTCATGTGGTCGCCGTGGGCCTCCAGGGCTGCCCATGTGGAGCGCTCGGCACGCCGTACGACCGTGCAGGCCTGGTGGAGGAGGGCCGCGCCGGGGGTGCCGCCCGGCAGGATGAAGGAGCGGAGCTTATCGAGGCGCTCGTTGAAGCGGTCGCAGTCCGCCTCCAGCTTGTCGACGTAGAACTGCTCGACACGCAGGGGCGGGAACTCGGGGTTCTCGACCACCGGCGTGGACAGGTCGGCGCCGACGTCGAACAGGTCGTTCTGGACGCGGGTGAGGACCTCGACGATCTCCGCCTCCAGGCCGCCCAGGGCGATCGCCGTGCCGATCACCGCGTTCGCCTCGTTGGCGTCGGCGTACGCGGAGATCCGCAGATCGGTCTTGGCGACCCGGCTCATGTCGCCGAGGGCGGTGGTGCCCTGGTCGCCGGTCCTCGTGTAGATGCGCGTCAGATTGACCATGACCTCAGCGTAGTTTCGTCCCGGCCGTCCGGAACCCGCGTGTGCCGACCGTCACGGGAGGTGTGTGCGACCGCTTACTGCGTCCGGGCGCGAACCGGACGAAGTGTCACGAGAGACACTCGTGCTTCTCTGCGACGGGCAGGAGTCGTTGAGCGATAAGGTGCTCAACTACGCCGTACGAGACCACTCGTGACAGCTACCGGTGTGATGTCCGTCAGATGAGACGTGACGCGCATTACTAACCGGTCACACAGCCCCTCACGAGCGCTAGTGTCCGCCGCATAGACAACGTAAACAGGGCGTAAGGCGTTTCAAAGGGGAGTCGCAACAGTGGCACGGAAGCTTGCCGTCATCGGCGCCGGCTTGATGGGTTCCGGCATCGCCCAGGTCTCTGCCCAGGCGGGCTGGGACGTGGTCCTGCGGGACGTCACCGACGAGGCGCTGAAGCGCGGCACCGACGGCATCAAGGCTTCGTACGACAAGTTCGTGAGCAAGGGCAAACTGGAGGCGCACGACGCCGACGCCGCCCTCGCCCGGATCACCGCGACCACCGACCTGGACGCGGCCGCCGACGCCGACATCGTCGTCGAGGCCGTGTTCGAGAAGTTGGAAGTCAAGCACGAGATCTTCCGCGCGCTCGACAAGATCGTGCGCCCGGACGCCGTGCTCGCCTCCAACACCTCCGCGATCCCGATCACCAAGATCGCGGCGGCGACGGAGCACCCCGAGCGGGTCGTCGGCGTGCACTTCTTCTCGCCGGTGCCGATGATGCAGCTCGTCGAGCTGGTCCGCGGCTACAAGACGAGCGACGAAACCCTCGCCACGGCGCGGGAGTTCGCCGAGTCCGTCGGCAAGACCTGCATCGTGGTCAACCGGGACGTGGCGGGGTTCGTGACCACCCGTCTCATCTCCGCCCTCGTCGTCGAGGCGACCAAGCTCTACGAGTCGGGCGTCGCGACCGCCGAGGACATCGACCTGGCCTGCAAGCTGGGCTTCGGTCACGCCATGGGCCCGCTCGCCACGGCGGACCTCACCGGCGTCGACATCCTGCTGCACGCCACCGGCAACATCTACACCGAGTCCCAGGACGAGAAGTTCGCCCCGCCGGAGCTGATGCGCCGGATGGTGGACGCCGGTGACATCGGACGCAAGAGCGGGCAGGGCTTCTACAGCTACTGAGGAAGCGCCGGCAGCTATTGAGGAAGCGCCCGCCGCCGAGGTGGCTGCCGTAGTCATCGAGGCAGTCGGGGAACAACCACTGAAACCGCACAAACCCCTCTGGTTTCACACCTCAGGGTGAATTCGGTATCGGTTCGCTTACGGACGGCAACCTCTGGCCGCTCAACGCAGTCAGAGGTGTCATCACTGGACATCACATTCGTGGAGTACTACACGCACTCTCGGGGAGCGCATATGTACATCAGGGGCGACCACGCCGAGCTGGTCGTCGGGGGCCGCCTCGACGTCCGCAGCGCGGCGGACGCCCGTACGGTCCTGCACTCGGCCGTCGACGACGGAGCCGGCGACCTGGTGCTCGACCTGTCCGAGCTGGATTCCTGGGACGCCACCGGGCTCGGGGTGATCATGGGTGCGCACCGCAGGGCCGGCCGCTGCGGCCGCCGCCTGGTGCTGCGCGACGTACCGCCGCAGATGCAGCGCCTCCTGGTCGCCACCCGGCTGCACCGGATCCTGGCGATCGAGGGCGGCATCGGCGTCGAGTCGCTGCCCCGGGTCTGACCCGGTCACCGCGGCGAAACGCATCCCCCGCCCAATCCTCACGAGACTGTGACGTCTCGGACGGCGCGGTACCCCGGGCTGTCATAGATACTGTGCGAAGGTTTAGGGTTCGGTCGCCCGCTGCCTGCAACCCTTCCAGCGGGCCCGGACCAGAAGCGACAGCGCTGTGTGCTGCCGGCCGGGAGGGGCCACTGACGGCACACGAGACGCTTTTGGGGGGCTTGAACCTATGGACCCGAACAACCGGGGACCCGAGGAGTACGGCCATGACGGTGACGGCGGTTCGCCGCGTCAACGGCCTCCCAGGGACTCCCTCACATCCGACTTCGGCCAGCACTCACCCGCGCTCGCCCGCACCGTCCAGCTCGTCGCCGGTGACTACCTGCTCACCGTCAACCCCGTCGACGGCAGCGAGATAGAGGCCTGCCCGCCCGGCGAGCGCCCCGGCCGCCCCGCCAAGTACGGCGCCGCCGAACGCGCCGAGGTGGACCGCGCGGCCCGCCCGCCCGTCCCCCCGGGACCCACCCGCACCACCCTGGCGCTCCTGGCCCGCCAGGACGAGCGCGAGCAACTCGTGCGGATGCTCGCCCGCGGCCGTTCCGTCCGGCTGACCGGCCCCGCGGGATCCGGCCGCACCAGCCTCCTCGACGTCGTCGCCGAGGACTGCTCGGACCTCGCCCCCGACGGCGTGGTCCGTCTCACCGGCTTCCGCCGCACGGCCGCGGAGCTGCTGTACGACCTCTACTACGCCGTCTTCGACTCGCCCCTGCACCGCCCCGACCGGGACGAGCTGCTCTCCTGCGTCCGCGAGATCGGCGCGGTCGTCGTCCTCGACGACATCGAGTTCGGCGGGGCCGCCCTCGACGAACTCCTCGACGCCACACCCGAGTGCGCCTTCGTGATCGGTGCCACGCCCGAGGTGCCCGCGCCCTCGGCCGACTCCGCCGTCGAGGAGGTCGTCCTCAGCGGCCTCGAACGCGCCGACGGCGTGGAACTCCTGGAGCGTGCCGTCGGCCGGGTGCTGACGGAGGAGGAGTCCAACTGGGCCGGCGACCTCTGGTTCGAGTCCGAGGGCCTGCCGCTGCGCTTCGTCCAGGCCGGTGCCCTGCTCCGGCAGCGCGACCGGCAGCGGGCCGGGGCCGGCGCCGTCGACGAGTTCGGCGTGTTCGCGGAGATGGCCGTGGCCGACGCCCCGCCGCCCACCGACGACGCCGACGAGATACCCCTGCCCGCGCTGGGGGACGCCGCCGCGCCCGCACCGCTGCTCGCCTCCCGGCTGAGCGAGTCCGCGCGCGCCACCCTGCGGTTCGCCGTCGCCCTCGGCGGCGAGGTGCCCCACCAGGCGCACCTGCCCGCCCTGGTCGGGGACACCCACGCGGACGCCGCGCTCGGCGAGCTCGCGGACGCAGGACTGGTCTCCCCGGTGGGCTCCCGCTACCGGCTCGCCGCCGGAGTTCTCGCCCAGCTGGAAGCCGCCGGATACGCCGACGACATCGAGGACCGCGCCCGCACCGCCGCCCAGCACTACGACTGGTGGGCAGGTCACCCCTCGGTCACCCCCGAGCGGGTCTGCGCCGAGGCCGACGCGCTGCTCGCCGCCCTCGACGTCCTGGTCCCGGTGACCGTCGCGCCCCTCGACGGCGAGGAGGAGACGATCGCCGTGCGGCTGGCCCGCACGGCGGCACCCGCGTTCGCCGCCGGAGGCCACTGGGGCGCCTGGGAGCGTTCGTTGTGGGCCGGCTCCGAGGCCTCACGGCTGGCCGGCGAGGTGTCCGAGCGGGCCTACTTCCACCACGAACTCGGCATCCTCGCGCTGTGCGGCGGAGAGCTCGACCGGGCCCGCGCCGAACTGGAGGCCTCCATCGGCCTGCGCGGCGCCCTCGCCGACAAGCGCGGCACCGTGGCGGGCCGCAGGGCCCTCGCCCTGGTCTCCGACCGGGACGGCACCACACCCGCGACCGGCCTCGGCGCGACGGCCGGCGAGGAGGTGCCCGACGCCCGCCACGACGAGTCGGCCTCACCGCCCGGGGGAGTGCCCGCGGCCTTCCCGCGGCTCCAGCCGCCCGGCGAGTCCCAGACGGTCGTCGTCCACCGCACCCCCGCCACCGGGCCCTCCCGCAAGGCGCGGGGCGGTCTCAAGGGCCTCGCCAAGCGCAACCTCGTCGCCGCGGGTGCGGGCGCGCTGCTCGTCGCCGTCCTCGGCACGGTGGTGACCCTGGGCGCCACCTCCGACAACGACCCGAACTCGCCGTCGAACGAGGTCGGCGTCAACCCGTCGGCCAGCGTCGGCATCGACGACGGCAACCTCGGCGCGGACGTCCCGCAGAACGACAACAAGGGCGACACGGGTACGGCGACGTCCCGGCCGACCAATCCCGGGCCCGACGGGACGTACGGGACGGCGGACGATCCGACGCCGACGGGCACGACGAAGCCGTCCGACGATCCGAGCGGGACACACGGCGGCAGCTCGCCGAGCTCCACGAGGCCGACCTCACCCCGGCCGTCCAACTCGACGAGCTCATCGGGATCGCCCACCGGCAGGCCCAGCACCTCCAGTACGCCCTCGTCGACGCCGACCGGCTCGACGGGTACGCCGACGGGGACGCCCACTTCCACTCCGACCGGCACCACCCCGACCACCTCCAACTCGGCCAGTGGCCCCGCCTCCACCACCCCGGTGGAGAGCAGCTCGGCCAGTGCTCCCGAGAGCAGCACCGTGAGCTCGCCGAGCGGTTCGGTCATCTAGGCGCATCGCACGACAAGAGGGCCGGGTCCGTCACACACGGACCCGGCCCTCGTCGTCGTAGAAGTCGTAGAAGAGGACGCGCTGTCAGAACAGCCGCAGCTTGTCGTCCTCGATGCCGCGCAGCGCGTCGTAGTCGAGGACCGCGCAGCCGATGCCGCGGTCCGTGGCGAGCACGCGGGCCTGCGGCTTGATCTCCTGCGCGGCGAAGATGCCGCGGACCGGGGCGAGATGGGGGTCGCGGTTCAGCAGGTCGAGGTAACGGGTGAGCTGTTCCACGCCGTCGATCTCGCCGCGCCGCTTGATCTCCACTGCGACGGTCTGCCCCTCGGCGTCCCGGCACAGGATGTCGACCGGGCCGATGGCCGTCATGTACTCGCGGCGGATCAGGGTGTAGCCGTCGCCGAGCGTTTCGATGCGGTCGGCGAGCAGTTCCTGAAGGTGTGCTTCCACGCCGTCCTTGATCAGGCCGGGATCCACGCCCAGTTCGTGCGAGGAGTCGTGCAGGACCTCCTCCATCGTGATGATGAGCTTCTCGCCCGCCTTGTTGACGACGGTCCAGACGCCCTCCTCGTCGCCGGCTCCCTCCTTCAAGGTGCAGGGCGGCGACATCCAGTTCAGCGGCTTGTAGGCGCGGTCATCTGCGTGGATGGAGACGCTGCCGTCGGCCTTCACCAGGATCAGACGGGGGGCCGAGGGCAGGTGGGCGGTGAGCCGGCCCGCGTAGTCGACGGAACACCGGGCAATGACGAGACGCATGGTCGGCAACGCTACTCGACGGGCGCATGTCCACGCGATTCGGCCCGTAAGGCTGTGGAGAAAGCCTGTTCACTTGTGGCCGATTGTGGGCCTGTTGGGAGTGCCCTTTGTTCGCATTCTCCTGGTGCCGTCACGGCCCGTTGCCTACGGTAGTAAACGGGAGGTCGCGAGGCATGTACTGAGCGTGTTCGGCAGCGCGAACTCCCTTTATCTGTCCGGCAACCCCTGCGGAATCAGGGGTGCGAGAGGAGAACCCATGTCGCTCGACGTCTCACCGGCCCTGCTCGAGAAGGCCGAGCGAGGCGAGGTCGACGAAGCCGAATTCGTCGACTGCGTCCGGACCTCCCTGCCCTACGCATGGGAGATGATCAGCTCCCTGGTGGCCCAGCTGAAGGTGGACGGCGGCAACTTCGCCGACAACCAGACGCCCCCGCCGGACGAGCAGGCACGCGGTCAGCTGCTGCGTGCGCTTGCGAGTGACGCGATACGCGGCGCGCTTCAGCGGCACTTCGGTGTGCGGCTGGCCTTCCAGAACTGCCACCGGGTGGCGGTGTTCCCGTTGGACTCCTCTGTCGACGAGACGCTGACCCGTTTCACCTCGGTGCGCAGTCAGCTGCTGAACCAGTCTCCGGAGTTCCGGGACTGCTGACGCGACGCACCTGCTTGCCGCTCCGCCGTACGCGGGAGGTGCATCAGTACCGGGGCGGCAAGCCCCCGCCGGACGAGGGGTCCCTGTGGGCAAGGGTTCCTGCTCCACTTCAGGTCAGATGCGCCGGCACCTCTTCAGGTGAGGTGCGGCAGCACCTCGCCCCCCAGCCGCCGTACGTTCTCCTCGGTGGCCGCCAGGTCTCCCGAGCCCTCGACGAGCAGGGCGAAGCGGGAGATACCGGTCCGCTCGCTGGTCGCCGCGAGGCGGTCGGCGCACAGCCGCGGGGTGCCCACCGGGTGCAGTCCGCAGAGCAGTTCGGTGTAGGCCACCGGATCGCGCATCTGCCGTACGCGGCCGTCGACCGTGACATGGGCGCCCAGCCCCTGCCTGAGCCAGCCGGGCATCGCCTTCACCAACGCCTCCACCGCGTCGGTACGCCGGTCCGCGATCTGGCAGACACCGGCCGAGACATGGGGTGCCTCCAGGACCTGCTGCGGCGCGTGTCCGGCCGCGCGCGCCTGCCTGCGCCACAGGGCGACCATCTCCGCCTTCTCCTCGTCCCCGACATGCATCCCCAGCAGCATGGGCAGCCCGCGCTCGGCGGCCAGCCGGACACTCGCCGGGGAGGTGCAGGCGACGATCACCTCGGGGCCGTCCGCTTCCGTGAGCGACTCCGACGGCCGGGGTACGACGGGCACCTCGCGGAACCGGAAACGCTCGCCGTCGGCCCCCACGGAGGGCTCGCGCAGCCAGCGCACCAGCAGATCGAGTGATTCCGGGAACCCCTTCTCGTACGCCTCCAGGCCCGCCCCGAACACCTCCAGGTCGACCCACGGTCCGCCGCGCCCGACGCCCAGCGAGAACCGCCCGCCGCTCGTCATGTGCAGCAGCGCGGCCTGCTCGCCGAGCGCCACCGGGTGGACCGTGGGCAGCACGCTCACGGCGGTGCCGACGCGGATGCGGCGGGTGCGGCCCAGCAGCAGCGCCGCCAGGGTGATCGCGGACGGGCAGGTGCCGTACGGCACGAAGTGGTGTTCGGCCAGCCAGACCGCGTCGAGTCCGGCCTCCTCCGCGACCTCGGCCGAGCGGACCGCGCGGTGCAGCGCCTCCCCCTGGCCCTGCCCCGGGAACTGGGCCGCCAACAGAAATGTTCCAACGTGCATGTGCTTTTCCTGCTTCCTCGGCTCCGACACGGAGCTCCCCCACACGGCATAACCGTCTGACACGTGCCGAGGACACGGCCTGGCGGAGAGATTTGCCGATTGTCTGGAGAATGGGCCGCACAGGAGGGGGACTTGTGGGGGTTGGTTCCCTACGCGTACCCCGCCGCGTGCCGCGTAGGCTGGATACGTTCCCTGCTTCCTGTATAGCCCCGTGAGGTGTCCCGTGTCCCCGCGTCGCAACCGACCCAAGGGTTCCGGTTCGTCGGACCAGGCCGACCGCAGCGCCGAGGACGACCGGTCCGGCCGCTACGGCGGCTTCCAGTCCTCGACGCACTGGCAGGGCGAGGACTGGAACGTCCGGCATGTGGCGGGCGCCAGCGCGCAGGGCAAGACGTACCGCTGCCCGGGCTGCGACCAGATGATCCCGGACGGCGTCCCGCACGTGGTGGCCTGGCCGGACCACACCGGTGTCGACGAGCGCAGACACTGGCACAAGGCGTGCTGGAACGCGCGGGACCGCCGCACCACGCGGGTGCAGCGGTCCCGTAACGCGCCGAAGTTCTGAGCCCTCGAAGGACTCTTCCAGGGGCTCCTCTACACGTCCCGCTTCTCCAGCAGGGCATAGGCGCCGGCGAACGCGACGGCCGTGACGCCGAGGATGATCCACAGCGGGTCCCAGCCCGAAGGACCGCTGTCGGTCAGGGAGTTGGCGTAGAAGACGCTGAGCTGGTTCGGGATGGAGTACTCGAACAGCGCCTGGCGCACGCCCTCCAGGGACTGCGAGAACATGAACAGCGCGATGACCAGCGGGGCCAGCACGACACCGATCATGATGGTGATCGCGCCCGCCGAGTGCCGGATGATCGAGCCGATGATCAGCGAGAGCAGGCCGAGCAGGGCGATGTAGAGCGAGATGCCGAGGGTGCCCTTCAGCCACTCCTGGCCGGTCGGCTCGGAGGCGCCGTCGAGCAGGGCGACGTCCGCGAGGGCGACCAGGAGCACCGAGACCAGGGTGATGACGAAGGCGACGGTGAAGAACACGATCGACTTCGCGGCCAGCACCCGCCCGCGGGAGGGGCAGGCGACCATGGTGGTCCTGATCATTCCCGTCCCGTACTCCGAGGCCGTCGTCAGCACGCCGAGGGTGATGACGCACATGCTGCCGAGCAGCAGACCGAAGAACCCGAACGACAGCGGGTTCTGGTCCCGCAGGTCGTCCGGCGAGCTGTTGGCCGCGATCAGTGCGGCGGCCCCCAGCCCGATCCCGATCATGATCAGTACGAACACGCCCAGCGTCCACATCGTCGACCGCACGGACCGGATCTTCGTCCACTCCGAGGCGATCGCGTGCCCGAGATGGGTCCGCACCACGGGGATCGGCGAGGTGTAGCCGGTGTACGCCGGTCCACCCGCGGCCTGCCAGTTCGGCACGGCGGGCTGGGCCTGCGGCATCGAAGGCTGGGGGGTGCTCATCGGGCGTCCTCGGGCTCGTTCGGGGTGGCGGACTGCTGCGGGGCGGGTCCCTGCGGGGCGGGAGCGGCGGCGGCCTGGGCGGGCGCGGGCGGTGCCTGCTGCGGCGCGGGCGCGACGGTTCCGCCGGGGACGGGCTGGGCGGGCGCGGGCGTGGGGTGCGCGGGCGGCTGAGGGGCGCCCGGCGCCTGGCCGGGCGCCGGGTGTGCCGGGGCCTGCGGAGCCGTCGGGCCCGGCTGGGCGTACGGGTTGGGGCCGGCGGCGCCGGGGCCGCCGTACGGGTTCGCGGGCGGGTGGCCCTGCGGTGGTGCGAACGGCTGCCCGCCCTGCTGGGGCGGCGGCGGGGCGTACCAGCCCGGCTGGCCCTGGCCCGGGACCGGCATCGGAGGCTGGGCGCCCGGCGGGAGGGGCTGCATGAGCCCTTCCTTCTGGTCGGTCGTGGAGCGGTAGTCCACCGCGCCCTGCGTCATCCGCATGTACGCCTCCTCCAGCGAGGCCTGGTGCGGCGACAGCTCCCACAGGCGTACGTCCGAGTCGTGCGCGATGTCGCTGATGCGGGGGAGCGCCAGCCCCGTCACCCGCAGCGCCCCGTCCTGCTCCGGCAGCACGTGTCCGCCCGCCTCGGTGATCGCGGCCGACAGCTTCTCGCGGAGCTGCGGCTCGGTGTCCGGGGTGCGCACGCGCGCGAAGCCCGCGGAGTTCGCGGCGATGAAGTCCTGGATGTTCATGTCGGCGAGCAGCTGCCCGCGCCCGATGACGATGAGGTGGTCCGCGGTCAGCGCCATCTCGCTCATCAGGTGAGAGGAGACGAAGACCGTACGGCCCTCCGCCGCCAGCGCCTTCATCAGGTTGCGCACCCACAGGATGCCCTCGGGGTCGAGTCCGTTGACCGGCTCGTCGAAGAGCAGCACCTGGGGGTCGCCGAGCAGCGCGGCCGCGATGCCGAGCCGCTGCCCCATGCCGAGCGAGAAGCCCTTGGAGCGCTTCCTGGCCACGTCCTGGAGACCGACCACCCCCAGCACCTCGTCCACCCGGCGGGCCGGGATCCCGGAGAGCTGGGCCAGGCACAGCAGGTGGTTACGGGCCGCCCGTCCGCCGTGCACGGCCTTCGCGTCGAGCAGGGCGCCGACCTGCCGGGCCGCGTTGGGCAGCCTGCGGTACGGGTAGCCGCCGATCGTCACCTGACCGGACGTGGGATTGTCCAGGCCCAGGATCATCCTCATGGTCGTGGACTTGCCCGAGCCGTTGGGGCCCAGGAAGCCGGTCACGGAACCGGGACGCACCTGGAAGGAAAGGTTGTACACAGCGGTCTTGTCGCCGTAGCGCTTGGTCAGGCCGACTGCCTCGATCATGCTCCGCACCCATCGCAAGGTTCAGGACAGCGGGGCACACGCCCCCCGTAAGGGTTAGGAGCTTATCGGGGCGCTGACGGTTCCGCTCAAATGAAAGCAAAGGCTTCCCGCGTCACGCGTCCCGCTTCTTCAACAGGACGTACGCCCCGATCAGGGCTGCCGCGACCCACAGCGCCATGATCCCGAGACCGCCCCAGGGGCCGTAGGGGGAGTCGTCGTCGATCGGGGTGACCACCTGCATGATCTTGCTGCCGGCCTGGTCGGGCAGGAACCGGCCGACCTTCTTCGTCGCCGAGACATTGCCCAGGATGTTGGAGATCAGGAAGAAGAACGGCATCAGGATGCCCAGCGACAGCATCGGGGAGCGCAGCATCGCCGCGACGCCCATCGAGAACATCGCGATCAGGGTCATGTAGACGCCGCCGCCGATGACCGCGCGCAGCACCCCGGGGTCGCCGATCTCCGCCCGGTGCGAGCCGAGCATCGCCTGCCCGAGGAAGAAGGTGACGAAGCTGGTGACCAGGCCGACGACCAGGCAGAGCCCGGTCGCCACCGCGATCTTGCTCACCAGGAAGGTGCCGCGCTGCGGTACCGCGGCCAGCGAGGTGCGGATCATGCCGGTGCTGTACTCGTTCGAGACGACGAGCACCCCGAACACGATCATCGCCAGCTGGCCGAGGCTCATCCCGGCGAAGCTGATGAAGGTCGGGTCGAAGGAGAGCTGGTCCTTGCGGCTCATGTTGTCGAACTCGTTCTTCGACAGGGCCGAGATCAGGATGCCGAGCCCGATGGTGACGACCACGGCGAGGGAGAGCGTCCACACCGTGGACGCCACCGACCGGATCTTGGTCCATTCGGAGCGGATGACCTGGGTCGCCGCCATGCTCACTTCCCCTTCCAGGCGTCGCCCCAGGCCGGTTGCGGCTCGGACGGCGCGTCGCTGTGCGCGTGGTACTCGACCGACTCCGCGGTCAGCTGCATGAACGCCTCCTCCAGGGAGGCCTGTTGGGGGCTCAGCTCGTGCAGCACGATCTGGTGCTGCGCGGCCAGCTCACCGATGTGCTCGGACTTGCCGCCGTCCACCTCCAGCGTGCCGTTGCCGGTCTCCACGACGGTGATCCCGGCCGCGTGCAGCACGTCGAGCAGCCGCTCGCGCTGCGGGGTGCGGATCCGGACGTACGACCGCGAGTTCTGCGCGATGAAGTCGGCCATGGAGGTGTCGGCGAGCAGCCTGCCCTGACCGATCACCACGAGGTGGTCGGCGGTCAGCGCCATCTCGCTCATGAGGTGGCTCGACACGAAGACCGTCCGGCCCTGCGCGGCCAGGGACTTCATCAGGTTGCGGATCCAGTGGATGCCCTCGGGGTCGAGCCCGTTGACCGGCTCGTCGAACATCAGGATCCGCGGGTCGCCCAGCAGTGCGCCCGCGATGCCGAGCCGTTGGCCCATGCCCAGCGAGAACCCCTTGGCCTTCTTCTTCGCGACCGCTGTCAGACCGACCGTGTCGAGCACCTCGTGCACCCGCTTCGTCGGGATGCCGTTGCTCTGCGCGAGGCACAGCAGGTGGTTGTAGGCGCTGCGCCCACCGTGCATCGCCTTGGCGTCCAGCAGGGCACCGATGTACGTCAGCGGGTCCTTGAGCTGGTCGTAGTGCTTGCCGTCGATCCGGACGTCTCCCGCGGTGGGCCGGTCGAGGCCCAACATCATGCGCATGGTGGTCGACTTGCCCGCCCCGTTGGGACCGAGGAAGCCCGTGACGATGCCCGGTCTGACGGTGAAGGTGAGGTTGTTCACCGCCACCTTCTCGCCGTACCGCTTGGTCAGCCCCGCTAGCTCGATCATGCCGACCACGCTAGGGGCGCGCCCCTGCGGATGCCACTCCTATGGGCAAACGGAGACCGACGGAAGCGGTAAGAATCCCGCAACGCCCCCGGGGTACGCCGAAGGCCCGCACGGATCCTGGTACGCCCAGGGCCCGCACGGATCCCGGTACACCCAGGGCCCGCACGGATCCTGGTACACCCAGGGCCCGCACGGATCCCGGTACACCCAAGGCCCGCACTGACCCGGGTACGCCGAAGGCCCGTACCTCCGGGGGAGACGGTACGGGCCTTCGTGCTGCCTTCAGGCGGTGTTACCGGGACTGCTGGGCCGGAACCCCGCGGGAGATCGGCTCGTCCTCGACCGGGGAGCCGGCGGCGGCCACCGCGGCACCGGTCAGCGTGGCGAGCATCTCGCGGACGTTCGTCAGCTGGGCGTTGATCGAGTCGCGACGGTTCGTCAGGGCCGCGAGCTCGCGCTCGGATTCCGAACGGATCCGGTCGGCCTTGGCGTTGGCGTCGGCCACGATGTCCTCGGCCTGGCGCTGAGCCGTCTCCACCGTCTGGCGGGCGCGGCGCTCGGCGTCGGTGCGCAGCTTCTCCGCCTCCAGGCGCAGCTGCTCCGCGCGGTGCTCGATCTCCGCGAGGCGCTTCTCCGCCTTCTGCTGACGGGACGCCAGGTCACGCTCGGACTGCTCCCGGCGCTTGGCGAGGTTCGTCTCGAAGTCGGCGGCGGCCTGCGCGGCCTTGGCGCGGGTCTCCTCGAAGAGGGCGTCCGCCTCCTCACGCTTGGACTGCGCGTCCTTCTGGGCCTCGGAACGCAGCTGAGAGGCGTCGCTCTTGGCCTTCTCGACGATCCGGACGCCCTCGTCCTCGGCCTTGGCCTTGCGCTCCGCAGCGAACGATTCTGCGTCGTTGCGGACCTGCTGGGCCGCCGACTCGGCAAGCTCGCGGTGCTGCTCGGCCGCGCGACGGGCCTCCTCGCGCAGGTCCTTGGCCTCCTCCTCGGCGAGGCGGAGGATCTTCTCGACACGCGCGCCGAGACCGGCGTACGACGGCTCGGCGTCGCTTACCTGGGCCTGGGCGTTCTGCGTCTCGAGGTGGAGCTCCTCGATGCGCTTTTCCAGGGCGGTGATGCGGGAGAGAGCGCTGTCACGGTCGGAGACGAGCTTGGAGATCCGTTCGTCCACCTGAGCGCGGTCGTACCCACGCCGCACAAGCTCGAAGCCGTAGGGGGAAGTGTCGCTCATGGGGTTCCTGTCAAATGAGACCGGTGAGGTGATAGGGGGAATCCTAGGGGCCGAAGCGGTGTGTCATCGAGCGGATACGTGTTTGATCTGGAGAATGACACCCCTTTTGAGTGGCTAACCCAGGGACGGCTTGCCAAAAACTTGGTCAAAGGCCCCAGAAGGTACCGGATTCCAGCGGCCGGTCAGCTGTCCGACGGCTTACCCGAACGAGGGGCACCGACGGCCGCGCCCGCCTTGACGCCACCGTCCTTGCCGCCCGCCGGGGCCTCGAAGGACTCCAACGCCTCCAGGACGTCCTGGACACGGGAGATCTCCGTATTGATGTCCTCACGGCGGCGGACGAGGACCTCCAGCTCGCGCTTGCCCTCCTCGACCGTGCGCCTGGCCTCGCGGATCGCCTCGGCCTTGAGCTCCTCGGCCTCCCGGATCAGCGTGGCCTTCTTCTGCTCGGCCTCCTTGAGCAGCCCCTCGGCCTTCTTGACCGCGGCGATGCGCACCTTGCCGGCCTCGGAATTGGCCTCCGAGACCAGCTCCTTGGCCTTCGCCTGTGCCTTCGCGAGCTGCTCCTCGGCGGCCGTGATGAGCGCGTCGCAGCGGTCGCCGGCCGACTTCATGGTCTCGGCGGCCTCGCGGCGGGCCCGCTCGTGCAGCGCCTCGATCTCGCCGGTGATCCGGTCGCGCAGCTCCTCCGCGCGCTCCCTTATGGCGGTCGCGTCCCGGCGGGCACCGACCAGCAGCTCGTCCGCGTCCGTACGGGCCTTCTCCACACGCGCGTTGCCCTCGACCGTGGCCTCCGACACCAGCCGGTCGGCCTCCGTGCGGGCCGCGCCGACCATGGTGTCGGCCTGCGCCTCCGCCTCCGCGGTGGTCTTGAGCGCCTGCTGCTGCGCCTCGGTGAGCAGCTTGTCCGCCTCGGCGGTGGTCTCCGTGATGAGCGTGTCGACCTGCTCGGCCACGTCCTGGCGGCGCTTGTTGGCCTCCTTGCGGACCTCGTCGAGGGTCCGGTCGGCCTCCTCGCGCGCGGAGTTGACCAGCTCCTCGGCCGCGGCCGCCGCCTCCGCCCGGACCCGCTCGGCCTCGGTGCGCATGCGCTCCGCGTGCTGCTGGGCCTGACCGACGGTGTCCGCGGCCTCGGCGCGCAGCCGCTCCGCGTCCCCGGTCGCCTCCCCGATCAGCTGCTCCGCCTGGGCCACCGACTCCGCGCGGACCCGCTCGGCCTCCGCCACGGTCTCCGACCGCAGCCGCTCCGCCTCGGCGACCGTCTCCGTGCGCAGCCGGTCGGTGTCGGCGATGGTCTCCTCGGTGAGCCGCTCCGCCTCGTGGCGCGCCTCGGTGATGAGGGTGTCCGCCTGCGTCGCCGCGTCCGAGCGGATGCGGTTGGCGTCCTCGCGGGCGTCGGCCCGGGTACGGGAGGCGTCCTGCTCGGCCTGGGCGATGGTGTCGGACGCCTCGGTGCGCGCCCGCTGGGCGTGCTCGGACGCGTCCGACCGCAGCCGCTCCGCCTCCGCGATCGCCTCCGAGACGGTGCGCTCGGCAAGGGACTTGGCCGCGTCCGTCTCCTCGGCGGCCTCGCGCCGGATGCGAGCCGCGTCCTCGCTGGCCCGCTCACGCTCCGAGTAGGCGTCCGAGCGGACCCGGTCGGCCTCCTCCTGCGCCTCGCGCCGGGTGCGGTCGGCCGCGTGCTCGGCGGCGGAGCGCAGCCCGGTGATCTCCTCCTGGGCCTGCTCGTGCAGCCCGGCGACCGAGTCGCGGACCTGCTGGGCGTGCTGCTCGGCGGCCGACACCATCTCCGTGGCCCGCCGGTCCGCCTCCTCGACCAGCCGTACGGCCTCGGCCTGGGCCTCCTCGACACGGTTGCGGGCGGAGGCGAGCAGCTCCTCGCTCTGCTCGCGGGCCCGCTCACGCTCCTGGTCGGCCTCCTGGCGGGCCGAGCCGAGATACTCCTCGGCCTCGCGGCGGCGCCGGTTGGCCTCCTCCTGGGCGGCGGCCAGCGTCTCGGACGCCTCGGTGGCGAGCCGCTCGGCGGCGGCCTGCGCCTCCGCCCGGACCCGGTTCGCGGTGTCCTGCGCCTCGGACTTCAGCCGCTCCGCCTCCGCGGCGGCCTCGGAGCGCAGCCGTACGGCGACGGCCTCGCCCTCGGCGCGCGAGGCGGACGCGTCGGACGCGGCCTCGGTGCGCAGCCGGTCGGCCTCGGCCTCGGCCTGCTGCTGGAGGCTGCGGATCCGCTCGGCGGCCTCGGTGCGCAGCCGGTCGGCCTCCTCGCCCGCCTCGCGGCGGATCCGCGCGGCCTCCTCACGGGCCTCCGTGAGCGCCTGTTCGGCGGCGGCGAGGCGCTCCTCGGCCTCGGTGTGCAGCCGGGCCAGTTCCTCGGCGGCCTCGGCACGGCGTGCCTCTATGGCCCGCTCGGTCTCCTCGCGCAGCTCACTCGCGGACCGCTCGGCGGCGGCCGTGATCTCCTCGGACAGCTCGACGGCCTCGGCCCGCTGGCGCTCGGCCTCGTTGCGGGTGCGCTCCAGGGTTTCCTCGGCCTGCCGGCGCAGCGTGGTGGCGCGCTCGATGGCCTCGGTGCGGACCTTCTCGCTGTCCGTGGTCGCGCTCTGGCGCAGCTCGTCGGCGTCCGCCTTGGCCTTGGAGAGCAGCTCCTCGGCGGTCTTGGCGGCCTCCTCGATCTGCTGGACGGCCTCCTTGCGGGCCTCCGCGCGGATCTTCTCGCCCTCGGCGACCGCGTCGGCGCGCAGCTGCTCGGCCTCGCCGCGCAGCCGGCGGGCCTCCTCCTGGAGCTCGACCGTCTTGGCCCGGTACTCCTTGGTGTCGTCCTTCGCGGAGCCCTTGAGCTGCTCGGCGATGTCGTGCGCCTCGGCGCGCAGCCGGTCCGCCTCGGTCTCGGCCTCGCGGCGGATCCGCTCGGCCTCCTCGGCGGCGGCCCTGGTGGTCCGCTGCGCGTCCTCCTGGGCCTTGTTGAGGACGTCCTCGGCGGTCTTGGCCGCCTTCGACAGCTGGGTCGCGCTCTCCTCGGCGGTGAGCGTGCGGGCCTTCTCGGAGGCCTCGGCGATGATCTTCTCGGCCTCGGCACGGGCGTCCGCGACGACCTGCTCGGCGGCCTCCTTGGTCGCCTCGGCCTCCTGGCTGGCCTCGCTGACCAGCCGGGCGACCTGCTCCTTGGCCGTACGGGTGCGCTGCTCGTTGGCCGACTCGGCGCTCGCGAGGGTCTTCTCCGCGGCCGACTTCGCCTCGGTCAGCACCTTCTCGGCCTCGGCCTGCGCCTTGCGCAGCGCCTCCTCGGCCTCCGCCATCCGCTGTTCGGCGGCCCGGCTGAGCTCGGTGGCCTGACGGCGGGCGGAGTCCGACTCGGTCGCCGTGGAGGTGCGCAGCTGCTCGGCGTGGTCGGTGGCCTCCTGGGCCTGCGTGGAGGCGGTCTCCAGAAGCCGTTCGGCGTCCGCGCGGGCCCGCCGCAGCAGCTGCTCGGCCTCCGCGCGGGCCGCCTCGGCCTCGCTCTGGAGCCGCTGACGAGCCTCGCTGGTGACCCGCTCGGCCTCGGCGCGGGCGGCCGCCATGGCCTGCTCGGCCTCCGCGCGGGACTCCTCGAGGAGCCGGCGGGCCTGGGACTCGCTGCGGGCGCGCAGCTGCTCGGCCCACGCCACGTTCTCGTTGACGTGCGACTCGACCGTCTGCCGGCGCTCGGCCAGCTCCTGGTCGAGCTGCTGGCGGCGGGTGACGGCCTCCTGGTGCAGCTCCGCCTGGAGGCGCGCGGCCTGCTCGGCGTGCTCCTGGAGGATGCGCTGGGTCTGGGCCCGGACCTGGCTCAGCTCGCGCTCGGCGTCCTGGCGCAGCTGGTCGGCCTGGATCTGCGCGTTGCGCAGCAGCTGCTCGGCCTGGTAGCCGATGTCACCGCCGCCGAATTCGGGCCGGGACATGAGGGTGCGCCGCGCCTCGTGCAACTTGGCGCGCAGCACCTCGACCTGGTAGCCGAGGTCCTCGGCGTGCTGGATCGCCTTTTCCCGCTCGGTCTTCAGCCGGTCCATCTCGGCCTCGAACCGAGAGAGGTGGTCGACGTCAGCCGCCGGCTCTCGCTCCTGGCGTTCGTAGCCCCGCACTGCGCGGTCCCATCCGTCCCCTGGTCGCAAGTCTTTCCGAACGAGCCCTGTCCATCCGCCGAACGGGGCCCCCGGGGAATGGTGTCAGATCAACGGCGGAGCATGGGCTGCCGCCCGCTGCTCGTCCCCCGAAACCCGGACCCCGGAGGTCCCGGCGGCAGAGGTGGCGTCGTCCGCCGGAAGGCGGGCCGTGCGGTGTCCGGTGCCTGCGATCACAGAGCGCCGGAAGGTCCTCGTGGCGGAACCACCAGGGCCTTTCGGCAACGCGGCGAGCGTGTGTGCCGGGCATTGCACGGCAGGCGCCACCTCTGACGCCGAGACCGGGCCACCCCCTTCCGGGAGTGACCGCCCCCAACCCTACCGGCCCATATGTACGAGGGTCAGTGCTCAGGTGACTCAACAGCCGCCGAAGTGACCAGTTCTGTCAGTACGCCATGGCAATCCTTGGGGTGCAGGAAGGTGATCCGTGACCCCATGGAGCCGACTCGCGGCTCCTCGTACAGAACGCGTACGCCCTTGTCCTTGATGTCGGCGGCCTCGGCGTCGACGTCCGCCGTACCGAAAGCGATGTGGTGGACACCCTCGCCGTTCTTGTCCAGCCACTTGGCGACGGTGGAGTCGGGGCGGGTCGGTTCCAGGAGTTGCAGGTAGGAGGCTCCGCCGTCCGAGGTCTCGTTGATCTTGAGCATGGCCTCGCGCACGCCCTGCTCCTCGTTGACCTCGGAGTGGAACACCTCGAAGCCGTACGTGGCCCGGTAGAACTCGACGGTCTTGTCGAGGTCGAAGCAGGCGATCCCGATGTGGTCGATTCGCGTCAGCATGTAGTCAGTGCAGCGCTCGCGAAACGGTTACGCAACGTGCGCGCGATCACACCGACGGGGCGATGACGGCACGGAGTGCCACTCAGTACATTCGAAGTAAACCCTCGTTCACTCCTCGGCAGTGCAGCCGGTAAGGGGATCGCAGCTCATGTCTGGATCGAACAGCACGACCTCGGTGATCGTCGCGGGCGCCCGTACGCCCATGGGACGGCTGCTGGGCTCGCTGAAGTCCTTCTCGGGAGCCGACCTCGGCGGCTTCGCGATCAAGGCCGCCCTCGACCGTGCGGGGATCGGTGGCGACCAGGTGCAGTACGTCATCATGGGCCAGGTCCTCCAGGCCGGCGCGGGCCAGATCCCGGCCCGCCAGGCCGCCGTCAAGGCCGGCATCCCGATGAACGTCCCGGCGCTCACCATCAACAAGGTGTGTCTCTCCGGCCTCGACGCCATCGCGCTGGCCGACCAGCTGATCCGCGCGGGCGAGTTCGACGTGATCGTCGCCGGCGGCCAGGAGTCCATGACCAACGCCCCCCACCTGCTGCCCAAGTCCCGCGAGGGCTTCAAGTACGGCGCGATCGAGATGCTCGACGCCATGGCGTACGACGGCCTCACCGACGCCTTCGAGAACATCGCCATGGGCGAGTCCACCGAGAAGCACAACACCCGTCTCGGCATCCTGCGCCCCGAGCAGGACGAGTTCTCCGCTTTGTCCCACCAGCGGGCCGCCGCCGCCCAGAAGAACGGCGTCTTCGAGGCCGAGATCACCCCGGTCGAGATCCCGCAGCGCAAGGGCGAGCCGGTCGTCTTCAGCAAGGACGAGGGCATCCGCGGCGACACCACCGCCGAGTCCCTGGGCAAGCTGCGTCCCGCCTTCACCAGGGACGGCACCATCACCGCCGGCTCCGCCTCGCAGATCTCCGACGGCGCCGCGGCCGTCGTCGTGATGAGCAAGGCCAAGGCCCAGGAGCTGGGCCTCGAGTGGATCGCCGAGATCGGCGCCCACGGCAATGTCGCGGGCCCGGACAACTCCCTCCAGTCCCAGCCGTCCAACGCGATCCTGCACGCCCTCAAGAAGGAGGGCCTGGAGGTCTCCGACCTCGACCTGATCGAGATCAACGAGGCGTTCGCGGCCGTCGCCGTCCAGTCGATGAAGGACCTCGGCGTGTCCACCGAAAAGGTGAACGTGAACGGTGGCGCGATCGCCCTGGGGCACCCCATCGGCATGTCCGGCGCCCGTCTCGTGCTGCACCTGGCCCTGGAGCTCAAGCGGCGCGGCGGCGGGGTCGGCGCGGCCGCCCTGTGCGGCGGCGGCGGTCAGGGTGACGCGCTGGTCGTGCGGGTACCCAAGGCCTGAGTTCTCGTACGACATCGCTGTGAACGGAGCTGTGATGCAGGACGTCTCCTCGCTGGTCGCCCTGGCCAGGGAAGGCAGGCCGCGGGCCGTGGCCCGGCTGATCTCCCTCGTGGAGGGGGCGTCCCCGCAGCTCAGGGAGGTCATGCAGACGCTGGCCCCGCTCACCGGCAACGCGTACGTGGTCGGCCTCACCGGCTCGCCCGGCGTCGGCAAGTCGACGTCCACCTCGGCACTGGTGACCGCGTACCGCAAGCAGGACAGGCGGGTCGGCGTCCTGGCCGTCGACCCGTCGTCCCCCTTCTCCGGCGGGGCCCTGCTCGGCGACCGGGTCCGCATGTCGGAGCACGCCTCCGACCCCGGCGTCTACATCCGCTCCATGGCCACGCGCGGCCACCTCGGAGGCCTCGCCTGGTCCGCCCCGCAGGCCATCCGGGTCCTGGACGCGGCCGGCTGCGACGTGATCCTGGTCGAGACGGTCGGCGTGGGCCAGTCGGAGGTCGAGATCGCCTCGCAGGCCGACACCTCCGTGGTGCTGCTCGCGCCCGGCATGGGCGACGGCATCCAGGCCGCCAAGGCCGGAATCCTGGAGATCGGCGACGTCTACGTCGTCAACAAGGCCGACCGTGACGGCGCCGACGCCACCGCCCGCGAGCTCAACCACATGCTGGGCCTCGGCGAGTCCCGCAGGCCCGGCGACTGGCGCCCGCCGATCGTCAAGACGGTGGCCTCCCGCGGGGAGGGCGTCGACGAGGTCGTGGAGGCCCTGGAGAAGCACCGCGCGTGGATGGAGGAGCACGGCGTCCTCGCCGAGCGCCGGCGAGCCCGCGCCGCCCACGAGGTCGAGGCGATCGCCCTCACCGCCCTGCGCGAGCGCATCGGCGACCTGCGCGGCGACCGGCGCCTGGACGCCCTGGCGGAGCGGATCGTGGCCGGCCGGCTCGACCCCTACCGGGCGGCCGACGAACTCGTGAACGGCCTGACCCAGGGCTGACCCCCTGATACGTTGACCGACATGTTCCTCCTCTTGGCATAGCGGCCGCCCCGAGCCACGGTCGAGTACATCGCTCCCGTGGCTCCTCGGTGTCCCCGCTCACGCCTCCTTCGAGGAACCACCATGTCTGCCTCCTACGGGCGCGTCCTGCGCCTTCCGCATGCCCGCCGCACCTTCGCCGCCGCCCTGCTCGGCAGGCTGTCGTACGGCGTCGTCCCGCTGTCCGTGATGCTCTCCGTGCTCCGGGCCTCGGGCTCCTACGCCGTCGCCGGTGCCGTGATGGCGCTCTTCGGCGCCACCGTCGTCCTCCTGGCACCCGCACGTGCCGCGCTCGTCGACCGCTACGGGCCGCGGCGGGCGCTCGTGCCCCTGCCGGCCGCCTACCTCGCCCTGCTGGGGATGCTGACGGCCGCCGTCTGGCGTCCCGGCGCGCCGCCCGCCCTCCTGGGCGCCCTCGCCGCCCTTGCCGGGGCCTGTGCCCCGCCGCTCGGGCCCACCATGCGGACCGTGTGGTCGCGCCTGGCCCAGGACGACAAGGCACTGCTCCAACGGGCTTACAGCCTCGACGGGGTGACCGAGGAACTGCTCTTCGTCTCGGGGCCGCTGCTGGTGGGCGGTCTCGTCGCGGTCGCCCCGCCGACCGCCGGGATCGTCTTCGGGGCGGCCCTGATGCTGGCGGGCACGGCCGCTTTCGTGCGGTCGCCCGCCGTGCGGGCGGTGCCGGCGGCCGGTCCCGTCTCCGTACGGCGGGACCGGGCCGGCCGGCGCGTACTGCGCCGCATCGGCCGTCCCGTGGCGGCCGCCGCGGCCGTGGGACTCGCGATCGGGGTGCTGGACCTGCTCGTCGTGGTCTTCGCCGAACGGCACGGGCACGGCGGGGCGAGCGTGGCCTGGGTGCTGGCCGCGCTGTCCGCCGGCAGCGCGGTCGGCGGCCTGCTGAACGGGGCGGTGAACTGGCGGGCCCCCGCACGCACCCGGCTGGCCGCACTGACCCTGTGCCTCGGTCTCGCCCTGCTCGGCGCGGGGTGCGCGCCCGGCCTCGGCACGCTCGCCCTGTTCGTTTCGGGCGCCGGGTTCTTCGTGTCGCCCGCCCTCACCACCGCGTACCTCATCGCCGACGAGGCCGTCGCCCCGGAGGCCCGTACGCGGGCCGGGACCTGGGTCAACACGGCGGTCAACGCCGGGAGCACGGGCGGGACGGCCCTGGCCGGGGCCCTCGCGGGGCGGCTGCCGGTGGCCGTGTGCTTCGCGGTGACGGGCGGGATCGTCGCCGTGGCGGCGGGCCTGGTCATGGCGCAGGGCGCCCGGGACAGGGGCGCCCTGCGCGAGGAGGTGGCTGTGCGGTGACGGCGGGTCAGTCCTCGTCCCGGTCCTGGGTGACCCGGCCCGAGTCGAGGGCGATCTTCCACTCGCCGTGCCTGCCGTCCTTGACGGTCTCCGCTGACCAGGCGACGGCGCCGTTGTCGTCGTCGAGGCCGACCTCGGTGACCGTGCCCTTCGCGGCGGCGGCCAGCGCGGCCTCGCGGGCGTCGGTCGACGCGCCCTTCGCGGCGGCGAGTTCGGCGCGGTCGTCGCTGTCGCTGTCGCTGTCGCTGTCGCTGTCGTCGTCCGCGTCGCGCTGGGCGCCGAGCACCGTGCCGGAGCCGGGCGCGATCCGCACGTCGTACTCGGAGCCGTCGCCCTGGACGACGGTCACCTCCCAGGTGCCCGCGCCCTCGTCCTCGAAGTCGGCGGCCAGGGCGGTGCCCGGGGTGTGCTTCAGGGCGGCGGCGATCGCGTCGGCCGCGGTGACGCTCCCGCGGGAGGCCGCCGTACGGTCGTCGCCCGCGGAGTCGTGGCCCGCGGAGTCGTCGTCCGTCGAGTCGTCGTCATGGTCCGCTGCCGCCCGGGCGTTCGTGCCGGCCTGGCGCTGCGTCGCCGTCGCCTCGTCGTCCCCCGCGGCGAAAGCCGCGACGGTGCCGCCGCCGGCGAGGGCCGCGGCGGTGAGGGTGGCGATGACGATGTTGCGCTTCATGAGGGTTCCTCCCGAGAGGGTCGGCTGCGTTCGCTTTTCGACGGGACCCACGCTGCCGGACCCACGCTGAAGCGGACCTGAAGCCGCCTGAAGGCGCCTTCAGGTTCGCTTTGCGAGGCTGTACCCATGCGCCCGCCCGTCGCCCACCACCACCCTGCACGAGACGCTTCGCGTCGGCCCTTTCGATTCTTGATCGTCGAGGACGAGAAACGACTCGCCGTGTCCCTCGCCAAGGGCCTCACCGCCGAGGGCTACGCCGTCGACGTCGTCCACGACGGCCGGGAGGGACTGCACCGGGCCACCGAGGGGTCGTACGACCTGGTGATCCTCGACATCATGCTGCCCGGCCTCAACGGCTACCGGGTCTGCGCCGCCCTGCGCGCGGCCGGGCACGAGGTGCCGATCCTGATGCTCACCGCCAAGGACGGCGAGTACGACGAGGCCGAGGGCCTGGACACCGGCGCCGACGACTACCTGACCAAGCCCTTCTCCTACGTCGTCCTCGTGGCCCGCATCAAGGCCCTGCTGCGGCGACGCGGAAACGGGTCCGGGGCGTCCCCGGTGCTCGAACTCGGCGGGCTGCGCATCGACACCGCCGCCCGCCGCGTCCTCCTCGACGGCACCGAAGTGACCCTCACCGCCAAGGAGTTCTCCGTCCTCGAACAGCTCGCGGTGCGGGCCGGCGAGGTGGTCTCCAAGGCGCAGATCCTGGAGCACGTCTGGGACTTCGCCTACGACGGCGACCCCAACATCGTCGAGGTGTACGTCAGCACCCTGCGCCGGAAGCTGGACGCGGGGCTCATCCGCACGGTCCGGGGCGCCGGGTACCGGCTGGAGGCCGGCCGGTGAGGCGGCTGTTCGGGTCGGTCCGGGCGCGCGCGACCCTCGGGGCGACCCTGGTGGTGGCCGTGGCGCTGGTCGCGGCCGGGGCGTCGGTCCTGCTGTCCCTGCGGTCCGACCTGATCGACCAGGCAAGCACCCAGGCCGAGCGGAATGCCCGCAACGTGGCCGCCCACCTCGCCGCCGGGACGGCGTACGACGATCTGAAGCTGGACGACGAGGAAGAGCCCGTGCAGGTGGTCGACGCCCACGGCAGGCTGGTCGCGGCGAGCGAGAACCTGGAGCGCATCAGCGGTACCGGCACCGGCGAGGTGAAGCCGGCATCGCAGCAGGGCACCGGTTCCGGAGACGAGGAAGACGACTCCGCTCTCGAACCCGGTGAGATCGCCGACGAGGTCGCCTTCACCGACGGCTCGGCCACCATCGACGGCGAGTCCGCCGACTACCGCTTCGCCGCCCTGGAGGTCGACGTCCAGGACAAGGGCCGGCTCACGGTGTACGCGGGCGCCTCCCTGGACGCCGAGCAGGGCGCCGTCGGCACCGCGCAGACCGTGATGCTGATCGGTTTCCCGCTGCTGCTCGGGGTCGTCGCCGCCGTGACCTGGCTGGTCACCCGGCGGGCGCTGCGACCGGTCGAGGGCATCCGGGCCGAGATGGCCGCGATCACCGCCTCGGAGGACCTCGCCCGCCGGGTGCCGGTGCCGGACACCCACGACGAGGTGGCCCGGCTCGCCCGCACCACCAACGAGACACTGGCCGCGCTGGAGACCTCCGTGGAGCGTCAGCGCCGGTTCGTCGCCGACGCCTCGCACGAACTGCGCAGCCCCATCGCCTCGCTGCGGACCCAGCTGGAGGTCGCCGCCGCCCATCCCGAGCTGCTGGATGTGGACGGGGCGGTCGAGGACACGGTGCGCTTGCAGCGGCTGGCCGCGGATCTGCTGCTGCTGGCCAGGCTGGACGCGGGGGAGCGGCACGGTGACGCCCGGGTCGACCTCGGCGAGCTGGCCGCTCGGTGCGCGCGGGGGCGGGACGGCGTCGCGGTCGAGGCTCCGGCCGTGGAAGTGACCGGGTCCCGGGGACAGTTGGAGCGGGTCCTCGGGAACCTGCTCGACAACGCGCAGCGGCATGCGCGGGCGGCTGTCGGGGTGACCGTGCGACGGGACGGGGAGTGGGCGGTCGTATCAGTCGCCGATGACGGGAGCGGGGTGCCGGCGGCGGACCGGGAGCGGGTGTTCGAGCGGTTCGTGCGGCTCGACGAGGCCCGGGCCCGGGACGACGGCGGTGCGGGGCTGGGGCTGGCCATCGCCCGGGACGTGGCGGTGCGGCACGGGGGGACCTTGACGGTCCGCGACGCGCCGGCAGGCGGGGCCCTGTTCGAGCTCCGCCTGCCGGTTGTCTGACGTCTGCCGCCGCGTCGTGGGGGCTGGTCGCTGCCCTGCGGGACGCTCCTACGGGCGGCCCCGGTGACCCCTCAGGTGCTCCGCCACCGGCTTCAGCGCCTTGCTCAGTTCTGCCAGCGACTCATCGGTCTGAAGATCGATGAAGTGCCGGCGCACGGACGCCACATGATGGGGCGCGACCTTCTTCATCGTCTCCATGCCGTGCTCGGTCAGGACCGCGTACAGACCGCGGCGGTCGGACTCGCAGTTCTCGCGCCGGACCAGGTCCGCGTTCTCCATGCGGGTGATCTGGTGCGAGAGCCGGCTCTTGGACTGGAGGGTGGCGGAGGCGAGGTCGCTCATCCGCATCCGTACGCCCTCCGACTCGGAGAGATTGACCAGGATCTCGTAGTCGTTCATCGTCAGGCCGAACGGCTGGAGGTCCCTTTCGAGCTGATACGTCAACAGCCTGTTGACCTCCAGGTGGGTGCGCCAGGCGCACTGCTCCGCATCGGTCAGCCAGCGGGTGGCCGTCTCGGTCTCCATGAATGAAGTCTACCTAAAAGGTTGAAAGGCGAACTAATGAGGGTCATGTGACGGTGCGCACACGTTCGATGTCACACTCCGCAGACTACCGCTCACAGCCCGAAGCGACGCTGGAGGTCACCCAGCTGTCCGGGAAGGCGCGGTGCCCCCGGCTGCTGTGGATGCCCTGTGGGTGCGCCGTAGCCGCCGGGTACCCCGGGCTCGTTCGGGACCACCCCGGTGGCCTGCTCGGCCATCAGGACCTCCGTCGACTGGAGCAGCACGGTGCCGGCCCCCACGAACTCGAACTGGTGCTCCTCCCCGGAGGCCCCGCCGAGGCCCGTCATCGCACGTAGACCGCCCATCACGCCGGTCATGTACCCGTGGTCGTAGTGGTGGCACGGGGAGGGGCAGTCGGCCCAGCCCACAAGCGCTTGCGGGTCCACCCGGATCGGGGGCTCCATGAACACCACCGGACCGTTGGACGCGGCCACGAACTTTCCGGTTCCGATGAGGGTCAGGAAGCCCGGCACGATCGACTGCTTCAGCGCGAGACTTGGCTGAAAAGCAAGCAGATTGCCGGAGCGAATGGTCAGGTTGCCGTCTTCGAGGTCATACGAATTGACGTCGAAGGCCCGGTCGGCGAGGAGCATCTTGCCCGAGCCCTGGGCCACGACCCAGTCGCTCGCGTGCAGAGGCGAATGGAACGACGTACGGACCAGACCGTCGAGGCGGCCGTGTCCGATGCCGTTGAAGTCCATCTGGCCGTAGTAGGCGATCATCTTCCCCTTCTGGAGGAACCACTGGCTCCCCTTGAGCTCCACGCAGAAGGTGTAGTTGTTGACGTTGTCGTCCGACGGCAGCGTCATCGGGTCGTACACGGTGGGTCCCGTGCCCGGGTAGTGACTCACAGCTTCTCCTCCGAGGCCTGGACGTACACCGCGCCGTGTCCGCTGAGCTCCAGCTGGAAGGCCTCGCCGGAACCGCGGCCCACCATGTCGCGCCAGCCGAGCGCCGTCGACAGCTTGTTGCGGACGTCGCCGTGGTGGGCGACGTACGCCTGCGGGTCGACGTGGACGGGCCGCTGAGGGGTGATCGGGACCTCGAAGACACCGCCGTGGGCCATGACCGCCACCGAGCCGTGGCCCTTGAGCGTGGTCGTGAAGAGCCCCTGGCCGCTGATCTGGCCGCGCACCATGCCCATCACACCGCCCTGCGAGCCCATGAACATGGTGCCCTGCTGGAGGGTGCCCTCGAAGGCGAGCAGCCGGTCCGCCTCGACGTACAGGGTGTCGCCGGTGAGGTTGATGACCGTGACGTGGTGGCCACCGTGCCCGAAGAGCACGGTGCCGCTGCCCTCCACGGTCATCAGGGGCGTGTCCTCGTTGGCGACCCGGCGGCCGATCATCGACATGATGCCGCCCTGGCCGCCCTGGATGTTGGGCGTGAAGGACACCTCGCCCTTGTACGCCAGCATCGCGCCGCGCTGGCTGAACAGGCGCTGGCCCGGCATGACGGTCGCCTCGACCATCTTGGAGTTGATCTCACGGAAGGGCATGTCACACATCCCCCGCGATCGTGTTGCGCTCGCTGGGCTGGACGTACACCAGGCCGTCGCCCTCGAAGCGGATCTGGAAGGCCTCGCCGCCGCCCTCGCCCATGAACGTCCTGAAGGTCACGCCGGACTGGAAGGACTGGTTGAGGTTGCCCTGGTGGGCGATGTAGGCGCCGGGGTCGACGGTCAGCGGGTACTGGCGGCTGACGCGCAGCACGACGGCCGGGCCGTCGGACATGATCGCGGCCTGGCCGTGGCCCTCCACGGTCGTGGTGAACAGCCCGTTGCCCTGGCTCGCGCCGCGCAGGCCGGTGAAGCTGGTGCCGGTCCTGAGGCCGGCGTCGGTCGCGAGCAGGTTGCTCGACTCCACGAACAGTTTGTCCCCCTGGAGACTCACTAGGTTGATCTCCGAGGCGCGGTCCGCGAACCAGCAGGTTCCGTGCCCCGACACCTCCATCACGGTCATCTGCTCGCCGGTGATGCGCCGGGTGACCATGCCCCGGAGTCCTTCGCCACCGCCGCTCAGTTTCTTGAACGCCATCTGGCCGTCGTACGCGACCATCGAGCCGTTCTTCGCCTTCACGGCGTCGCCGGTCATGTCTACGGCCAGCACTTTGCTGCCTTGGAGTCGAAACATCGCCACGGGGTGAAGGTAGCCGGAGGAAGGGCCTTGCCGACAGATCCTGTTTGGGTGCGGGTTCGGTGGGGGCGGGCGTTTTTGCGCAGTTCCCCGCGCCCCTGGGACGCCGGCCGCTGCGGGCGGACACCCCCCACCCCGTCCCCTTCGCACCGTCGGCGGCTGCAACTCCTCAGGGGCGCGGGGAACTGCGCGACCAGCCACAACGGACCCGCTGCCGCCCGACAACCGCACCCGGCACCCCCTGAGACGCCCCGGCCCCCTTGGCGAGGAGTGTGAGAAGTACCACCAGGCCAGGGAGGGTCATGAAGAAAACGAACTGCACAGGCGCTCCCCGGGGGCTTGGACCACTGACCCCACGCCCTGACGGCACAGAACCGTTTGTCACAATGGGCGAACGCTTGTGCGTTCGTTCACAAACGGCCAGACCGTTGACGTACTCCCACCGAAGGTGACCCGTGGACCTCAAGACAGCTTCCGCCATCCGACGACTCCGCCTGGTCTCCGCTCCCGAGGCGGTCTCCTTCCTGCTCCTGCTCGTCTGCTCGGTGCTGAAGCGGACCACGGACTTCAACGCCGTGCCGGTGATGGGGATGGTCCACGGCGTCCTGTTCATCATCTATCTGATCTTCTGGCTCGACGCCTGGTTCCGCGCCAAGTGGTCTGCGAAGACCGGCATCTGGTACTTCGTCCTCTCCGTGCTGCCCACGGGCGGCTTCTTCGCCGAGCGCAAGCTCAAGCGCGAGTCCGAGGCCGCCGTCATCGCCTCCCGCGCCCGCAAGGAAGGAATCGTGAACGCATGATCGTCGCCTTTTCCGTGACCCCGCTCGGGGTCGGCGAGGACGTGGGGGAGTACGTCGCCGACGCGGTGCGGGTCGTCCGTGAGTCGGGGCTGCCGAACCGAACCGATGCCATGTTCACCTCGATCGAGGGGGACTGGGACGAGGTGATGGACGTCGTCAAGCGCGCCGTCGCCGCCGTGGAGGCGCGGGCGCCGCGGGTGTCCCTCGTCCTCAAGGCGGACATCCGTCCCGGCGTGACGGACGGTCTGACCTCGAAGGTGGAGACCGTCGAGCGGCATCTCGCCGGCTGACGTCCCGCACCCGTGAACCCCGGCCCGCGCGGGTCGGGGTTTTCTTGTGTCCCGTGATTGAGCGATCGCTCAAAAAGGTGTACCTTCCTGTCTCGAGTGTTTGAGCGATCGCTCAAACAATGAGCTCACCTGGGGGAATGAATGGGGCTCTACATCGAGGCCCGCATCCGCGCCGATCTCGACGACCTCTGGACCCGTACACAGGACCCGTCCCAGCACCAGCGCTGGGACCTCCGCTTCACCCGGATCCACTACCTCCCGCGTGCCGAGGGCGAGCCGCAGCGCTTCCGGTACGCCACGCGCGTGCTGCCCGGTCTCACCGTCGCCGGCACCGGAGTCTCCGCCGGTGAGCGCGAACGCCCCGACGGCACCCGCACCTCCGCCCTGCGCTTCTCCTCCCCGCACCCGCTCTCGCTGCTCGCGGAGGGCAGCGGCTACTGGCGCTACATACCGGACTCCGGGGGTGTCACCTTCCTCACCGGCTACGACTACCGCCCGCGCTGGGGCCGCCTGGGCAAGATCGCCGACCGGCTGCTCTTCCGCCCTCTGATCGGCTGGGCGACGGCCTGGTCCTTCGACCGGCTGCGCCTGTGGCTGGAGCGCGGGATCACCCCCGAGCGGGCACTCCGCAACTGGCTGGCCGAACTCCTCGTACGCGCCCTCGTCGTCACCGTCGGCTGCGCGGGCCTCGTTCAGGAGGAGTTCCTGCGGCTGTTCGGCCCCCTGGCCGCGTCCCTGGCGTACGCATGGCCGCTGCTGCTCGCCGTCGTGATCTCGCTGGCCCTGTTCGTGTCGCCGCTGCCCGGGACCCCCGCGGCCCGCCGCTGTCTGCGTCAACCGCCCGCACGCGCGCGTGCCCCGCGTGTCCTGCGCACCCTGGAGACCCCGCGATGACCTCGATGTTCCGCACGGTGATGGGCGCCGACTTCGACCGCCTCCACCCGCAACTCCGGCGCCGCTTCTCGGTCGGCCTGGCGAGCGGCGAGGCCTGCACCGGCCGGGGCGTGATGGACCGCGTCTGGCACGGCGGGGCCTTCGTGAAGCCCTTCCTCGCGCTCGGCGCGACCCGCAACATCCTGGTGCCCCGGCCCGGCCGGCACGTCCCCTTCGTCATCGAGAACGTCCCCTACGTGGACACCCACGGCCGTGAGACGGTGAGCTTCGTGCGCACCTTCCACCTGCCGGGACGCCCCCGCCGCTTCGACGCCCAGATGGTGCTGAGTCCCAAGGGCGACCGCATCCTCGACTACCTCGGCACCCACCAGCACCTCGCCAGCGAGCTCCACTTCCACGCCGAGTCCGACGGCTCGCTCCTGATCCGCTCCGGGGAACACCGGTTCCGCGAGGGCGTGGTGGACGTGCGGGTGCCCGAGCTGATCGGAGCCACGGCGGAGGTGAGGGAGTCGTACGACGACGAGGCGGGCCGTTTCCGCATCCGCGTCCAGGTCGTCAACCGCCGCTTCGGCCCTCTCTTCGGCTACGAGGGCTCCTTCGAGGCGACGTACACGGACGTGACGACCTGCGGGGTCCGCCCCGGTCTGCGCCCCGTGCGTGAGGAGGCGCGCGCGTGAGTCCGGAGAGCGCGAAGGCCCTGGAGACGAAGACCAAGCTCCTCGAAGGCGCCCTGCGGACCCTCACCGAGCAGGGCATCGCCAAGACGTCCGCCCGCACGGTCGCCGCGGCCGCGGGGGTCAACCAGGCCCTGGTCTTCTACCACTTCGGCTCGGTCGACGAACTCCTCGCGGCCGCCTGCCGCTACGGTGCGGAGCGCACCGTGGCCCGCTACCGCGACCGTCTCGCCGCGGTGACCTCCCTGTCGGAACTCCTGGTGGTGGGGCGACAGGTCCACGAGGAGGAGCGGGCCGGGGGCCACGTCGCGCTCCTCGGCCAACTCCTGGCCGGCGCCCAGACCCACGCCACGCTCGGTCCGGCCACGGCGGCCGGCCTGCGGCTGTGGATCACCGAGATCGAGCACGTCCTCACCCGCCTTCTCGCCGCGACGCCTTTTGGCGAGTTCACCGACCCCGCAGGGCTGGCCCGGGCCGTGGCCGCGTCCTTCGTGGGCATCGAGCTGTACGAAGGGGTCGACGCACCTGGTGCGACGGCTGCGCTGGACGCCCTGGAGCAACTCGGGGCGCTGGTCGCTGCGCTGGAGGCGTTGGGGCCGGTCGCCCAGCGCGCGGTCCGCCACCACCTCCGCAGGACGAGCCAACGGTGACGGGTCCCTACGGGGGTGCCGGGTTCGGTTGTCGTGCGGCTTGAGGTCCGTCGTGGCTGGTCGCGCAGTTCCCCGCGCCCCTGAGGAGTTGCAGTCCACCCACCCCCCGCCCGAAAGGCGAGACGGTGCTGACCACGATGTGACCGGCCGGTAAGGTCGATGCCGTGCCGAAGCCGCTCAGTCTTCCCTTCGACCCCATCGCCCGCGCCGACGAACTCTGGAAGCAGCGTTGGGGAAACGTGCCGTCCATGGCCGCGATCACCTCGATCATGCGCGCGCAGCAGATCCTGCTCGGCGAGGTCGACGCCGTGGTCAAGCCGTACGGGCTGACGTTCGCGCGGTACGAGGCGCTGGTGCTGCTCAACTTCGCCAAGGCGGGCGAGCTGCCGATGTCGAAGATCGGTGAGCGCCTCATGGTCCACCCCACGTCGGTCACCAACACCGTGGACCGCCTGGTCAGGTCCGGCCTGGTCGACAAGCGTCCCAACCCCAACGACGGCCGCGGCACCCTCGCCTCCATCACGGACAAGGGCCGCGAGGTCGTCGAGGCCGCAACCCGCGACCTCATGGCGATGGACTTCGGCCTCGGCGCCTACGACGCGGAGGAATGCGCGGAGATCTTCGCGATGCTGCGCCCGCTGAGGGTGTCGGCGGGGGACTTCGACGAGGGGTGAAGCTGTCTCTCGATCTGCGGAACAAGTCACACGTGAAGGTGACATCTCCTGTGCATGATCGATCCAGCAGCTGTGCGGTGCGATTTCCCCTGCGAGGTTTGTTCCCGACCATCATCCGGATGATCGTCATCCGGGTATGTCCGGGTAGGGGAACTCGCCTTGTCGAAGCTTTGGAACGCAACTCGTTGTGTGATCACCGCAGGAGGTACGGCTCTGGTCGTCGGCCTCGCGGCTCTAGGAGCCGGAGGAACGGCCCATGCCAGCGCCACCGGAAGCACCGCAGTCGGGACCTTTGACTACGACCTGCGCGGAGCCGCAGTGAAGGTGCCGGTGGGGTGTTTCCTGACCCACTCGATCGACGGCTCGGGCAAACGCATCAGCCGCCAGTTGGCCGGTGTGGACTGCGTGGGCCTGGCAGTGACCTTCACCAAGTTCTGCAACTGGAGGATCGACTTCAGCTACGCCGACACCGACAACAGGACGTACAAGGTCTCGCGCGGCAAGACACACGCGGAGTGCAAGGCCAACCCGCTACGGAACAACGCGGCACAGACGCTTCCGAAGTACGGGAAGGCATGCGCGAGGTTCTATGTGAACGGGAAGCCACGGGCTGTGCAGTGTCACTTCATCACGAAGTGAGTTCAGATCGCGGCCGCCTTCGGGGTGGCGTCCTCCGTGATGAGCGGGGTCACCTCGCGGGTCACCTTGCGTTCGACGAAGAAGGCAGCGGTAGGGACGGTGCCCGCGAGCAGAACCCATGCGAGACGGCCCAGCGGCATCTTCGCCTTGGTTCCCAGATCGAACGCGAAGACCAGATACACGATGTACAGCCAGCCGTGGGCGATGCCGACCGCCGTGACGAAGCCGTCGAACCCGTCCAGGTCCAGCACCCGCTTGCCGATCACGCCGATCGTCAGCAGGACGAGCAGGACAGCGGTGACGTAGGCCATCACCCGGTAACGGGTCAAGACGCTCTTTTTCATGCCGTCGAGCGTAGCGGGTGGTCTACCCTCGCAGTTTACTAGGACGTCCTAGTAAACTGCGAGGGTATGGACGCTGACGCCATCGAAGAGGGCCGGCGACGCTGGCAGGCCCGGTACGACTCCTCGCGGAAGCGGGCGGGGGAGTTCAGCACGCTGTCCGGGGAGCCCTTGGAGGCCGTGTACGGGCCGCGGCCGGGGGACGTGTACGGGGGGTTCGAGCGGATCGGGTGGCCGGGGGAGTACCCGTACACGCGCGGGCTGTACGCGACCGGTTACCGGGGGCGGACGTGGACGATCCGGCAGTTCGCCGGGTTCGGGAACGCCGAGCAGACCAACGGGCGGTACCGGAAGATCCTCGCCGCGGGAGGCGGCGGACTTTCCGTCGCCTTCGACATGCCGACCCTCATGGGCCGCGACTCCGACGACCCCCGCTCGCTCGGCGAGGTCGGCCACTGCGGGGTGGCGGTCGACTCGGCCGCCGACATGGAGGTCCTGTTCCGGGACATCCCGCTCGGGGACGTGACCACGTCCATGACCATCAGCGGACCAGCCGTCCCCGTCTTCTGCATGTATCTCGTCGCCGCCGAACGCCAGGGCGTCGACCCCGCCGTCCTCGACGGCACCCTCCAGACCGACATCTTCAAGGAGTACATCGCGCAGAAGGAGTGGCTCTTCCCGCCCGAGCCGCACCTGCGCCTCATCGGCGATCTGATGGAGCACTGCGCGTCCCGTATCCCCGCCTACAAACCGCTGTCCGTCTCCGGTTACCACATCCGGGAGGCCGGCTCGACGGCCGCGCAGGAGCTGGCGTACACGCTCGCGGACGGCTTCGGGTACGTCGAGCTGGGACTCTCACGCGGCCTGGACGTCGACGTCTTCGCCCCCGGCCTCTCCTTCTTCTTCGACGCGCACGTCGACTTCTTCGAGGAGATCGCCAAGTTCCGCGCCGCACGGCGGATTTGGGCACGATGGATGCGGGACGTGTACGGGGCCCGGTCCGACCGGGCCCAGTGGCTGCGCTTCCACACCCAGACCGCGGGGGTCTCGCTGACCGCCCAGCAGCCGTACAACAACGTCGTCCGTACGGCGGTGGAGGCGCTGGCGGCCGTCCTGGGCGGCACCAACTCGCTGCACACCAACGCCCTGGACGAGACGCTCGCCCTCCCCTCCGAACAGGCCGCGGAGATCGCGCTGCGCACCCAGCAGGTGCTCATGGAGGAGACCGGGGTGGCCAACGTGGCCGATCCGCTGGGCGGTTCGTGGTTCGTCGAGCAGCTGACGGACCGGATCGAGGCGGACGCCGAGGAGATCTTCGAGCAGATCAGGGAGCGGGGACTCAGGGCGCACCCCGACGGTCGGCACCCCGTCGGGCCCCTCACCTCCGGGATCCTGCGGGGCGTCGACGACGGCTGGTTCACCGGCGAGATCGCGGAGGCCGCCTTCCGCCACCAACAGGCCCTGGAGAAGGGCGAGAAGAGGGTCGTGGGCGTGAACGTCCACCACGGCTCGGTCACCGGCGACCTGGAGATCCTGCGGGTGAGCCACGAGGTGGAGCGGGAGCAGGTGCGGGTGCTCGCGGGGCGGAGGGATCGGCGTGACGAGAGCGCCGTTCGAACCGCCCTGGACGGCATGCTCGTTGCCGCCCGCGACGGGTCCAACATGATCGAGCCCATGCTGGACGCCGTACGCGCGGAGGCGACCCTGGGCGAGATCTGCGGGCTGCTCCGGGAGGAGTGGGGCGAGTACACGGAGCCGCCCGGATTCTGAGCGAGCTGTCCCGGCGCGACGTACCCCGTTGCGAGCTGTCCCGGCACGACCTACTCCGATGCCACTTACCCCGGCGACGTCCCCGCCAGGCCCGTCAGCAGGACCCGGGTGAAGCCGTGCACCCATGCCTCGTCCGCCGGTTCCGCGCTGACCAGGGTGCGGTGGACCACCGCACCCGCGACCATGTCGAAGATCAGGTCGACCGTGCGGGCCGCCTCGCCGGGGTCCGCCTCCGGCGGCAGCTCACCGCGGGCCTGGGCGCGTTCGCGGCCCTCCAGGACCAGTCGTTTCTGGCGGTCGACGATCGACGAGCGGATGCGTTCGCGCAGCGCGTCGTCGCGGCAGGACTCCGCCACCACCGCCATCAGCCCGTTCCTGGCCTCCGGTCGTGCCAGGATCGCCGCGAACTGGAGGACCACGCCCTCGATGTCGTCGGCCAGGGTGCCGCGGTCGGGGAGCTGGAGTTCGTCGAAGAGTTCGGCCACCGCGTCGACGACGAGTTCGTTCTTGCCGGCCCAGCGGCGGTAGAGGGTGGTTTTCGCGACCCCCGCACGGGTAGCCACGTCTCCCAGCGTCAGCTTCGACCAGCCCAGCTCGACCAGCGCCTCTCGCGTCGCCGCCAGGATCGCGGCGTCCGCGGCGGCGCTGCGCGGGCGTCCGGCGGTGCGCGGGGCGGGGGTGCGGCTCTGCATCCCACGACCATAACGGGGGTTTCCCGGGTCGCAGTGAGGGAGATCACCGGGGTGGGGTACCGGGCGGGCACTCAGTGCCATTACGCTACGACTCGTAGCGAAAGCTGGCGACGGACGTGCGCGAGCGGACGCGAACGAGTGGACGGCACGCACGGCGTGGGGTGGGGACCCGGCGCCAGGGCCGCCCCGCACGACCGGCTTTCACCATGCTTTTCACACACGCGCGTGGACGGGGGAGGATAGGCGCATGCAGCCACGGAACATGTCCATGAGCGGAGTCGTCGACCTCGCCGCGGTGAAGGCGGCCCAGGAGGCCAAGGCGAAGGCGGAGCAGGCGCGCGCCGAGGCGGCCCGGCAGGGCGGCGGCACGGGTGCCGTCTCCCCGGCCGATCTCGTCATCGACGTCGACGAGGCGGGGTTCGAGCGCGATGTCCTCCAGCGGTCCACCGAGGTCCCGGTCGTCATCGACTTCTGGGCCGAGTGGTGCGAGCCCTGCAAGCAGCTGAGCCCGGTCCTCGAGCAGCTCGTCGTGGAGTACGGCGGACGCCTCCTCCTCGCCAAGATCGACGTCGACGCCAACCAGATGCTGATGCAGCAGTTCGGGGTGCAGGGCATCCCGGCCGTCTTCGCCGTCGTCGCCGGCCAGGCCCTGCCGCTCTTCCAGGGCGCGGCCGGCAAGGAGCAGATCCAGCAGACCCTGGACCAGCTGGTGCAGGTCGCCGAGCAGCGCTTCGGGCTCACCGGACTCACGGTCGACCCGGACGCCGTGCCCGGCGGCGGTGCCGGGGCCCAGCAGGCGGCCGCGGTGCCGGCGGGGCCGTACGACGCGCTCCTCGAGGCCGCCGTACAGGCCCTGGACGCGGGGGACTTCGGCGGTGCCGTCCAGGCCTACAAGAACGTGCTGAGCGACGACCCGGGCAACTCGGAGGCCAAACTGGGTCTCGCCCAGGCGGAGTTGCTCCAGCGGGTGCAGTCCCTGGATCCGCAGCGCACCCGTCAGGAGGCGGCCGAGAAGCCGGGTGACGCGCAGGCGCAGATCGCCGCCGCCGACCTGGACCTGGTGGGCGGTCATGTGGAGGACGCCTTCGGACGGCTCATCGACACCGTGCAGCGCACGGCGGGCGACGAGCGGGACACCGTACGGATTCGGCTGCTTGAGCTCTTCGAGGTCGTCGGCGCCGACGACCCGCGGGTCTCGGCCGCGCGCAGGGCGCTGTCCCGCGCCCTGTTCTGATGGCGCGTCCGGGCGGGGCGCGAGCCCGGTTCTGACCAGTCGCTAAACACGCCGGCATGTGATGCCGGAGTGAAAGATTTGCCGTCAGGGTGTCGATGCGGCCGCACTTTGCCAAAACTTGGTAAATGCGGCCGCTGTTACTTCCAGTAAGTCAGAGGCGTTGAACTGTCGGTTTCTGTCCACCGATCAACTGCTTTGTCCTCCCCCTCTTTGCCACCCAGCGTCGCCGACCGAGACCAGTGGGTCGTTGTTCGGTTATCCGGCCGTTACTACCGAGTAACGAAGCCCCTTGTGCGGGCGGCGAGAATGCACCACGATCGGCGACGCTCGGTCCTTTCCCGTACCCCGACAGCCGGTCGGGCCACGGGAGTCCCTGGGTCCCCACCGAGCAGAACCGGCGGCAGGTGCGCCGGTTCTTGGACAGGGGGGTCTTCGCCCAACCGGCGGAGCCTGTCCAGCAAGGTTGTGCGTGATGCGTGTCAGGCGCGACCAGTGGTTGTCGCTCGGGGGTGATCGCCGGTGATCGGTGCGCGGTTCGCGCCTCCGAAGGCAGGCGCTCTCCTTCCCGAGGACGTAGCACTTCTCCCATCCCTGCCCGGCTGAGCCGTCCTTTCGAGAGGGCAGTCAGGGCCAGGAGATGTACGTCCGAGAAGGAGGAAATATGGAGTCCCAGGTGCGTGGCGGGACAAGATGGAAGCGGTTCGCTGTGGTCATGGTGCCCAGCGTCGCCGCGGCCGCCGCGGTGGGCGTCGGGCTTGCGCAGGGTGCGCTCGCCGCGTCGTTCAGCGTGTCCGGCCAGCAGTTCAAGGTGTCGGCGGATGAGCTGCACGGTACCGGCTTCGCTCAGTACGGCGGTATAGACACCGTCTACAAGCAGGTCGACGGCAAGGAAAAGACCCAGGTGCCGGTGGCGATCTCGTCGTTCGACGACGCGACCATCACCAAGATGTGCCAGTCGGTCAAGACCACCATCCCCGTCATCAACAAGACGTTCTACCTGCGTCTTGACGCGGGTGGCGGCGACACGCCTGTCTCGGCCCACAACCTGTACATCGATGTAGCCGACCTCCAGGCCAACGCGGAGTTCCACAACATCGACATCGGTGTTGCGGTCAAGGACAAGACCCGCGGTCCGGCTGTAAAGGACGGCGAGAACGTGCTGCCGGGCGGCTTCGCCCAGCAGGCGGAGTCTGCCGACCTGTACAAGGTCCAGCAGACGGCCTGGGCGACCACCGCCGGCACGTTCAAGCTGAGTGGTCTGTCGATGAAGCTCGGCGCGGACCCCAAGATGGAGTGCTACTGACGGCTCCGGAGCCGGGATGTCGTGAGGGCGGCTGAGCCGCCCTCAGGGGGCGGCGGAGCGTTCGCTTCTCCGCCCCACCCGGCCGACCGTGCCCAGGGCACCTCTCCACAGACTCAGACTTTCCGGTTCTCCACGCCCACGGCCGAGCCGGTACGAACTTCCACCGGACCCAGGGAGCTTTTTCCATGAGTGCCGAGACTCCGGTCCAGACTGCCGGGACCTTCACCCGGATGCGTCTGCGATTCCGCGCCTGGCGGGGCAGCCGGCCGTTCTGGGCGGGCCTGTTCACCCTGCTCGGTGGGGTGCCGATCGCCTACTTCCCGTACGCCACGTTCAAGCTGGGCACCATGTCGATCGCCATGGCGACGACCGCGGGGGCCGGCTCCCTCATCATCGGCGTACTGCTGGTCACTCTGGGCCTCACGATGTGGTTCCAGCAGGCCACCCGTGTCTTCGCCGGTGTCGCCGCGATCGTCCTCGCCCTGGTGTCCCTGGTGGTCTCCAACATCGGCGGCTTCATCCTGGGCTTCCTGTTCGCCCTGCTCGGCGGTGCGCTCGCGGTCTCCTGGGCGCCGGGAGTGCCGCCGCAGCCGCAGCCGCTGGGCGAGGGGGGCACGCAGGGCGGTGCGCCCCAGGCCGCCGACCCCGACACCGCGATTCTGCGTCCGGTGACCGAGGAGCCCACGCCGTACCAGCCGGAGACCGGCCACGAGGCGCCCTCGGACCGGACGCCCGAGAACGCGTGGGCCGGCGGCGAGGACGCGAACGGGGGGTCCCGTGTCGGCTGAGAACCTTCAGGGCGAGGGCTCCGCGGTCGCCGCGGAGGTCAGAACCGGGCCTCGGCACGCGGCGCCCAAGAAGCCGCTGTTCAACAGGTTTCACATGCCGGCCGGCAAGGCGATAGCCATGGCGGCCATGCCCACCGCCGTACTCATGGGCATCGGATTCACGCCGACGCTCGCGCTGGCCGACGACACACCGGCCGCGAAGAGCCTGACGGCGGACGAGTACAAGGACTGCATCGCGGCACTGGACGGCAGCGCCTCGCCGTCGGCGAGCGCCTCCCCGTCCACCGACACCCCCACCGCGACGCCCTCCCCGTCGGCCTCCGCCGGCTCGGGATCGGGCTCCGGTTCCGGCGGTTCCTCCTCGTCGGGTTCGGGTTCGGCTTCCGGCGACAAGGCCACGCCGTCGCCGTCGCCCTCCGCCTCCGCGAGCAAGGAGGAGAGCAGCTCCTCCTCAAAGGACTCGGGCTCCGACGCCGCCACGCCGTCCCCCTCGCCCTCCGCGAGCGACGACGGCAACCTCCTGACGGACATCGGCGATGCGATCACCGGGATCTTCACCGGCGGCAAGTCCTCGTCGGATGCGTCGACGGGCGAGCCGAGCGCCGCCCCGACTCCGACCCCGTCCGCATCCGCCTCGCAGAGCGCCTCGGACCCGGTCAAGGAGACGACCGACAAGGTCACCGACACGGTCAAGGACACCGTGAAGGACACGACCGGCACGGCCTCCAAGGCGGCCGAGGACACCAGCAAGGCCGTCGAGGACACCACCAAGGCGGCGGCCGCCGCCACGGCGTCCCCGAGCCCCTCGGCGAGCTCCTCCACGGACCCGGAGAACTGCCCGGTCGCCACGGACGACGTGGGTGACACCGAGCCCGGCGTCACGGTGGCCGACAACGCCTGGACCCTGAAGGCCAGTGCGCTGACCCTCACGGGCGCCGACTACCAGGGCATCGTCAAGGTCAAGACCGCGAGCGGCAAGACCAAGAAGGTCCTGAAGTACGTCATCTCCAGCGGCACCGACATCGTCGACCTCCACCAGATCGTCACCGAGCGCGGCAAGACGTACCACGTCCAGGCCGGCAAGGGCACGCATTCCACGATCACCGGCGGCAAGACGACGATGTACACCGAGAGCATCTCCGGCAACCTGCTGGGACTGATCCCGATCACCTTCAGCCCGGACAACCCCCCGCCGCTGAACATCCCGCTGATCTACTTCACCAAGGTGACGGTCCAGCAGGCCGGGCAGTACGGCGGCACGCTGAAAGTCCCCGGGATGCATCAGTACACCGAGGGCTGAACCCCCAACGACCCTTCCGGGAGCCGCACAAGCCGAGGGCGCCCCCTGCCACAGGGGGCGCCCTCGGTGTCGTACAGGGGGTGCTACTGCTGGGCGCCGCCGATGTGGTGCACGCGGAGCATGTTCGTCGTGCCCGCGACGCCGGGGGGCGAGCCGGCGGTGATGATGACGATCTCGCCCGGGTTGAAGCGGTTGATCTTGGCGATCTCCTGGTCGACCATGTCGACCATCTCGTCCGTGGTGTTCACGAACGGCACCACGTGCGACTCCACGCCCCAGCTGAGCGCCAGCTGGTTGCGGGTGTCCTCGTCCGTCGTGAAGGCGATGATCGGCTGCTGGGCGCGGTAGCGCGACAGGCGGCGGGCGGTGTCGCCGGACTGCGTGAAGGCCACCAGGCCGCGGCCGCCGAGGAAGTCGGCGATCTCGCAGGCCGCGCGGGCCACCGAACCGCCCTGCGTGCGCGGCTTCTTGCCGGGGACCAGCGGCTGGAGGCCCTTGCTCAGCAGCTCCTCCTCGGCCGCGGCGACGATCTTCGACATCGTCTTGACGGTCTCGATCGGGTAGGCGCCGACCGAGGACTCGGCGGACAGCATGACCGCGTCCGCGCCGTCCAGGATCGCGTTGGCCACGTCGGAGGCCTCGGCGCGGGTCGGGCGGGAGTTGGTGATCATCGACTCCATCATCTGGGTCGCCACGATCACCGGCTTGGCGTTGCGGCGGCACAGCTCGATGAGGCGCTTCTGCACCATCGGGACCTTCTCGAGCGGGTACTCGACGGCCAGGTCACCGCGGGCCACCATGACGGCGTCGAACGCCATGACGACGCTCTCCATGTTGTCGACCGCCTGCGGCTTCTCCACCTTGGCGATGACGGGGACCCGGCGGCCCTCCTCGTCCATCACCTTGTGGACGTCGTCGACGTCCTTGGCGTCCCGTACGAAGGACAGCGCGACCATGTCGCAGCCCATGCGCAGCGCGAAACGGAGGTCCTCGACGTCCTTCTCGCTCAGCGCGGGGACGTTGACCGCCGCGCCGGGGAGGTTGATGCCCTTGTGGTCGGAGACGACACCGCCCTCGATGACGATCGTCTTCACCTGGGGGCCCTCGACCGAGGTGACCTTCAGCTCGACGTTGCCGTCGTTGATGAGGATCTGGTCGCCCTTGGTGACGTCACCGGGCAGGCCCTTGTAGGTCGTGCCGCAGATGTGCTTGTCACCGGGCACGTCCTCGGTGGTGATGACGAACTCGTCACCGCGCTCCAGCTCGACCGGCCCCTCCGCGAAGGTCTCCAGGCGGATCTTCGGGCCCTGGAGGTCGGCGAGGACACCGATGGCCCGGCCGGTCTCCTTGGCGGCGGCACGGACGCGGTCGTACCGCCCCTGGTGCTCGGCGTGCGAGCCGTGGCTGAAGTTGAAGCGGGCCACGTTCATGCCGGCTTCGATCAGCGAGACCAGCATCTCGTGGGAGTCGACCGCGGGGCCGAGAGTACAGACGATTTTCGAACGGCGCATGGGGCGATCCTATCGGTTTGTTTCGCCTCGGAATATTCCGTCTGGCGGAAGACGCAAATGAGGGGAGGGGTGCTCAGTTGTCCGCCTCAGTTGCCTTCGACGAGTGCGTAAGTCTGGGTCGCGATTTCCAATTCTTCATCTGTGGGGACGACCGCGATTGTTACTCGCGAGTTCGCCCGCGAGATCACCCGCGGTTCGTCCGCGCGTACGGCGTTCAGGTCCGGGTCGAGGAGCAGTCCCAGCTCCTCCAGGCCTGCCACGGCGGCCTCCCGCACCGGCGCCGCGTTCTCCCCGACGCCCGCCGTGAACGCGATCGCGTCCACCCGGCCGAGCACCGCGTAATAGGCGCCGATGTACTTCTTCAAGCGGTGAATGTAGATGTCGAAAGCGAGCTTCGCCTGTTCGTCACCCTCGTCGATCCGGCGGCGGATCTCCCGCATGTCGTTGTCCCCGCACAACCCGATCAACCCGCTCTTCTTGTTGAGAAGAGTGTCGATCTCGTCCGTGGACATTCCGCCAACACGCATCAAATGGAAGATGACGGCCGGGTCCATGTCTCCCGAGCGCGTACCCATCACGAGCCCCTCCAAAGGGGTCAGCCCCATGGAGGTGTCCACGCACCGGCCGCCCCGCACGGCCGAGGCGGACGCGCCGTTGCCGAGGTGCAGCACGATCGCGTTCACGTCCTCGGGCGCCCGGCCGAGCAGCTGCGCCGTCGTCCGGGACACGTACGCGTGCGAGGTGCCGTGAAAGCCGTAGCGCCGCACGCGGTGGGCGTCGGCGGTCGCCACGTCGATCGCGTAGCGCGCCGCCGACTCCGGCATCGTGGTGTGGAACGCGGTGTCGAAGACGGCGACCTGGGGCAGGTCCGGGCGCAGCGCCCGCGCGGTGCGGATGCCGGTGAGGTTGGCCGGGTTGTGCAGCGGCGCGACCGGGATGAGCCGCTCGATCTCGGCGAGCACCCTCTCGTCGATCACGGTCGGCTCGGTGAAGGTCTTGCCGCCGTGCACCACGCGGTGACCGATGGCGGCCAGCTCGGGGGAGTCCAGGCCGAGCCCGTCCTTGGCCAGCTCCGCCGCCACCGCCTTCAGGGCGGCCTCGTGATCGGCGATCGGGCCGGTCTGCTCACGGGACTCGCCGCCCAGGGGGGTGTGCCTGAGCCGCGAGGAGTGCTCGCCGATGCGCTCGACGAGCCCGGTCGCGAGCCGGCTGCGGTCCCGCATGTCGAGCAGCTGGTACTTCACCGACGAGGAGCCGGAGTTGAGGACGAGGACGCGGGTGGCGCTCACAGCTGGGATGCCTTCTCGTTGGGGTTCTGGGCCTGGATCGCCGTGATGGCGACGGTGTTGACGATGTCCGAGACCAGGGCGCCCCGGGACAGGTCGTTGACGGGCTTGCGCAGCCCCTGGAGCACCGGCCCGACCGCGATCGCGCCGGCCGAGCGCTGCACGGCCTTGTAGGTGTTGTTGCCGGTGTTGAGGTCCGGGAAGATCAGCACCGTCGCCTGCCCGGCCACGTCCGACTCCGGCAGCTTGGTCTCCGCGACGGTCGGCTCCACCGCGGCGTCGTACTGGATCGGCCCCTCGATCCTGAGGTCGGGCCGACGCGAGCGCACCAGCTCGGTGGCCTCGCGCACCTTGTCCACGTCGGCGCCCGAGCCCGACGTACCGGTGGAGTACGACAGCATCGCGATCCGCGGGGTCACGCCGAACTGCTCGGCGGTCGCAGCCGACTGGATGGCGATGTCGGCGAGCTGCTCGGCGTTCGGGTCCGGGTTCACCGCGCAGTCGCCGTAGACCAGCACCTTGTCGGCGAGGCACATGAAGAAGACCGACGAGACGATGTCGGCGTCCGGCTTGGTCTTGATGATCTCGAAGGCCGGGCGGATGGTGGCCGCCGTGGAGTGCACGGAACCCGACACCATGCCGTCGGCGAGGCCCTCCTGGACCATCAGCGTGCCGAAGTAGTTCACGTCGGAGACGACGTCGTAGGCGAGCTCGACCGTGACGCCCTTGTGGGCCCGGAAGGCCGCGTACCTCTCGGCGAAGCGGTCGCGCAGTTCGCTGGTCGCAGGGTCGATCAACTGGCAGTCGCCCAGGTCGATGCCGAGGTCCGCGGCCTTCTTGCGGATCTGGTCGACAGGGCCGAGCAGGGTGAGCTCGCAGACCCCGCGGCGCAGCAGCACCTCGGCGGCGTGCAGGACGCGCGGCTCGGTGCCCTCGGGCAGCACGACCCTGCGCTTGTCGGAGCGGGCCGTCTCCAGGAGCTGGTGCTCGAACATCATCGGCGTGAGCCGGTCGCTGCTCGGCGCGGAGACCCGGCGGGCGAGGTCGGCGGTGTCGGCGTACCGCTCGAACAGGCCGAGCGCGGTCTCCGCCTTGCGGGGCGTGGCCGCGTTCAACTTGCCCTCCAGGGCGAAGAGTTCGGCGGCGGTGGGGAAGCTGTTGCCCGGGACCGAGAGCACCGGGGTGCCGGGGGCGAGGCGCGCGGCGAGGGTGAGGACCTCGTCGCTCGGCACCTCGTTCAGGGTGAGCAGCACCCCGGCTATCGGAGGGGTGCCGGCGCTGTGCGCTGCGAGCGAGCCCACCACCAGGTCCGCGCGGTCGCCCGGGGTGACCACCAGGCAGCCCGGGGTCAGGGCGTTGAGGAAGTTCGGCAGCATCGCGCCGCCGAAGACGAAGTCCAGCGCGTCCCGGGCGAGCCCGGAGTCGTCGCCCAGGATCACCTTCGCGCCGAGGGCCTGTCCGATCTGGGCGACGGTGGGCGCGGCGAGCGCGGGCTCGTCCGGGACGACGTAGCAGGGCACCGGGAGCCGGCCGGAGAGCCGCTCGGCGATCTCGTCCCGGTCCTCGCGGGCCACCCGGTTGGTGACCATGGCGAGCACGTCGCAGCCCAGCCCGTCGTAGGCCCGGTAGGCGTTGCGGGTCTCCGCGAGCACCGCCTCCGCGGGCTGCTTGCGGCCGCCCACGACCGGGATCACGGAGGCGCCGAACTCGTTGGCGAGCCGGGCGTTGAGGGAGAGCTCGTCCGGGAGCTGGGTGTCGGCGAAGTCGGTGCCGAGGACCAGGACGACGTCGTACTCGCGGGCCACCCGGTGGAAGCGGTCCACCAGGGTGGAGACCAGCTCGTCGGTGCCGCGCTCGGCCTGGAGCGCGGACGCCTCGTGGTAGTCGAGACCGTAGACGGTGGCCGGGTCCTGGGAGAGCCGGTAGCGGGCGCGCAGCAGCTCGAACAGCCGGTCGGGGCTGTGGTGCACCAGCGGCCGGAACACCCCCACCCGGTCGACCTGGCGGGTCAGCAGCTCCATGACCCCCAGCTCGACGACCTGGCGGCCGTCGCCGCGGTCGATCCCGGTCACGTACACGCTGCGGGTCACGCGTGATCTCCCTCTCTCGCACGGGCAGGAAAACAGGACATGAAAATTGCCCACCGAGGTGAGCGGAAACCCTCTTGACAGTACCCCGGTCGACGGATAAGGCGCCCGTCAGTAGGGGATGCGACGGTGCTTGCGGGGACGTGAAACAATCGGGCCTGGCTCACCGGTATCCACAGCGAGCAGGAGACACAGCACGATGCGCATCGGAGTTCTCACCGCAGGCGGCGACTGCCCGGGTCTGAACGCAGTGATCCGGTCGGTCGTGCACCGAGCGGTCGATCATTACGGCGACGAGGTCATCGGCTTCGAGGACGGCTACTCCGGCCTGCTCGACGGCCGCTACCGCGCCCTCGACCTGGACAGCGTCAGCGGCATCCTGGCCCGCGGCGGCACCATCCTCGGCTCCTCCCGGCTCGAGCGCGACCGGCTGCGCGAGGCGTGCGAGAGCGCCTCCGACATGATCCACCAGTTCGGTATCGACGCCCTGATCCCGATCGGCGGCGAGGGCACCCTCACCGCGGCCCGCATGCTGTACGACGCGGGCCTGCCGGTCGTCGGCGTGCCGAAGACGATCGACAACGACATCTCCTCCACCGACCGCACTTTCGGCTTCGACACCGCGGTCGGCGTCGCCACCGAGGCCATGGACCGCCTGAAGACCACCGCCGAGTCCCACCAGCGTGTGATGGTCGTCGAGGTCATGGGCCGGCACGCGGGCTGGATCGCCCTGGAGTCCGGCATGGCCGCCGGCGCCCACGGCATCTGCCTGCCCGAGCGCCCCTTCGACCCGGCCGACCTGGTCAAGATGGTCGAGGAGCGCTTCGCCCGCGGCAAGAAGTTCGCGGTCGTCTGCGTCGCCGAGGGCGCCCACCCCGCCGAGGGCACCATGGACTACGGCACCGGCGAGATCGACAAGTTCGGCCACGAGCGCTTCCAGGGCATCGGCACGGCGCTGGCGTACGAGCTGGAGCGCCGGCTCGGCAAGGAGGCCAAGCCGGTCATCCTCGGCCATGTGCAGCGCGGTGGCGTCCCGACCGCCTACGACCGCGTCCTCGCCACCCGCTTCGGCTGGTACGCGGTGGAGGCCGCGCACCGGGGCGAGTTCGGGCGGATGACCGCGCTCAAGGGCACCGACATCGTGATGGTGCCGCTCGCGGAGGCGGTCACCGAGCTGAAGACGGTCCCGAAGGACCGGATGGACGAGGCGGAGTCGGTCTTCTAGGCCGTCGCCGGTCTTCCGCGCAGGGGTCCTGGGGCGCTTCCTTTTCTACGGCGCTCCCTCGACCGCTTCCCAGAAGCGCTCCACGATCTCGTCCAGGAACTCCTGGCCGGCCTCGCCGGAGCGCTCGCCGCCCCCGCCCCAGCTCAGGGTGGACACCATCTGCCCCTGGTACTGCCGGTGCAGTTCCTGGAGGGTGTCCTCCACCAGGCGCCGGTCCAGAGGCACGATCCTGGCGACCTGACGGACGTAGGCCTGCCAGCGGGTGCCGACCGCGCCGCGCAGGCACTCGGCGAGCCGCTTCTCACGCCCCGTGACGGCCACGAAGTCCGGCAGTGACAGCTTCAGCAGCTCGGCGAGGGCGGCGGACTGGCGGTCGGTGCCGCGCCACGCGTCCTGCTCCTCCATGCCCAGGTAGACGAGCAGTTCGAGCCCCACGGCACGGGCCACGTCCTCGGGGGCGATGCCGCGTGCGACGCGATGCTCGCGCAGGGTGCGGGGGCGGCCGATGAGTTCACCGGGGGAGCACCACAACACGCCCGCGAGAGCGGTGAGTTCCGGACTGGTGGGACTGACGGTCCCGCGCTCCCAGGCGGCGACGAGATCCGGGGTGACGTACGGCAGCCCGTACGAGACGCGCAGCCCGTAGGCCACGTGCTCGGGCCCCATGCCGAGGGCGACACGGAGTCTGCGGGCGGTGAGGTGGTCGAAGGGTGGTCCGGGCTGGTTGGGCAGGGCTGGAGGTCGGCGCACGGCCCACAAGTTAGGGAAGCGCCCGGCCGGTGACTACGGGCTGTTCGGCCAGGAACACGGATTGTAGGAAGCTACGGTTTCGCGTGCGGGTTCGAGCTGTCCGAAGATCGGCTGCCGGTGGTGTGGGCGGGGTGGCGAGGAGGGCGCCGGACGCCCGGGCGGGTGGCCGGAATGAGATGTGATCTTCGGGTGCTAAGTGAATGGCAAGGTAGAGGGGCATATTCACGAGTGGTTGCGGGCGCCGGCCTTCCGGCATCTCGCGACGGTCGGCCTGGACGGAGCGCCGCAGGTCTCGCCCGTGCGTACGGATCTCGAAGGTGAGTACGTCATGGTCGACACCGCGATCGGGCGGGTGAGCGAGGAAAAGGGGCGGCGCAATCCGAACGTTTCCCTCTCCCCGGAGGGCGGGCGGAGTGGTGAACGGGGGCAGGGGCGGGGTCTCACCCGCCCTTGACCCACCGGTACTGGAGCTCGGGCCGTCCGACCGTGCCGTACTGCGGGCTGCGGGCCGCCCGGCCCGCGTCGACCAGGTGCTCCAGGTAGCGGCGGGCCGTGATCCGGGAGATGCCGACCACCTCGGCCAGACCGGTCGCCGTCAGCCCCTCCGCGCGGTCCCGCAGGGCGAGGGTCACCCGCTCCAGGGTGGGCCCGCTGAGCCCCTTGGGCAGGGCGGCGGGGCCCGGTGCGCGCAGCGTGGCCAGCGCGCGGTCGACCTCGTCCTGACCGCTCGCCTCGCCGGCCGCCGCGTGGAACTCGGCGTAGCGGACGAGCCGGTCGCGCAGCGTGGCGAAGGTGAACGGCTTCAGCACGTACTGCACGACCCCGAGGGAGACGCCCTCCCTGACGACCGTCAGATCCCGGGCCGACGTCACCGCTATCACGTCCGCCTGATGCCCGGCCGCACGCAGCTGCCGGGCCAGCTGGAGCCCGTGCCCGTCCGGCAGATGCAGGTCGAGGAGGAGCAGGTCGACGGCCGTACGGTCCAGGAGCCGCCGGGCCTCCGCACCGGTGTGGGCCTTGCCGACGGCCGTGAACCCGGGCACGCGGTTGACGTAGAGGACGTGCGCGTCGGCGGCGACCGGGTCGTCCTCGACGACCAGGACACGGATGGCCTGCTGAGCGGTCACGCGTCACCTCCGGGGACCGTGGAGCTGCGGGGGAGGCCGGCGGGTGGGGGTGGTGGGGGGCCGTGGGGGGTGCTGGAGGGCGTTCCCAGGGGCAGTCGTACCTCGAACTCCGCGCCGCCTTCCGCCGCCTCCGACACCGTCAGGGCGCCCTTGCGGCGGGTCACCGCCTGGCGGACCAGGGCGAGGCCCAGGCCGCGGCCGCCCGGTCCGGCCGGCTTCGTCGAGAAGCCGCGCCGGAAGACCGCCTCGGCGTGGGCGGGGTCGACGCCCTCGCCGGTGTCCGAGACCCGCAGGACCAGCTCGGGCCCCTCCGCGTACGCCGTCACGGTCACCCGCGCCCGCACGCTCCCCTGCGCCGCGTCCACCGCGTTGTCGATGAGGTTGCCGAGGATCGTCACCAGGTCGCGGGCGGGGAGCGACGGCGGGAGCAGTCCGTCGTCGAGCCGGCTGTCCTCCGAGACCACCAGCTCCACGCCCCGCTCGTTGGCCTGCGCGGTCTTGCCCAGCAGCAGCGCGGCCAGCACCGGTTCACCGACCGCCGCGACCACCTGGTCCGTCAGCGCCTGCGCCAGCTCCAGTTCGGCGGTCGCGAAGTCCACCGCCTGTTCCGAGCGGCCCAGTTCGATCAGCGAGACGACCGTGTGCAGCCGGTTCGCCGCCTCGTGCGCTTGTGAGCGCAGCGCCTGCGTGAAACCGCGCTCCGAGTCCAACTCACCCATCAGGGACTGAAGTTCAGTAACATCGCGCAGGGTGACCACGGTGCCGCGCTGCTCCCCGCCGGAGACCGGTGAGGTGTTGACCACGAGCACCCGCGACGCCGTCAGATGCACCTCGTCCACCCGCGGCTCGGACGCCAGCAGCGCCCCCGTCAGCGGCACCGGCAGCCCGAGGTCCGCCACCGAACGGCCCACCACGTCACCGACACCGAGCAGCTCCCGCCCGCCGTCGTTGATCAGCGCGACCCGGTACTGCCCGTCCAGCATCAGCAGCCCTTCGCGTACCGCGTGCAGGGCGGCCTGGTGGTAGTCGTGCATACGGCTGAGCTCGGCCGCGTTCATGCCGTGGGTGTGCCGGCGGAGGTGGGCGTTGACGACATACGTGCCGACGGCGCCGAGCGCGAGCGCGCCGCCCGCGACGACGAGCAGGGCGGTCAGCTGCCCCTGCACCCGTTTGCTGATCTTCTCGACCTGAATGCCGGCGCTGACCAGGCCGATCACCCGATCTTTGTCGTCCTTGACCGGTGTGACGGCGCGCACGGAGTAGCCGAGGGTGCCCTTGTACTTCTCGGTGAAGGTCTCGCCCTTGAGCGCGCGCTCGGTGTTGCCGAGGAAGTGCTTGCCTATCTGGTTCTTGTCGGGGTGGGTCCAGCGGATGCCCTGGGGGCTCATGATCGTGACGAAGTCGACCTCGGTGTCGGCCATGACCCGCAGTGCGTAGGGCTGGAGTTCGGCCGTCGGATCCGGCGTGCCGATCGCCTCCCGCACGGACGGCGAGTCCGCGACCGCCCGCGCCACCACCCTGGCCTGATCCCGTGCCGCGTCCGCCGCCTGTCCCCGGTCGCTGACGTACGTGAACAGCGCGTATCCCGCCACGACCACGGCGATCAGCACGGCCTGCATGGCGAAGAGCTGAGCGGCCAGGCTGCGGGGTCTGGGCACGGCGGGGATACGCATGTCGTCAGTCTGCCTCCCTGGCTGATTGTGAACTAAATGAACGGAAGGGTGACCGCCCTCACAGGGCGCGACATAGTCACGGCATTCCTCTAAAAAGCCCGGACGTGAGCCGCACGCCGGTCATGCCGACGACGACGTCAAGGAGGGCAGCCGTGGCCGCCAGCACCCCCGATACGGCACCCGCAGTCAAGAAGGACCGCACCCACTACCTGTACATCGCGGTGATCGTCGCGGTCGCCCTCGGTATCACCGTGGGTCTGGTCGCGCCCGACTTCGCGGTCGAGCTGAAGCCGATCGGCACCGGGTTCGTGAACCTGATCAAGATGATGATCTCGCCGATCATCTTCTGCACGATCGTGCTCGGCATCGGCTCGGTGCGGAAAGCCGCCAAGGTCGGCGCCGTCGGCGGTATCGCCCTCGGTTACTTCATGGTCATGTCGCTGGTCGCACTGGGCATCGGCCTGGTCGTCGGCAACATCCTGGAGCCGGGCACCGGCCTCGCCGTCACCGACGCGGTCAAGAACGCCGGTCACGCCCAGATCGACGCGGAGGCCAAGGACACCACCGAGTTCCTGCTCGGCATCATCCCGACGACCTTCGTCTCCGCCTTCACCGAGGGCCAGGTCCTCCAGACCCTGCTCATCGCGCTCCTGTGCGGCTTCGCGCTCCAGGCCATGGGCTCCGTGGGCCAGCCGATCCTGCGCGGTGTCGAGCACATCCAGCGGCTCGTCTTCCGGGTCCTCGCCATGGTGATGTGGGCCGCCCCGATCGGCGCCTTCGGCGCGATGGCCGCCGTGGTCGGCTCCGCCGGTGTCGACGCCCTGAAGAGCCTCGCCGTCCTGATGCTCGGGTTCTACGTCACGTGTCTGCTCTTCGTCTTCGTCGTGCTCGGCACGCTGCTGCGGCTCGTGGCCGGCCTGAACATCCTCACGCTCTTCAAGTACCTGAGCCGTGAGTTCCTGCTGATCCTGTCGACCTCCTCCTCCGAGTCCGCGCTGCCGCGGGTCATCGCGAAGATGGAGCACCTGGGCGTCAGCAAGCCGGTGGTCGGCATCACCATCCCGACCGGCTACTCCTTCAACCTCGACGGCACCATGATCTACATGACCATGGCCTCGCTGTTCGTCGCCGACGCCATGGGCACGCCGATGGCCGTCAGCGAGCAGATCCCGCTGCTGCTGTTCCTGTTCGTCGCCTCGAAGGGCGCCGCCGGTGTCACCGGCGCCGGTCTCGCGACCCTGGCGGGCGGTCTCCAGTCGCACAAGCCGGCCCTGGTGGACGGCATCGGCCTGATCGTCGGCATCGACCGCTTCATGAGCGAGGCGCGGGCCCTGACCAACTTCGCCGGCAACGCCGTCGCCACCGTCCTGATCGGCACCTGGACCAAGGAGATCGACCGCGAGCGGGTCGACCAGGTGCTCGCGGGTCACCTGCCCTTCGACGAGAAGACCCTCCTCGACCACGCCGAGGACGAGCCCGTGGCCGGGATCCCCGAGCAGGGCGGCGAGAAGGAGCTGGCCAAGGCCTGAGCGGCCCGCAGAGCAGGGTCGGGCCCGACCTGAACCCGGGCCCGGCTCACCCTCCCCGGGCGGTCGGACACTCCCCCGTTGTCCGGCCGCCCGGCCCCACTCCGGACAGCAGGATCGAGCACGATCGAGCAGGATCAGACGCTCAGTTTCGCCACCAGCGCGGTGGCCAGAGAGGCGGGCACGCCCGCCGCGGTCAGCATCGTGACCGCGGCGGAGCGGCCCGCCTCTTCCGCTGGCAGCAGACCGTTGTTGACCGCCTCCATGACCGCGAACAGCATCTGCTCGTGGACGTGCGCCAGCGCCGGCGCGGGCAGCGGTGAGACGAAGACGCCCTCGTCCAGACCGCGCCGGAGCAGTTCGGTGCTCGCCGCGCGCACCGGCGCGAGCCGCTTCTGGATGCCCTGCACGGTGACGCTGCGCTGGGCGAGTGCGACCAGGATGCGGTAGCGGTCGGCGACCTCCCAGACCGCGAGCACGGAGCCCGCCAGGGCCTGCGCGAGATCCTCGGTGCCCTCGCGGCCCGCCGCGTGCGCGGCCGCCACCGCCTCCACGGCACCGTCGACGAGCGTGCCGACCAGCGTCTCCCGGTTCGGGAAGTGGCCGTACACGGTCCGTCGTACGACTCCCGCGGCGCGCGCGATCTGCTCCATGGACGCGTCGGGGTCGCGCAGCAGCTCGGTGAGTGCGACGTCGAGGATGCGGCGGCGGTTGGCGTCGGCGCGACTGGAGGGGCCCGTGGTCATGGCGGTCATTCTGCCCTGACCGCTTCGGTTTGCACAGTTCTGTGCATCGAGCGCGCATTGCACGGTGTTGAGCAGGGGTACGGCACATGTGCCCGCTGACTCACCGAATTCTTACCCTGCGCCACTAGCGTGCCGTCCCCGGACGGCACGCTCTTGGTTTCGGAGGCACACGGGGGATGAAGATCGACTGGGACCGGCGGACCTGCGCCCGGCGCGGACACGTCACGTACGCGCCGGACGAATCCCGGCTGCGGGAGCGGCTGTACGCCGAGACCGCCCTCGGGGCGGCCTGGCGGTGTCTGCGCTGCGGCGACTTCGCCCTCGGCGAGCCGCACGGCTCGGGGCCCGCGGACCACGCGCCCCTCGTCCCGCGCGGCAAGGTGCTCAGGGACCTGTTCGTCCTGCGCTTCCTCGCCCTCGAGCGGGCGGTGCGCGGGGTGTTCATCGTGCTGGCCGCGGTCGCGGTGTGGAAGTTCAGCAACAGCCAGGACGCGGTGCGCCGGCTCTTCGACGAGTACCTGGACGTCTTCCGGCCGGTGTTCCGGCACTTCCACTACGACCTCGACCACTCGCCGATCGTCGACACGGTCCAGAAGACCTTCGGCTACCACCACGACACCCTCGTCCTGGTGGCGGTGCTGCTGCTCGCGTACGCCGTGATCGAACTCGTCGAGGCGGTCGGCCTCTGGTACGCCAAGCGCTGGGCGGAGTACCTGACGGTGGTCGCCACAGCCGCGTTCCTCCCCCTGGAGATCTACGAACTCACCGAGCACATCAGCTGGTTGAAGATCGCCACCCTGGTCCTGAACATCCTCGCCGTCCTCTACATCCTGCTCACCAAGCGCCTGTTCGGCCTGCGCGGCGGCCACGGGGCCTTCGAGGCGGAACGGCAGAGCGCGTCCCTGCTGGAGGTCGAGGAGGCGGCGAAGACGGTCGCGGCCTAGGGAAGGCGCGTCCGGGGAGAGGGCCGCGGGGGCGGTCGCTGTCCACCCCCGCGCCCCTACGGGGCGCGCGTCCACGCCCCGCACATATGCACCCCGCTCTGCCGGCGCAGCCAACCCGCGGTGACTGGCGGGTGCGGGATGTCGCCGCGCACCTGACGATCGCGGCACGCTTCTCCTGCGGCCAGGTCGTGAGGGAGATGGTCCGGGCCCGGGGTGACTGGAACCGGATGATCCACGACTCGGCGGTCCGTGAGGCGTCGTTGCCGGTGGGCGAGATCGTCGCCAACCTGCGCTCGATCATCGGCTCCCGCCGCCTCGCGCCGACCCCGTCACCCCACGAGCCCCTCCTCGACCTCCTCGTCCACGGCCAGGACATCGCCCTCGCGCTGCACCGCGACCGACCGGTACCGCCACGGGCCGCCCTGGACGCCGCCGAGAGGGTGTGGACCATGAGGTTCCCCCCGAGGCCGTGGCCACTGCCGAACGCGCGACTCGTGGCCACGTACGTCGAGTGGGCGCTGGGAGAGGGCGAGGAGGTGCACGGCCCGATCGCGGCCCTCCTCCTGCTGCTCACGGGCCGCCCGCAGACGGCAGCCGAGTGGGCCGAGCGCACCGGGGAGCCGTGGACGGGGGTCACGACTCCCCGGTGACGCGGCGCGCGGCGGTCGCGTTCCGAAGAGCACCTCGACGCCGGACTTGGCCCTCTGGACCCCGCGGCCGGACCCGGGAAGGCCGGCGCCCGTCTCCCTCGGCCGTCCGTGAGTGCCCCGGCGCTGCACTCCCCGGCACGCCCCCCGGGGGTACCCCCCACTGACCCAAATGGAAAAGCGCGGTCCGCCCAAAGCACCGCTTCCCGCAGTCGTCTTTCCCGGCGTGGTACGCAAACCGCTCTTGCCTTGACGTCGGCGTCAAGGGTTACGTTCGCCGGTATGCGAATCGGCGAGCTGGCCGCACGGGCCGGGACCACCACGCGGACGCTGCGGTACTACGAGGCGCGGGGGCTGTTGCCCGGGCGGCGGGGGGAGAACGGGTACCGCACGTACGACGAGGCGGACCTCAAGCTGCTCCGGCAGATCCGGACCCTCCAGGACTTCGGGTTCGACCTGGAGGAGACGCGGCCGTTTCTGGAGTGTCTGCGGGCCGGGCACGAGGAGGGTGACACCTGTCCCGCGTCGATCGACGTCTACCGCCGCAAGCTGGACGAACTCGACTCCCTGATCGGGGAGTTGCAGGCGGTACGGGCGAAGATCGGCGTACGGCTGGCCACGCTCGACGGTACGGATCCGATGTGCGAACTGGGAGGGCGGGACCTGTGATCAGGGCAGCCGGAGTGACCGAGGTGACGGACGCGGACTTCGAGACGGAGGTGATCGGCTCGCAACTCCCGGTGCTGGTGGAGTTCACCGCCGACTGGTGTCCGCCGTGCCGGCAGATGGGGCCGGTGCTCACGGCCCTCGCCGCGGAGGAGAGCGAGCGGTTCCGCGTGGTCCAACTCGACGTCGACAGCAATCCGCTGACCACCAACGCGTACAGGGTGCTGTCGATGCCGACGTTCATGCTGTTCCGGGACGGGGAGCCGGTGCGGTCGATGGTCGGGGCGCGGCCCAAGCGGCGGCTCCTGGAGGAACTCGCGGACGCGCTGTGACCTGAGACCGCGTCCTGAGGCTGTGCGCTGAGGCAATACGAGAAATCCCCCGAGCAATTGTGCTCGGGGGATTTCTTTTGCTATATTCGATGATTCGCGACTTCAGGGCAATTGAGGTCGCAAAGAAGCTCAGTGAGCACAGTATATCCGGGCGGGAGTGGAATTGTCAAACACCGGTTTGCCAGACCATGAAATGAAGCGCGAACAGGAATTCATCGACGACCTGTACGCGCGCGTGGACGCCCTGCGCGGCGACACCGAGACCTCGGTCACCGACGCGCTCGCCCAGGGCAACACCCCGATGCAGGCCCGCCTCGAACGGGACATCCTGGTCGCCGAGCGCTCCGGACTGCTGGCCGCCCTGAACGCGGTCGACGGCTCGCTCTGCTTCGGCCGCATCGACCTCACCTCGGGCGTCACCCACCACATCGGCCGGATCGGCCTGCGCACCGACGACGCCGAGCGCACCCCGATCCTCATCGACTGGCGGGCCGAGGTCGCCCGCCCCTTCTACCTGGCCACCGGCCACACCCCGATGGGCCTGCGCCGCCGCCGGCACATCGGCACCGACGGCCGCCGCGTCACCGACCTGCACGACGAGATCCTCGACCTCGGTGACCAGGAACGCACCGGCCACGAGGACCCCACCGGCGACGCCGTCCTGCTCGCCGCGCTGAACTCCGCGCGCACCGGCCGTATGAGCGACATCGTGCAGACCATCCAGGCCGAGCAGGACGAGATCATCCGCGCACCGCACCGCGGGGTGCTGGTGGTGGAAGGCGGCCCCGGCACCGGAAAGACCGCGGTGGCCCTGCACCGGGCCGCTTATCTCCTCTACGAACACCGGGAGTTGCTCGCCAAGCGGGCCGTGCTGATCGTCGGACCCAACCCGGCCTTCCTCGGCTACATCGGCGAGGTGCTGCCCTCCCTCGGCGAGACCGGCGTGCTGCTCGCCACGATCGGCGAGCTCTTCCCGGGCGTGAAGGCGACGGCCACGGACAGCCGGGCGGCGGCCGCGGTGAAGGGGCGGGCCGCCATGGCGGACGTCCTCGCCGACGCCGTGCGCGACTGGCAGGCGCTGCCCGACCCGGTGATCGCGATCGAGCACGACCGCGAGATCCTGATGCTCGACGACGGCCTGGTCAAGGTCGCCCGCGAGAAGACCCGGGCCGCCCGGCTGCCGCACAACGTGGCCCGGGAGCACTTCGAGGGCCACATCCTCAACACGCTGACCGAGCTGTACGCCGAGCGGGTCGGCACCGACCCCTACGACGGCAGTAGCCTCCTCGACCCGGCCGACATCACCCAGATCCGCGACGAGATCGCCGAGAACCCCGAAGTATGGGCCGCCATCGACCAGTTGTGGCCGCGGCTGACCCCGCAGCGGCTGGTCGCGGACTTCCTCGCCGACCCGGTCGGTTACCTCCCCGACGAGGACGCGGCCGCGATCCGCCGCCCGGTGACCCGGGGCTGGACCGTCGCGGACGTGCCCCTGCTCGACGAAGCGGCCGAACTCCTCGGCGTGGACGAGCGGGTGGCGCGGGCGCTGGCCGAACGTGAGCGCGAGACGCAGATCGCGTACGCGCAGGGCGTGCTCGACGTGTCGTACGCCTCGCGGACCTACGAGTTCGAGGACATCGACGACGAGGACTCCGAGGTCCTGTCCGCCCACGACATCATCGACGCGGAGCGCTTCGCCGAGCGGCAGGAGGAGGACGACCACCGCAGCGCCGCCGAACGCGCGGCGGCCGACCGCACCTGGGCCTTCGGGCACATCATCGTCGACGAGGCGCAGGAGCTGTCCCCGATGGCCTGGCGGCTGCTCATGCGGCGCAGCCCGACCCGCTCCATGACCCTGGTCGGCGACCCGGCGCAGACCGCGGAGGCGGCCGGCGTGGGCTCGTGGCAGGAAATCCTTCAGCCGTACGTCGAGGACCGCTGGGAGCACACCCGCCTCGGCGTCAACTACCGCACGCCCGCCGAGATCATGGAGCTCGCGGCGGCCGTCGTACGCGCGGAGGACCCGGACTTCCAACCGCCGAGTTCGGTCCGTTCCACCGGTGTACGGCCCTGGGTGCGCGCCACCGACGACCTGCCCGGCGCGGTCGCCGAGGCCGTGCGGGAGCTGACCCCCGACGAGGGACGGCTCGCGGTCATCGCCCCGCGCCATCTGCACCGCAGACTCGCCGCCCGCCTCGACGGGGTGACCGCCGGCGCGGAACCGGACCTGACCCGGACCGTCGTCCTCCTCGACCCCCGGCAGTCCAAGGGGCTCGAGTTCGACTCGGTGCTCGTGGTCGAACCGGCGCTGTACGGCACGAGCGACCTCTACGTCGCCCTGACCCGGGCGACCCAGCGGCTGGGCGTCCTGCACACGGGCCGGCTGCCGAAGGCGCTGGTCACCGCCTGAGGATCAGTCATCACCAAGACGTAACAGTTCACGCCGGAGTGACTGCTCGTACACGGTCGGTGCGGTAAGCGTGTGCACATGGAAGCCCATGCCCACGCGACCCCGCCGGCCGACGGCCCCACCCTCGCGTCGCTGCCCGTCGAACCGTTGCTCACGGCCGAGTTCGACGTCGACCCGGTCGCCGTGTACGAGCGGCTGCGCGGCACCTACGGGCCGGTCGCCCCGGTCTCCCTGGCGGGGGTTGCGGTGTGGCTGGTGCTCGGCTACACCGAGGTCACCGAGGTGCTGCGCAACGGGAGCCTGTGGCGGCGGGACGTGCGGTACTGGCGGGCCCGGGCGGAGGGCCGGCTGCCGCGGGACTGGCCGCTGCTGGCCGGTTACGAGGTACGGCAGACGATGTTCATGGACGACGAGGAGCATCTGGCGTCCCGGCGCACCCATCACTCGGCGCTCACCCCCTTCCAGGACACGCGCAGCCCGGAAGGGTGGGAGGTACGGGCCGCGGTCGCCCGGTACGCCGACGAACTGGTCGGGATGCTGGCCGCCGAGTCGGGGTCCGTGGGCTTCGCGGATCTCGGGGCGCAGTACACCCGGCCGCTGCTGCTGATGGTGACGACCAAGTTGTTCGGCTGTCCCGTGGAGCTGGGCGACGAACTGGTCATGGACCTGTGGCGGATGCTCGACGGGGGAGCGGACTCCGGTCCCGCGACGGCCCGGGCGCTGGCCGCGTTCACCCGGCTCGCCGCGCACCGGCGGGCCCGGCCGGGGGACGACCTCACCTCCTACCTGCTGCTCGCCGACCCCGGGCTGAGCGACGAGCAGCTCGGACGGGAGCTGTTCATGAATGCCGTGTACCTGAACGACATCACCGGGAACATGGTCCTCAACACGCTGCTGGAGGTGCTGCGCGGGAACACCACGGTCCGGCGCAGCCTCCCGGCCGGACAGCTCGGCGAGACGGTCAACCGGGCGGCGCTGGTGAACCCTCCGGTGGCCAACATGTGCTTCCGGTTCGCGGCGCGGGACGTGCGGCTGGGGAAGGTGTGGGTGCGGGCGGGCGACGCGGTGTCCCCGTCCGCGGCGGCGGCGCACCAGGAGCTGCTGGCGCTGAGCTCCTCCCACCTGGTGGGGGCGACGGTGTCCACCCGGGCGCACCTGGGCTGGGGCGCCGGAACGCACCAATGCCCCAGCGCCGCACGAGAGTTGGGCAGCATGATCGTCTCGACGGCGGTCGGCCGGTTCCTCGACCACTTCACCCGCGCGGAACTCACCCTGCCACCGGACCAGTTGCCCTGGCGGTCGGGCCCGGTGGTACGCGGGCTGCGGCTGCTGCCGGTCCGCTACGAGCTCGGGCCGGGGGCCGTCGCACGGCGACCGGCACCCCCGCGGCCGCAGCACCGGTCGCCCGGGTCCGGCGGCGAGGCCGACGGCCAGACCGGGGGCCTGCTGGCGGCCCTGCGCAAGTTCATGTTCGGCGGCCGCTGACGACTCTCGTTCCCCTCGGCGGCCGCTGAGGGATTCCGTTCCCCCCGGCGGCCGCTGAGGAGTTCCGTCTCCCCGCGGCCGCCGCCGTCGAGCCCGCTGACCGTCCTTCCCCTACGCCGGCCGCAGCCACACCGTCGCCAGCGGCGGCAGCGTGAGCTGGAGGCTGGCCGGGCGGCCGTGCCAGCCCTGCGGGTCCGGCTTCAGGACGTCCGGGTTGGTGACGTCGCTGCCGCCGTACTTCCCCGTGTCGGTGTTGAGGGACTCGACCCAGGCCGGGACGTCGTCGGGCGCGCCGATGCGGTAGTCGGGGCGGGCCACCGGGGAGAGGTTGGAGACCGCGAGGAGCGGGGTGCCCTCCGCGTCGTACCGCAGGAACGCGAAGACGTTGTCCTCCGCGGCGTCGCCCACGATCCACTGGAAGCCCGAGGGGTCCGTGTCGCGCTGCCACAGGGCCGGCGTGTGGCGGTACACGATGTTCAGGTCCCGGACCAGATCGCGGACACCGCGGTGGTCGGCCTCCGCCCCGTACGCCGGGTCCAGCAGCCACCAGTCCGGGCCGTGCGCCTCCGACCACTCCGCGCCCTGCGCGAACTCCTGCCCCATGAAGAGGAGTTGCTTGCCGGGATGGGCCCACATGAAGGCCAGGTAGGCGCGCAGGTTGGCCCGCTGCTGCCACCAGTCGCCGGGCATCTTCGACACCAACGACCGCTTGCCGTGCACCACTTCGTCGTGCGAGATCGGCAGGACGTAGTTCTCGCTGTACGCGTACACCATCGAGAACGTCATCTCGTGGTGGTGGTACTTGCGGTGCACCGGCTCATGGGCCATGTAGTCGAGCGAGTCGTGCATCCAGCCCATGTTCCACTTCAGGCCGAAGCCCAGGCCCCCGAAGCCGCCCGGTCCCATGTGGTGCGTCGCGCGCGTCACGCCGTCCCAGGCCGTCGACTCCTCCGCGATCGTCACCACGCCCGGCACCCGGCGGTACACCGTGGCGTTCATCTCCTGGAGGAAGTCCACCGCGTCCAGGTTCTCCCGGCCGCCGTGCACGTTCGGCACCCACTGACCGGGCTCGCGCGAGTAGTCGAGGTAGAGCATCGAGGCGACCGCGTCGACCCGGAGGCCGTCGATGTGGAACTCCTCGCACCAGTAGATGGCGTTCGCCACCAGGAAGTTGCGCACCTCGCGGCGGCCGTAGTCGAACTCCAGGGTCCCCCAGTCGGGGTGCGCCGCCCGCAGCGGGTCCTCGTGCTCGTACAGGGTGCGACCGTCGAACTCCGCCAACGCCCAGTCGTCGCGCGGGAAGTGGGCGGGCACCCAGTCCATCAGTACGCCGATCCCGGCCTGGTGGAGGGCGTCGACCAGGTACTTGAAGTCGTCGGGGGTGCCGAGGCGGGCGGTGGGGGCGTAGAACCCGGTGACCTGGTAGCCCCAGGAGCCGCCGAAGGGGTGCTCGGCGACCGGCATCAGCTCGACGTGGGTGAAGCCGAGGTCCTTGACGTACGCGGGGAGCTGTTCCGCCAGCTGACGGTAGGTCAGACCCGGTCGCCAGGACGGCAGATGGATCTCGTAGACGGAGAAGGGGGCTTCATGCGCAGGGGCCCCTTCCGCACGCCGGGCCATCCACTCCTGGTCCTGCCACTCGTGGTGCGAGGCGTGGATGATCGAGGAGGTGTTGGGCGGGACCTCGGTGCGGCGGGCCAGCGGGTCCGCGCGCAGGGTCTTCGAGCCGTCGGGCCGGGTGATCTCGAACTTGTACAGCTCGCCCTCGCCGACGCCGGGCACGAACAGCTCCCAGACACCGGTCGAGCCGAGGGAACGCATCGCGAACGCGGAGGGGTCCCAGAAGTTGAAGGTGCCGGCCACGCGGACGCCCCGCGCGTTCGGCGCCCACACGGTGAAGCGGGTGCCGGTGACGCCCTGGTGGGTCATCGGCTGCGCGCCGAGCGCCGTCCACAGCTCCTCGTGCCGGCCCTCGCCGATCAGATGCAGGTCGAGATCGCCGAGCGCGGGCAGGAAGGCGTACGCGTCCGCGGTGTCCTGCACCGAGTCCTCGTACGTCACGAGCAGCCGGTAGTCCGGGACCTCCGTCAGCGGCAGCGCCCCGGAGAAGAACCCGTCGCCGTCGTCGTGCAGCTCGGCCCGCAGCTCCCCGGCGACGACGGTCACGGCCAGCGCGTACGGCCGGAACACCCGGAACGCCACCCCACCGGGCACGGGATGCGCACCCAGCACGGAGTGCGGATCATGATGAGCCCCGGCGAGCAGCCGCTCCCGGTCATCGGCCGCGAGCGCGGCTGCCTCCGGCGGCGGGGCGGTGATCGGTTCGGCGGGTGCGGGGCCGGCGGCGAGGGGCTCGGCGGGGGCCGGGGTGGCGGTGACGGGCTGAGGGGCAGTCGATGGGGCGCCTACGTTGCTGGTGGGGACCGGCCCGGCGGTGGCTCCTGCGGCGGCGACCGGCTGCGCCGGGGGCTTGGCACCGGGTGCCTTCCGCGGCGTCGACTTCTTGCTGGAAGCGACCGGCTGCACGGGGGGCTTGGCGCCGGCTGTCTTCCGTGTCGTCGGCTTCTTGGTGGGGGCCGGTGAGGTGGCGGTGGGCTCTGCGGGGGCGACCGGCTGCGCCGGGTTCTCGCCGCCCACCGTCTTCTGCGCTGCGGTCTTCCGGGCAGTCACTTTCCTGGCCGCGGTCTTCTTCTCCGCCGCCGTGGCCTTCTTCGCGGCGGCCTTCTTCCCGGCAGGCTTCTCCACGGGGGTCTCCTTGGCCAGCGCCTTCTTGGTGACGGCCTTCTCCGTACCGGCCTTCTTGGCTACGGCCTTTTCGGCGAGGGCCTTCTCCGCGCCGGCCTTCTTGGGGACGGCCTTCTCCGCACTGGCCTTCTTGGGGACAGCCTTCTTGGGGACAGCCTTCTCCGCACTGGCTTTCTTGGCTACGGCTTTCTTGGCACCGGCCTTTTTGGCGACGGCCTTCTCGGCAGCGGCCTTCCCGTCGGTCGTCCCTCCACCCGCGGCCTTCTTCGCACCGACCTTCTTCGCGACCGCCTTCACCGCCCCGGCCGTATCGGCGACCACCTTCTCGGCAGCAGCCTTCACGGCACCCGTCTTATCGGCGCCAGACACCCCCGGACCGGACGTCCCACCGGCCTTCCCCGCCGCAGGCGTCTTCTTCTTCGCAGTCTTCTTCGGTTCCGAACCGCTGGGGGTGGGCGGAGTCACAGGAGGAGCCTCCTCGGCCGGGAAAGGTCGGTCAGGTCAGGTCGGTCGTCGCGTACCGCGCCACCGCGGCCATCGGCACCTGGAGCCAGTCCGGCCGGTGCCGTGCCTCGTAGACGACCTCGTAGATCGCCTTGTCGGTCTCGTACGCCCGCAGCAGCACCGGATCGGTCCGTGGGTCCACCCCGCTGACCTCGGCGTAGCCGGAACAGTACGCCGCCCGGCAGGCCTCGGCCCAGCCCGGCACCGGCAGGTCGGTCGAGTGGGCCGCGTAGTCGAAGGAACGGAGCATCCCCGCGACGTCCCGGACGGTCGGCTGCGGCAGCCGCCGTTCGGACAGCGGCTTGGACGGCTCGCCCTCGAAGTCGATCAGCGACCAGTGCCCGGAGGCCGAGCGCAGGCACTGCCCGAGGTGCAGGTCGCCGTGGATGCGCTGCGCGGTCCAGGTGGTGCCCTCGGACGCCAGGTCCCCCAGCGCGGTGAACGCGGTGCGCAGACCCGGCGCGTACGGCAGCAGCGCGGGAACCGCCTGCACCGCCGCGTCCAGCCGCTCGATCATGCCGTCGACGAGCAGGTGCAGCTGCTGGTGGCCGAGCGTGACCGTGGGCAGGGCGCGGGCGAGCGCGGTGTGCACCTCGGCGGTGGCCCGGCCGAGGGCGTGCGCCTCCGCGCTGAAGTCCTCACCCTTGGCCAGCTCCCGCAGGGCCAGCTCCCAGCCGTCCGAGGCGCCCTGCACGAAGGGCTGGAGCACTCCGAGGGTGTACGGCTCACCCGCGACCTCCGTGCGCAGCCACCCCGTCGGCGCGGGCACCCGGGGGCAGCCCTCCCGGGCCAGCGCCAGCGGGAGCTCCAGGTCGGGGTTGACGCCGGGCACGATCCGGCGCAGCAGCTTCAGGATGAACGTATCTCCGAAGACGATCGACGAGTTGGACTGCTCGGCGGTCACCACCCGGGCCACCAGACCGTCCCGGATCTCCTGCTGCGGGTCCCGGTCGAAACGAAGCCCGCCGATCCTGGCTCCGGTGCGGATCGCCTCCAGGAGCAGTTCGGCGGGCAGGGGGTCGAAGAGGGCGTCGTACGCGGTACGGCCGCTGAGCGGGCCCTCCTCGACATGGCCGATCAGCGCGGGCGCCAGCCGGGGCGGCAGCGCCTCGCGCACACCTATGAGCAGCTGGTAGCAGTCCCCGGGGTGCGCCGGCGCGCCCACGGCCGCCGGCTGGTGGGCGCGGACCAGCAGGTGGTACAGACCGAGCTTGGCGGTGGGCGGCAGCAGTTCCGTGGCCGCCACCAGCGAGAACCCGGTGACCGGGCGCCCCTTGCCCGCGAACCAGCGCTGCCGCGGCAGCCACTCGCGCAGGAGGGGGTCGAGGGAGGCGAGGAGGCCGGGGCTTGTCGTGGCGGTGGGGGTGACGGCTTCCGACATGGTGGGGGCGTCCTTTCCCCGGGCTGGCTGGTCGGGGTGTTACTGATGCGTGCCCCGGGCGGGCCGGTGGAAACCGCCCCGCCCGGGCCCGGTCGGCTAGGCCGCGTCCTTGCGCAGCCGGAACCAGTAGAAGCCGTGCCCGCCCAGGGTCAGCAAGTACGGCAGTTCACCGATGGCCGGGAACCGCACCCCGCCGAACAGCTCGACAGGGTGCCGGCCGCCGAACTCACGGAGGTCCAGCTCGGTGGGCTGCGCGAACCGGGAGAAGTTGTGCACGCACAGGACCAGGTCGTCCTCGTACTCCCGCAGGAAGGCGAGGACCGCGGGGTTCGACGACGGGAGCTCGGTGTAGGAGCCGAGGCCGAACGCCGTGTTCTGCTTGCGGATCTCGATCATCCGGCGGGTCCAGTGCAGCAACGAGGAGGGCGACGCCATCGACGCCTCGACGTTGGTGACCTGGTAGCCGTGGACCGGGTCCATGATGGTCGGCAGATAGAGCCGCCCGGGGTCACAGGAGGAAAATCCCGCGTTACGGTCCGGTGTCCACTGCATGGGGGTGCGGACGGCGTCGCGGTCGCCGAGCCAGATGTTGTCGCCCATGCCGATCTCGTCGCCGTAGTAGAGGATCGGCGAGCCGGGCAGGGAGAGCTCGCGTACTCGGCCCACATGTAGTCGCGTTCCTCGTCGGTGACCATCTCCAGGGTCAGCTCGTCGTGGTTGCGCAGGAAGATGCCCCACTGGCAGTTCGCGGGGATCGCCGGGGTCTTGGCGAGGATCTCCGAGACCGGGTAGCGGGACTCCCTGCGGACCGCCATGAAGATGCGGGGCATGACCGGGAAGTGGAACGCCATGTGGCACTCGTCGCCGCCGGACTCGTAGTCGCCGAAGTAGTCGACGACGTCCTCCGGCCACTGGTTCGCCTCCGCCAGGATCACCGTGTCCGGGTAGGAGGCGTCGATCTCCTTGCGGACCCGCTTGAGGAACTCGTGGGTCGCCGGAAGGTTTTCGCAGTTGGTGCCTTCCTCCTGGTACAGGTACGGCACGGCGTCGAGGCGGAAGCCGTCGATGCCCAGGTCCAGCCAGAACCGCAGCGCGGAGATCATCTCCTCCTGCACGGCCGGGTTCTC